>NZ_SMRQ01000074.1 GCF_004359965.1 Cognatilysobacter segetis | reverse complement strand
GCCGCGCGGCCCGCGCGGTCTTGCGCGCGGCGCGTTCGGTCGCGCGGCGCGCCTCGCGCAGGAAGCGCAGCGCCACGCGTTCCCAGCTGCGCGCGCTGCGCGTATTGCCGGCGAGCGTGCGCAGCCGGCCGCTGCGCCAGCCGTCGAACACCGCGGGGTCGATGTAGGCCTTGCGGCAGACGGTGGGCGTGTTGCCGAGCATGTCGGCGACTTCCGCCACCACCTGCTTCTCGATCGAGGCCAGCTCGCGCTCGCTGGCCTCGACCGGTGCGTCGAGCGCGGCGAAGCGCTCGATCGCCGCGAGCGTGCCGCCCCAGGTGCGGAAGTCCTTCGCGGTGAACGCCTCGCCCAGCGCTCCGCGCAGGTAGTCGTTGACCTGCGACGAGCCCACCGGCTGGGTCGCGCCGTCGTCGTCGACGTACTGGAACAGCGACTGCCCGGGCAGCTGCTGGCAGCGCTTGACCAGGCTCACCAGCTGCGCGTCGTCGAGCACGATCTCGTGATCGAGGCCCGACTTGCCACGGACCTGGAATTTCGCGCGGCCGCCGCGCAGGAAGCCGACATGCCGGTTGCGCAGCGTCGTCAGGCCGAAGGATTTATTGCTGCGTGCGTAGCAGTCGTTACCGACGCGGATCAGCGTCCGCGCCATCACCGACACCACGATCGCCAGCACCTTGTCGCGCGGGAAACCCCGCTGCGCGAGGTCGCGCGACAGCCGCCGCCGCAGCTTCGGCAACGATTCGCCGAACGCGACGATGCGCTCGAACTTGCCGTCGCCGCGGACGGCCGCCCAGTCGGGGTGGTAGCGGTACTGCTTGCGACCTTTCGCGTCGCGGCCGGTGGCCTGCAGGTGGCCGTCCGGGTCGGGGCAGATCCACACATCGGTATAGGCGGGCGGGATCGCCAGTGCGCGGATGCGCGCGAGCGTGGCCTCGTCGTCGATCGCGCGGCCGTCGGCATCGAGATAGGCGAAACCGTCGCCCTTCTTCTGGCGACGGATGCCGGGCGCGGTATCGCTGACGTAGACCAGCCCGGCCTGCCGCGCGGCGATCGCGCCCTCGGCGGGCAATGGAAGGACGGCGCTCATGAGCGACCGAGCATCGACGCGGCGTCGTCAACGCCGCGCCAATCGGCCGCGCACGTTCAGGCGGCGGCGGGTTCCACCGCGGCGGCGTGGCGACGCGCATGGCGCATCGCGATCAGCCAGGCGACGCTGAGCACGACCGCGGCGAGGAAGAACGCCGCGCCCGGGAGGTGCATCGGCGCGCGCCTGCCGATGAAGAAGCCGAACGTCGCGGCGTAGGTCATCGGCGCCACCACGCCGATCAGGCTGACCAGGCTCATGATCGCGCCCTGCAGGCGGCCCTGCGCCTCGGGACCGACCTCGCGCGTCATCAGCGCCTGCGCCGCCGGCTGCGACACCGCCCACAGCGCGCTGATCGGCAGGCCCAGCCAGAACATCCAGGGCTGTGCCGCCGCGCCGTAGATGGCGAAACCGACGACGCCGCAGGCCAGCCCGATGCTCATCGCGCGCTGCTCGCCGAAGCGCTGGATCAGGCGCCCCACCAGCAGCGCGTTGACGATCACGCTGAGCACGCCGACCACCGCGAGCACGTAGGACACGTCCTTCGGGCCCCAGCCGTAGCGGACATCGCCGTACAGCACGAACGTGCTCTGGTAGACGTAATGCGTCGACGCCGCGAGCAGCACGATCACGATCAGGTCGGTGATCTGCGGGTAGCGCCGGATCATCGACAGCGAGGCGAACGGCCGCGTCTGCGACCAGTCGAAGCGCTTCGCGCGCTTCTCCGGCGCGAGCGATTCGGGCAGCACGAACAGGCCGTAGCAGAAGTTCACCAGCGACAGGCAGGCCGCGGCCCAGAACGGCGCGCGCAGGCTCACCTCGCTGAGCTGCCCGCCAATCACCGGACCGATGATGAAGCCGAGGCCGAACGCCGCGCCGATCATGCCGAACGCCTTGCCGCGCTGCTCCGGCGGCGTGACGTCGGCGATGTACGCGTTCGCGGTGGTGAAGCTGGCCGACGCGATCGCCGAGA
Organism: Cognatilysobacter segetis; assembly: GCF_004359965.1. Classification (GTDB taxonomy): domain Bacteria; phylum Pseudomonadota; class Gammaproteobacteria; order Xanthomonadales; family Xanthomonadaceae; genus Cognatilysobacter; species Cognatilysobacter segetis. Next base: position 7,480 of record NZ_SMRQ01000074.1, on the reverse strand, counting down.
TGATGCGGCCGACCATCAGCCACGCGAGCGTCGGCGCGAGCGCCATGAACACGAAATCGAGCCCTAGGCCGAGGCAGGAGATGAGGATCACCGGCCGGCGCCCGAACCGGTCCGACAGCGCGCCCTGCACCGGCGACGACAGGAACTGCACCGCGGCGAACACCGCGCCGAAGGTGCCGACCCAGTACGCGGCGTGCTCCGTGTCGCCGCCGTTGAGCATCTGCACCAGCTTGGGCAGCACGGGAATGATCAGGCCGAACGACAGCACGTCGATCAGCACGGTGACGAAGATGAAGGCGAGCGCGGCACGGCGCCCGCGCATGGGCGCGGTGTCCACGGGCGGGTCCAGCGACGGAGGCGGGCGTGCAGTCTAGCGGCGATGCGCCCGGCCGCGGACGCTGGGCCGGCACGTCCGGCCGGCACCGCCGACGGTCAGGCCTGCGCCGACTTCGGCGTTTCCGGGCCGGTGGTGCCGGGCGGGCTGGGCAGCGCCTGCGCGGTCTCGGGTTGCAGGTCCTCGCGCTCGCGCCAGTTGCGCGGCAGGCGGTTGTGGATCTTGGTGGCCGCGATCGCGGCGTGGCCCACCGCCACGGCGATCTGGTTCAGCGCGCTCACCACGTCGCCCGCCGCGTAGACGCCGTCGACATGGGTCTGCTGGTCGTCGCCGGTGACGATCTCGCCGTTCGCGTCGAGCTCCGCGCCGATCTGCAGGGCGAGGTCGTTGTTCGGCGCGCAGCCCAGTGTCGGGTAGAGCGTGTCGAAGCGCAGCTCGCGGCCGTCGGCGAAGCGCGCGACCGTCGCACGGCCCTCGAACGCGAGTTTGGCGGGCGTCGGCAGTACGTCGATGCCGGCATCGCGCGCCTGCGCGAGCGCGTCGGGCGACGGCGTGGCGTCGTCGCTCGCGATCACCGTGACCTCGCGCGAGAACGTACGCAGGAACAGCGCGTGGCTCACCGTGCTGTCGACCGGGCCGTACACGGCGACGCGGCAGTCGCTGGCCTCGTAGCCGTCGCAGACCGGGCACAGGCGCACCGCGCCGTTGGCGATCGCGTCCTCGAGCCCCTCGAGCGGCGGCATCACGTCGACGATGCCGGTCGCGAGGATCACGAAGCGCGCGCGCCAGCGGCGGCCATCGGCGGCGACCGCCTCGAAGCCTTCGTCGATGCGATTGAGCTGCGCGATGCAGGCGTCCTCGATGTCCGCGCCATAGCCGATCGCCTGCTCGCGCTGCTGCTGCAGCAGCGTGTGGCCCTCGATGCCGCGCGGGAAGCCGGGCGCGTTGTGGCTGGTGGGGATCCAGCGCGCGCGGCTCTTGCCGGCGTCGAGTACGACGATGCGCCGGTGGTAGCGCACCAGGTAGGTCGCCGCGGTGAGCCCGGCCGGGCCCGCGCCGACGATCAGGCAGTCGAGCAGGTCGTCGCCGCTCATGCGGGTTCCAGCAGCCGCAGGCCGAAGCGGTCGGCCGGCGCGTTCCAGCGATGGCTCACGCGCAGCCCGGCCTGCGCGGCGAGCGCGTCGAAGTGGGCGTCGGTGTACTTGTGCGAGATCTCCACGTGGATCGGCTCGCCGTCCTCCAGCACGAACGCATGCCCCGCGACGCGCACGACCTGCAGCCCGCGGCTGACGATCGAGGTCTCGATGCGGCTGCGCTCGGGCGAGAACCGCGCCACGTGCGAGAAGCGGCGCCGGTCGAAGTCCGCGCCCAGTTCGCGGTTGAGGCGCGCGAGCAGGTTCAGGGTGAAGGCCGCCGTGATGCCCGCGGCGTCGTTGTAGGCGGCCTCCATGTCGGCGACGTCCTTGACCAGGTCGATGCCGACCAGTGCGAGGCCGCCGTCGCCCATCGTCTCGCGCATGGCCGACAGCAGGTCGACCGACTGGCGCGCGTCGAAGTTGCCGAGCGTGGACCCGGGGAAGAACAGCAGCGTGCTTGCGGCGGGGATCAGCGACGGCGGCACCGGCACCGGCCGGGTGAAGTCGGCGCAGACCGGCAGCATCTGCACGTCGGGGAAGGCGTAGGCCAGCCGCTGCGTGGCGTCGAGCAGCATCTCGCGCGAGATCTCCACCGGCGTGTACGCCACCGGCGACGCGAGCCCCCCGAGCAGCAGCTGCGTCTTGCGCCCGCTGCCGCTGCCGAGCTCGACCACGTGCGCATCCGGGCCGACCGCGAGGCGGATCTCGCGCATCGACTGCTGCATCAGCGCGATCTCGGTGCGCGTGAGGTCGTACTCCGGCTGGCGCGTGATCTCCTCGAACAACTGCGAGCCGCGCGCGTCGTAGAAGTACTTCGACGGCAGCGTCTTCGGCGTGGCCGACAGGCCCGCGATCACGTCGGCGCGCATGTCGTCGGGCGTGGGATGCAGGTCGAGCAGCGCCGGCGGCGAGGGCGCCAGCCGGGTATGCGGATGCAGGAGCGTCATGCGAGGTCCTTGGCCAGGCGCAGGCCGGCGAACTGCCAGCGCGCGTGCGGCGGGAAGAAGTTGCGGTAGCTGGCGCGCAGGTGGTCGCGCGGGCTGGCGCAGCTGCCGCCGCGCAGCACCTGCTGGCCGACCATGAACTTGCCGTTGTATTCGCCGAGCGCGCCGGGCCACGGCCGGTAACCCGGGTACGGCAGGAACGCGCTCGACGTCCATTCCCAGACGTCGCCGAACAGCTGGCGCATACCGGCGGCCGCGTTGCCGGCCGGCGCGAGGCGGCCCTCGTCGACGAAGTTGCCCTCGACGGGCACGCCCTGCGTCGCCCGCTCCCATTCGAACTCGGTCGGCAGCCGCGCGCCGGCCCAGCGGGCGAACGCATCGGCTTCGTAGTAGCTGATGTGCGCGACCGGTGCGTCGTCGTCGATGGCGCGCACGCCGCCGAGAGTGAAGTCGTGCTGCTCGTCGAGCCAGTGGAGCGGGCGCTCCCAGCCCTCGGCCTGCACGCGCGCCCAGCCGTCGCTGAGCCAGAGCGCCGGCGTGCGGTAGCCGCCGTCGCGGATGAAATCGCGGTATTCGCCGCAGGTCACCGGGCGCGTGGCGAGCGCGAACGGCGCGACCAGCACGCGGTGGCGTGGCGATTCGGGATCGAACGCGAAGGCGCGCGTCGCATCGGGCCACGCAGGTGCACCGACTTCGACGACCGCTTCGTCGAAACGCTGCCAGCCGAGCGGGCCGGCGCACTCGCCGCGCGACGGCAGGTCGTCGCGATACGCGGGGCGCAGCGGATTGCACGCGAACGCGTGCAGCAGGTCGGTGAGCATCAGCTCCTGGTGCTGCTGCTCGTGCTGCAGGCCGACCTCGACGCGCAGGCGCAGCGCGTCGTCGAGCTCGCCGCGCGCGAGCGCGTCCTGCAGGCGCGCATCGATGCGTGCGCGGTAGTCGAGCACCTCGGCCAGCGACGGCCGCGACAGCAGCCCGCGCATCGGCCGCGCATGCTGCGGGCCCACGCTCTGGTAGTAGCTGTTGAACAGCACCTGCCAGGTCGCGTCGACCGGGCGATGCCCCGCCAGCTCGCCGAGCACGAACGTCTCGAAGAACCACGTGGTGTGCGCAAGGTGCCACTTGGTCGGGCTGGCGTCGGGCATCGACTGCAGCATCGCGTCCTCGGGCGAGACCGGCGCGGCCAGTTCGACGCTGCGCGCACGCACGTCGCCGTAGCGCGCCGCGAGGGGCTCGCGGGCGCGGCTCGGCGCGTCCTGCATCGCGGCAGTCCGGGTGTCCAGTGCGGGTCCCATGCGGAAAGCCTAGGCGGCGGCCGCGACGGCCGGGTGACGGCTGGGCGTGCTCTACAGTGGCGCCATGCCGCTGCCGCCCGACGTCCGCGACGCCTTCCTGATTCCGGACGGCGCGCTCTACCTCGACACCGCCTCCAACGCGCCCCGCCTGCGTAGCGTCCATGCCGCGCTGCGCCGCGCCTGGGACGAAAGCGCCGCGCCGTGGCGGCTGTCCTTCGCCGACTGGGACGCGCAGATCGAGCGCGTCCGGGCGCTCGGCTCGCGGCTGTTCCACGCCGACGGCCGCGCCGACGCGGAGTCGGTCGCACTGGTGCCGTCGGTCGCGCACGCGATGTCGACGATCGCGGCCGGTTGGCCGCTGCGTGCCGGCGACGTCGTGGCCCTGCTCGATGGCGAGTTTCCCTCGACGCTGCTGCCCTGGCAGGTGCGCTGCGCATCGATCGGCGCCGCGCTGCACGCGATCGACCGCGTTGATGCCAGGGCCGCCACGCTGCGGCTGCTGGAGGTCGCGCCCCCTGCCGTGCTGGTGCTGTCGCAGTCGCACTGGCGCGACGGCCGCCTGTTGGATCTCGATGCGGTCGCCGACGCCGCCCGTGCGCGCGGTGTGCCGCTGGTGCTCGACCTCAGCCAGAGCCTCGGCGTGCTGCCCGGCGACGTCGATAGGTGGCGACCGGCCTTCGCGATGAGCGTGGGCTACAACTGGCTGCTGATGCAGAAGGGCCTGTGCCTGCTGTGGGCATCGGCGGCGTGGCGCGAGCGCATCGCGCCGCTCGAGCAGCACTGGCAGGGCCGCGCGCCCGCGCGTCCGTGGCATTTCGGGATGGACGCGCCGCCGCCGTACCGCGACGGTGCGCGCCGTTTCGACGGCGGCGAGGTCACGGAACCGCTGCGGCTGGCGACGGCGGAGGCCGCGCTCGCGCAGCTGCTCGAGTGGACGCCCGCGGCGGTCGCGCAACGGCTCGGCGAGCTGACGGCGCGTCTGCGCGCAGCGCTCGATGCCGCCGGCATCGGCGACTGGTGCCTGTCGCCCGCATCGCCGCACCTGCTCGGCATCGCACCGCCGCCGGCGCGGCTGGACGCGTTGCGCGCGTCGTTCGCCGCCTCGCACGTGGTCTGCATCGAGCGCGACGGCGTGTTCCGCCTCGCGCCGCACCTGCACCTGGGCGCGGCGGACATCGACCGCGTGGCCCAGGCGATCGTGCAGGCGAACGCGCGCCGCGGCTAGCGGCGCGCGCGACCGGTCAGCGCGCGCCCTGCCCGCTGCGGATGAACTGCAGGAACTCCGCGCGCGTGCGCGCGTCCTCGCGGAACGCGCCGAGCATGGTCGACGTCGTCATCGACACGCCGCGCTTGTGCACGCCGCGCGTGGTCATGCACTCGTGGCTGGCTTCGACCACCACGCCGACGCCGCGCGGCTGCAGCACGCGCTGGATCACCTCGGCGATCTGCGCGGTCATCTTCTCCTGCACCTGGAAGCGGCGCGCGAAACTCTCGACCACGCGCGCGAGCTTGCTGATGCCCACGACCTTGCCGTCGGGCAGGTAGCCCACGTGCGCGCGGCCGATGATCGGCGCCATGTGGTGCTCGCAGTGGCTTTCGAACTCGATGTCGCGCAGCACGATCATCTCGTCGTAGCCGGCCACTTCCTCGAACGTGCGCTCGAGGTACGTCTTCGCGCAGGTGCCGTAGCCGCTGAACCAGTCGCCGTAGGCATCGACCACGCGGCGCGGCGTGTCGAGCAGGCCTTCGCGCGTCGGGTCCTCGCCGGCCCAGCGCAGCAGCGTGCGCACCGCGTTTTCCGCTTCGTCGCGGCTGGGCTTGTCGTTCTCGGACATGGATCGATCCTGCGTGCATGGACGCGGAATCGTAGCGCAGTGGCTTCGGCACGGCGCCGGCGCACACCGGAATGCGGTGTCCCGCGGGCGGTTCGCCCCGACAAAAGAACGAGGGGCCGGTTGCCCGGCCCCTCGATGCTGCGGGTAGCGGTCGCAGCGTTTGACGCGTATCGCTTAGCGATCACGCGGCGGGGCCGCGTGGACGATCACTCAACGGCCGTCGCGGTCGGCGTCGCCCGGCATGGCGCGCTCGATGTGATGCCAGCCGTCACGCACGGCGCCGCGGGCTTCACCCCAGGCCAGTCGCGACTGGCCCTTGGTGGCGTCCCAGTTGCGCTCCAGCTCGGGCTCGACGGTGTCGAAATCCTTGCCGCGGTACTGGCCGTACGTCTCGTAGCCGTACTTGTACGCCGGCTGGTAATCGTTCCAGTCGCGCGAGCTGTTGTAGTAGTCAGTCTTGGTGTAGTTGTCGCGGAAGTGGCTCTCATAACCCGTCGGGTTCACGGCTTCGGCGATCGAGTCGCCCGCCTTCGAGCCGACGATGCCACCGGCGACGGCGCCCACGAGGCTGCCGACCGGGCCCGCGGCCGAGCCGATCGCCGCACCGGTGACGGCACCCGCGACGGCGCCCGTGCCGGAACCGAGGTTATGGTCTTTCTTGACGTCGCTCATCGTTGACTCCGTTGGTTTGGGGGGAGCCGGCAACCGGCCGGCAGCGGTGAGCCGACTGTGGGCAGCCCCCGGTACATCGCGAGTGAAGAAACGCGGCGATTTCGCCAACGGCTGCTTAACGCGTGCGCCGACGCCGCGGCGCTCAGGCGGCGCCGAGGCGTTGCGCCAGACCCGAAACGCGTCGCGCGTGCCGCGCCAGCGCGGCCTCGATGGCGGACGCGGGACCGAGCACGTGCAACGCGCTGCGCGCGCGCGTGAGGCCGGTGTAGACGAGTTCGCGCGTGAGCACGCGCGTGTCGACGGACGGGAGCTGCAGCCACACGACGTCGAACTCCGAACCCTGCGCCTTGTGTACGGTGGTCGCGAACGCGCTCGCATGCGCCGGCAACGCGCCGGGATGGAACGCGCGCGGGCCGTCGGGACCGTCGAACCAGGCGATCGGCGCGCCGTCCACGTCGCGCAGGCATACGCCGACGTCGCCGTTGAACAGGCCATGTCGCGCGCTGTTCTCGGTGACCATCAACAGGCGCCCGTGGAAATACGGCTCGCGCTGCGCACCGGCGAGCGCGAGTTCGATGCGCGTGTTGAGCTGCACGGCGCCCTGCGGTCCCTCACGCAAGGCCGTGAGCAGGCGCGCGCGATTGACGCGCGCGAGCGCGTCGTGCGGCTCGCTGCAGGCGCGCAGTTCGCGCCAGGGTGCGAGCAAGGCGTCGCGCGTATCCGGCGCGAGCGGATCGAGCGCGCCCTCGTGGAAACGCAGGCCATCGGTGCCCGCGCGCAAGGCCGCAAGCGCATCGGCGGCATCGCCACGACGCACCGCATCGGCGACCGGCTCGAGCGTCAGCGTGTCGGTCTGGCGATACGTGCGATCCAGGTGCACGCGCCGACCGGCGAGCGGCGCGCGGGCATGCACGGGCGCGTCGCTCGCGGCGACGAGCGCGGTAAGCACGTCGCCCGCCTCGACCGAGGGCAGCTGGTCGCGATCGCCGAGCAGCAGCAGCCGCGCGCCGGTCGGCAACGCTTCGAGGAGCTTGCACATGAGCGGCAGGTCAACCATCGAGGCCTCGTCGACCACGAGGACGTCGAGCTTGAGCGGCTCCACCGCATCGAAGCGTGCGGCGGTGCGACCGGGCAGGAGCCCGAGCAGGCGATGCAGCGTGGAAGCCTGCAGCGGCAGCGCATCGCAGAGATCGCCGTCGACGCCGTCCGCACGCAGCGCGTCCGCCACGCGACGCACGCCGCCGGCCATGCGGTCGGCGGCGCG
>NZ_SMRQ01000073.1 GCF_004359965.1 Cognatilysobacter segetis | reverse complement strand
GCGCGCGGCCCTTCGAAGCGGCCGCCGCCCGCATCGTGCTCGCCGCGGACCTGCCAACCGCCGTCGGCGGGCCGCAGTTCGAGCCGCACCACGCGGCTGGCGGCGCCGGCGCGCCGCATCGCGTCGAGCGCCGGCCGGCCGACCGCGTCGAGCTGGCCGAGCGCCTGCAGCGTGCGGTCGAGGTCGACGCGCGCCAGGCCGGGCGCATCGGCGATCGATTCGCGCAGCACGACGTCAAGCCCGATGCGTTCGGCCTCGGGCAGGCGATCGCCCTCCAGCGGCATCAGCAACACGCGGTCGAGCGGACGCGAGGGCGTGGGCGCGACCGCGCCCGGCGGCGGACGATGCGTCCACCAGTACGCGCCGCCGCCGATCGCGAGCAGTGCGATCGCCGCGGCGGCGAGCCAAATGCGCAGGCGGCCGGTGTCGCGCGGCACGTCGCGCCGGTCGATGGCATGCACCACCGCGGCGGCATCCGGCAACCGATGCGACGGCTGCGGCCGCAGCAGGCGCTCGGCGAGCCGCGCGACCCAGGCCGGAACGTCGCTACGCCGGGTGGTGACCAGCGGCGGGCTGCGGACGAGCCGCTGCGCCAGCGCTTCCGCAGCGGTGGACGCGGCGAACGCGCGTTCGCCGGTGAGCATCTCGTGCAGGATCAGGCCGAGCGCGTAGAGGTCGCTGCGCGGCCCGACCGGGTCGCCGCGTGCCTGCTCGGGCGACAGGTAGTCCGGCGTGCCGACGATGCCCGCGGTCGAGCTGCGCGTACTGCTTGCGATGGACCGCGCGACGCCGAAGTCGGTGATGTACGCATTGCCGTTGGCATCGACCAGGATGTTCGCGGGCTTGAGGTCGCGGTGCACGACGCCGCGCGCATGCGCCGCTCCCAGGCCGAGCGCGACCTGGCGGGCGATGCGCAGGGCATCGTCGACGGGAAGGGGGCCGCGGTCGATGCGGTGGTCGAGCGCCTCGCCCTCGATCAGGTCCATGCTGATCAGCCACCGCGTGTCGCCGCCCGCGAACTCGTGCCGGGCGATGTCGTGGATGCGCACGACATGCGGGCTCGACACCTGCCGCGCGAGCAGGAGCTCCTGCCGGAAGCGCTCGAACGCATCGGCGCGCTGCGCGATCTCGGGACGCAGCAGCTTCACCGCCACCGGCACGCCGAGCGACTCGTCCATGGCGCGGTACACGACGCCCATGCCGCCGACGCCGAGCAGACGCTCGATACGAAATCGCCCGGCGAGGAGCGTGCCGGGCGCGAGGTCCATCTGCGCGTAGATGCCGGTGGCGGTGGGCTCGCTCATTGCGTCGGCGCGTGGCCGGCCAACAGGTGCGAGAGATCGGCGGGCGTCGGCGGCTCGGCCGTTCCGCCGGCTTCCTGCCGCGCAGCGAGCCACAACGCGCACCGCTCCGCGAACGCCTGCAGCAGCTCGACGTCGAGCGTGGTCAGCGGCGGGCCCGCTTCGCGGCGGTCGGCGTACACCGCCCCGATCGGCGTGCGGCCGTCGAGCAGGGGCAGGGCGACCAGCGTGCGCAACCCGCCGCGGACGACCGACTCGCGCGAAGACAGCCACGCGTCCTGGCCGACGTCGTTGAACACGACCGGTGCGCGCGTGCGCAGCGCCTGCGCGACCGCGCCGAGGCTGCCGGTGAATTCGGGGCCGGTCGCGAGCGAGGCGTCCAGCGCCACCGACGCCGCGATGCGATGTCGCCCGCCTTCGGCCACGAGCACGAAGCCGCGCGTGCACTGGGCGAGCTCGAGCACCGCGCGCAGGCTGTGGTCGAGCAGCGCCGGCGTGGCCACGCCGTCCTGCGGCTGCGCCATCGCGTCGATGCGCTGGGTGAGGCGCGTCGCATGCGTGCGGCGCTCGGCCCATCGCGCGGCCTGCGCCTCGGCGGCGAGCGCGTCGAGCATGCTGAGCTCGCAATGCACGTCGCCGAAGCGGAGCCAGCCGCTTCGGGCGACGGCGGTACTCGAGATGCGCGCGCCGTCGACGAACGTGCCGTTCTTGCTGCCGAGGTCGACGAGCCGCCAGGTGCCGTCGGGCAGGCTTTCCAGCTCCGCGTGGCTGCGCGACACCGAGCCGTGCGCGAGCACGAGGTCGGCGTCGTCCGAACGCCCGATGCGCAGGCGCGCGCCCGGCATCACGATGCGCGCGATCGCGGCTCCTTCGGGCACATAGGCGATGAGTCGGGCCTGCATCCGCTGATCTTAGGCCTTGGCGCTGCCGCCGGGCAGGGTGGTCGGTCGCGACGCGAAACGCCCCCGGCGCGGGGGCGCCGGGGGCGTCGTCGGAAACGCGTGCAGGCTCAGTGGCCGAAGTTGCGCAGGTACGCGATCGAGAACTTCGCGGTGTCGACGCCCGCGAGGATTTCGCCGGCGTCGTTGGTCGAGCCGCCGCCCGCCGTCCAGGTGTCGCGGATGGCGCTTCCGGCGCGCGCATCGGTGCGCGCGGCCAGCGCATCGAGGCTGGCGAGCGCGTCGTCGTAGCGACCCTCGGCGACCGCCTGCGCCGCGGCCGCGCGGTAGGCCTCCAGCGGTGCCGCTTCGGCGGGCGCGAGCGTGGCGATGCGCGTGCGCAGCCGTTGCAGCTTCTCGTCGACCACATCACCGGTGCGGCGCACGTCGGCGAGCACGAGGAACTGCGAGAACCCGCCCGTCGTGCCGCGCGCGCGGACGCTGCCCTGCGCGACCTCGTTGGTGATGTCGCGGAACGCGCCGCCCAGCGGCGCCTTGAACAGGCGATAGCTGGTGCCGTAGGTGTAGACGAGCGCGTGCGTGTGGATCTCGACGTGCACGAGTCGATCGAACGACAGGCCGCCCGCAGGCGGCTCGACCGTGATCAGGAGCGGAAACGACGCGTCCAGCGAAGTCAGAGTGCCGGGCAGGCGCGCGAGCAGGGCCGGGTCGTTGAGCGTGACGAGTTGCGCACTGATGCCGAGGTTGGCCGCGCTGAGCCCGCGCGCATCGTCGAAGGCGAGCGTCATGTCCGCGATCGGCGCGCCGGCCGTGCCGACGACGACGCTGGCGGTGTTGCCGTTGACCGACACGCTGACCGGCAGGGCCTGCGCCGCCGCGAGCGGCGATGCGATCAGGAGGAGCGCGAGACTGAACCAGCGGACGAGGACGCGCGGCATGGTGGCTCCGGTTGGGCGTAAAGATCCCGTGAAACGGGACGCTAGAACGGGGCGCGTGAAGCAGGCGTCTTCACGCTCGACGCGAGCCTAACCCGCCGGCCGGCTTCCCCGCGACGGCGTTTCCACCCATGGCCGCCTGGGTGTTTACCCCTGCCGCGCGTGGAGGCAATGCCCGATGCGCGCGCCCGGCCCGCGGTGGGACAACTGGCGTGCCGCCCCATGGGCATCACCTCCGAGGCTCTCCCCCATGTCCGCCCCGCGCTCCCGCTCCCTCCCGGTCCGCATTTCCGCGCTCGCACTCGGCCTGCTGGCCAGCGGCGTCGCCCTCGCCGACGCCCACCTCGACCCCAACCTGATCAAGAAGATCGCCGCCGCGTCGCCAACCGACGAGCTCGGCGTCGTCGTGACCTACCGCCAGTCCGGCCCGGTCAACGCGGTGCAGCTCGCCGAGCTCAAGGCGCTCGGCATCGAGAAGGGCCGCACCATGCGCACGCTGCCGATCGCCGGCGTGGTGGCGACGCCCGCCGAGATCCGCGCGCTGGCGGCCAAGGACGACGTGGTCTCGATCTACTGGAACGCGCCCCTGCGGTATTTCGACGTCGAGGCGAACAAGATCAGCAGCGCCACGCGCACGTTCTCGAGCCCCGGCGACTACGGTCGCGCGGTGCCGTTCAGCGGCAAGGGCGTCGGCGTGATGATCAACGACTCCGGCATCGACGCCACGCACGACGACCTCAAGCTCGGCACGCACGTCGTCCAGAACGTGCTGGCCGCGCAGAACATCCTGCACGAGGTGGCGGCGGAGGACGCGCCGGGCATCGTGCCGATGACCTACCTCGAGAACGTGCCCAACAGCGACCTCGGTTCCGGCCACGGCACGCACTGCGCCGGCATCACCGGCGGCAGCGGCCAGCGTTCGAACGGCCTGTACCGCGGCGTCGCGCCCGGTGCCTCGCTGGTGGGCTACGGCTCGGGCGCCGTGCTCTTCATCCTCGACGCGGTGGGCGGCCTGGACTACGCGGCCACCAACCAGTTCAGCTACAAGGACACGATCCGCGTCGTCAGCAATTCCTGGGGCAGCAGCGGTCCGTTCGATCCGTCGAACCCGGTGAACATCGCCACGTACGAGCTCTACAAGCGCGGCATCGTGAGCGTGTTCGCCGCCGGCAACGACGGCCCGGGCGAAGACACCCACAACCCGTACGCGCAGGCGCCGTGGGTGATCTCGGTCGGTGCGGGCGAGAAGGACGGCGTACTGACCGGCTTCTCCTCGCGTGGCAAGCGCGGCGAGTCCGGCACGTTCACCATGGCGGACGGCACCAGCTGGACCTACGTCAACGAGCCGTCCGTCGTGGCGCCGGGCGTCGACATCGTCGCCACCCGCGACCTCGCGGGCGCGCTGCCGCCGCTGGAAGCGCAGCACGACGCCGAAACCCTCGCGCCCGAATACCTGCCGTTCTACACGCACATGAGCGGCACCTCGATGGCGACGCCGCACGTGGCGGGCATCATCGCGCTGATGCTGGAGGCGAACCCGAACCTCACGCCGGCGCAGGTCAAGGACATCCTTCGTCGCACCGCCACCAACATGACCGGTCGCCTCGCGTGGGAAGCCGGCGCCGGCCACGTCAACACGTACGCGGCGGTCGCCGAGGCGGCGGGCGTGCGCGGCGGTTGGGGCGCCACGGTCAACGCGCTGCGCACGTTCAACTCGAACGCCGTGCTCGCGCCCGGCGCGGCGCCGAAGCCGTTCTCGCTGTTCTTCTCGCCGGTCGGCACCGTCGACACCATGGAATTCGACGTCGGCCCGGACGTCGCGTTCGTCAGCGCGCGCTCCACGGTCGACAACACCGTCGCGCTGGTGCTGATCGATCCGGACGGCGAGCAGTACGGATCGTCGATCGCGCTGCCGGTCGCCGGCGACACGGTGACGATCGGTGCGCCCGGCAAGCCCGGCAAGTGGAAGCTCACGGTGCGCGGCATCGGCTCGGTGTCCGGCGTCGCGCTGGATCCGGCGAAGGTCACCAACGGCTACGCCGCGCCGGGTTACGTCGATGGCGAGATCACGTTCCTCAACTCGGGCGGCTACACCGGCCTCAACGACATCGCCAACCACCCGGCGCGCCAGGCGATCGAGTTCGCCGTCGCCAACCGCCTGGTCGACGGCTACTCGGACAAGCAGTTCCGTCCGGACCAGGTGCTCAAGCGCATCGAGCTCGCGCAGTACCTGTCGATGGGCCAGAACGTGCGGCAGTCGCTGCCGTTCAACGGGCGGTCGAGCTTCAGCGACCTCGCCGCGGGCAGCACGGGCTACGCCTACGCCGAGTCGGCGATCGCCCGCGGTGGTGCGCTGCGCGACCTCGAGCAGAAGCAGGACGGCGTGATGGGCACGGTCAATGGTGCGTTCAAGCCGAACGACTACGTGACCCGCGTGTCGCTCGCCTACTCGCTGGTGCAGAGCATGGCGCTGCAGTCCGAGGCCAAGGCGTTCAGCGGTGAGCTGACGGTGGCCTACGACGGCAAGCGCGTGCCGATCGCCGATGCCGCGTCGATCCCGGCGGCGCTGCGCGGTTACGTGCAGTACGCGCTGGACCTCGGCCTGATCAATGCGCGCTTCGCGGTCGAGCAGGGGCCGTTCGACCTGCAGCCCACGCTCAAGGCGTACTTCGACCCTGGCAAGACGGTCACCCGCGCGGCCTTCGCCGTGGCGGCCGACCGCTACCTCGTGGCCTATCGGGCCGCGGAAGACTGATCACGCTCCCCCGCGTGGAAGGGCCCGCCTCGGGGCCCGACCCTGGACGCCCCGGACCTCCGGGGCGTCTTTCTTTGTTTCTCTCAGCCCGGCGACCTCGACGAGGCCGGCGCGGGTGCCCGTCGCGCCGTCAGCGACGTTCCGCGCGCGGCATCCGTTCGGCGTCGCGGATCGCCTTGGTGTCCAGCGGGCGGATCTGTTCGATCCGGCAGGAGATCGGTACCGAGCCGACGCCCAGCGGCTGCACGCGGTCGAAGCGCGCCGACACGCGGCCGTTCGTGTCGCTGATCTGGATCCCGTGCGCCCATTCGAGGTCGTTGCAGTCGGGCGTGTCGAGCAGGTACGCACGCGTCGGCGACAGCCATACCGCCAGTGCGTCGCGGCCGAGCGGCGTCCACTCGGTGAAGGTCCGGTAGTAGGGGAAGTCGGACACCGGCGGGCCGGCGTGGGCGCGGTACAGCGCCAGCCGATCGGCGGTACGCGCGGCGGAATCCGAGGCGCAGCCGCCGGCGAGTGCGGTGGCCGCAAGCAGGGTGGCGAGCAACGGCGTGCGCATTGCAGCTCTCCAGGGCGGTGGTGTCCGATCTTGCGCCCGCGGCGGTGACGCGCAAGCGCGGGGCTCCGCGCCTGTTCAGGCGGTATGCGGCTTGCCAACGCCTCCACGGCTCCGTAACATGCCGCCTCCCGCGTGGCCGGGTAGCTCAGTTGGTAGAGCAGGGGATTGAAAATCCCCGTGTCGGGGGTTCGATTCCCTCCCCGGCCACCACGCGAAAAGCCCGCGCCCGTCGCGGGCTTTTGCTTTTGCGGGTCCGCCTTGACCGCATGCCCCGCGGGGCGTGGAATGTGGCCCCCGACGCGGGAGTACGCCATGAAGCTCTGGTCCATCGACGGCAATCGCCAGAAGCTCGACGGCGGCGCGATGTTCGGCAACGCGCCGCGCGCGCTCTGGTCGCGCTGGGCCGCGCCCGACGAGCAGGGCCGCATCGACCTTGCCTGCCGCGCGTTGCTGGCCTCGCCATTGGCCGGCAGGACCGTGCTGTTCGAGGCCGGTATCGGCGCGTTCTTCGAGCCGAAGCTTCGGGAGCGCTACGGGGTGGTCGAGGACCGGCACGTCCTGCTGGAGTCGCTCGCGCAGGCCGGCTTCAGGCCCGAGGACATCGACGTCGTCGTGCTCTCGCACCTGCATTTCGACCACGCCGGTGGGCTGCTTTCGGCGTGGCAGGCGGACGCCGCGCCGTCGCTCGTCTTCCCCAACGCCACCTACCTGGTCGGCAAGCGCCACTTCGAGCGCGCGCTGGACCCGCACGACCGCGACCGCGCCAGTTTCATCCCCGCGCTGCCAGGACTGCTGCAGGCGACCGGCCGGCTGGAACTGGTCGACGGCGAGTACTCGCGCACCTTGGGCGAGGCGGTGCGCTTCCACTTCAGCGACGGCCACACGCCGGGGCTGATGCTCGCGGAGATCGTCGGGCCCATCCATTCGAACGGGCACCCGCATGGCGGCGTCGTGTTCTGCGCCGACCTGATCCCCGGGCGGCCGTGGGTCCACGTGCCGATCACGATGGGCTACGACCGCAATGCCGAGCTGCTGATCGACGAGAAGCGCGCCTTCCTCGAGGACATGCTCGCGCGCGACGTCCATCTGTATTTCACCCACGATCCCGGCTGCGCGCTGGCGCGTGTGGTGAAGGCGCCCGACGGGCGATTCGGCACGACCCACGAGGTGCCCGCGCTGCACGCCCGCGCGCTCGCCGCATGAGGGCGGCCGTCCTGGCGCTCATGCTCGCCGCCGCCGCACTGTGGCCCGCGGGCGCCTCGCGGGCGCAGACCGCGCCGGACAGCGATCCGGCGCCGTCCAACCCGCTCGAGGATCCGGATTTCCGCGTCGAATCGCGTCAGTTCGGGCTGGAGCGCCGCGTCGAAATGTTCCAGTGGCGGCAGGATGCGGACGGCGGGTATTCGCGCGTCTGGAACGCCGCCCCGATCGATTCCTCGGATTTCGACGCGGCGCACCGCAATCCGCCGCGGCTGCCGGTGCGCAACCGCGAATGGTGGGTGGCGTCGGTGACGCTCGACGGCCGGCCGCTGCCGCTCGGCGTGGTGCGGCTGCTCGGACAGTGGCAGACGCTGCGTCCGAACTTCTCGCGGCTGCCGGGTCGCATCGCACGCGACTACCAACCCGAAGGCGACGGGCTGGCCAGCAGCGACAACCCGCTCGCGCCGGCGACCGGCGACGTGCGCATCACCTGGCACGAATTCGTGCTGCCGCCGCTCGCGGGCAAGGTCGAGCTGCGCGATGGCGCATGGCGCCTGAGCGCGAAGGCCGCCGCGGCGCCGGCGACCGCGCGGCCGGCCATCGACATCGCGGCCGCCACGCGCAAGCCGGTGATGCGCCTGCGGCCCTGGCTCGTCGCGATCGCCGTGGCGGCGCTGGTGGGCCTGTGGTTCCTCACCCGCGCCATCACCGGGGGACGGCACTGATGCCGCTGGTCACGCTGCTGGTCGCGGGGCTGCACGGCCTGCTGCTGCTCGTGCTGCTGTGGCCGATCGTGGCCGCACGGCGCGGACGTCGGATCGGCCTGGGCGATGGCGGCGATGCCGCGTTGCTGCAGCGCATCCGCGTGCACGCGAACTTCGTCGAGTACGTGCCGTTCGCACTGCTGCTGCTCGCGCTGCTCGAATTGAGCGGGCTGGACCGCGCGTGGGTCGCGCTGCTGGGCGGGTCGTTGTTCGCGGCGCGGGTGCTGCACGCGATCGGCCTCTCGCGCTCGCCCGGCGTGTCGTTCGGGCGCCTCTGGGGCACGGCGATCACGTGGGGCGTGATCCTCACGGCGTCGCTGGTCGCGCTGGTGCGCGCGGTGGTGGGCCTGTCGGGCGCCGCATGAACCCTGCACGCGTCGATCGCGCCCGTCTCCGCGACCTCACCGACCTGCCCAACGTCGGTCCTTCGATCGCGGGCGACCTCCGGCGGATCGGCATCGAATCGCCCGCCCAGCTGGTCGGGCAGTCGCCAATGGCGCTGTACCGGCGGCTCTGCGAGGTGACCGGCGTCCGACACGATCCCTGCGTGCTCGACGTCTTCATGTCGGTCACGCGTTTCATGGACGGCGAGCCGCCGCAGCCGTGGTGGGCGTACACGGCCGAACGCAAGGCGCGGTTCGGCCTCTGAGCCGCGGAAACGAAAAAGGCCGGCGCTGGGCCGGCCTTTTTTGCTGCGAACGCGTCCGTCAGGCCGCCACGGCCTGCTCCACGCGCGGACCTTCGCGCAGCGCGCGACCCACCATCGCGACCAGCAGCTCGAGCTCCGCGCTGGTGATCGTGAACGTCGGGGTGAAGCGCAGCGAGTTGACGCCGCCGTGGATGACGCCGATGCCGCGCTCGCGCAGCCATTCCTCGGTCGAGCCGGCGCCGAAGCACTTGAACTGCGGAGCCAGCTCGCAGGAGAACAGCAGGCCCGTGCCCTGCACCTTGGTGATCATGCCGCCCGATTCCGCGCGCAGCGCCTCGAAGCGTTCCAGCGCCTCCACGCCACGGGCGCGGATGTTCTCGCGCACGGCGGGCGTCACCTGCGAGAGCACCGCACAGGCCACGTCCAGCGCACGCGGATTCGTCGTCATCGTGTTGCCGTAGAGGCCCTTGCGGTAGAGCGCCGCGGCGCGTGCGCCGACCGCCAGTACCGAGAGGGGGTACTGGCCCGCATTCAGCGCCTTCGAATAGGTCTCCATGTCGGGTGCGTCGGCGTCCTCGAAACCCGGGTAGTCGACGATCGACAGCGCGCCGGTCGCGCGAAGGCCCGCCTGGATCGAGTCGACCAGCAGCAGGCCGCCGTGCGCACGCGTCAGCTCGCGCGCGGCGTCGTAGAACGGGCGCGGTACGCCGCGGCCGGGGTCGCCTTCACCCATCACGGGCTCGAGGAACATCGCCTCGATGAACCAGCCATTGGCATCGGCGTCGGCGAACGCTCGGCGCAGCGCGTCGATGTCGTACGGCTCCACCGTGATCACCGAGCTCTCGCCGCGGAAGCTGGCGAGGTGCTGCACGTACGTCTTGCGCGACGAATCGGAATACAGCGCCGGCGCCTCGGTGCGGCCGTGGAAACTGCCCTTCACCACGAGGCGCTTGATCGTGCGCCCGGCGTGGCGGGCGCCCGCGTCGGTCATGAGTTTCGCGTTCGCATCGGCGATGCGCGCCGCGAGCGACACCGACTCCGAACCGGAATTGAGGCAGAAGAAACGCTCGTACGGGCACTCGCCGCGCACCGTGCCGATCGCCGCGCGGATCGCACGGTCGAAGCGGCGCTGCGCGAGCGACGGCGTCATGATGTTGGCCATCACCTGCGGCTTGGCCATCGCGTCGATGACCGCCTGCGGCGCATGGCCGAAGCCGAGCATTCCGTAGCCGCCGGAGTCGTGCAGCACCGCGCCCTTGAGCGTCACCACCCACGGCCCGCGCGCGGCGAGCGCGACGTACGGATTCACCGCGTCGTCGGGATAGAAGTTGACGTAGCCGGCCTGCACGGCGTGGATCTGATCGTCCTCGTCGAGGTCGAGCAGGTCCGCGGCGTCCTGCTTCACCGACGCGTATTCGGCGGCGGCCGCGGCGATCGCTTCGCGCAGTTCGGGATGCGAGGCGGCGAAGCGCTCGATCGTCGCGTCGTCGAGGCCCACGGTTCGACGGCGGCCTCCATGGGCGCGCAGCGGCGCGAGGAGGGCGACGGATTGGGCGTGGTCGTTCGACATGACGGCGGGCTCCTGCAGTCCAGGGACGAGATGCACGGAAACCGCGGGAACGACACGGGCCTGGAAGCGCGCGCGAAGGCGTTTTCCGTTTCCATTCAAAAGGTTGCGTCCATGCTATCACGCGCCCTTCGCGCCGATAACCCCCGCGCGGCCGCTACACTGTGCGGCCGTCCGATGCGGACGAACGGCCGAACGACGGCCTCCGCGCGCTTGAAGAAGTCCGACTTCGATTACGACCTGCCCGTCGAACTGATCGCGCAGGCACCCCTCGCCGAACGCAGCGCGAGCCGCCTGCTGGTGGTGCCACCTGGCGACGCTCCCTTCGAGGACCGCGTGTTCCGCGACCTGCCGTCGCTGCTGCGCGCCGGCGACCTTCTCGTGTTCAACGACACGCGCGTGATCCCGGCGCGCCTGTTCGGGCAGAAGTCCACCGGGGGGCGCGTCGAGATCATGATCGAGCGCCTGATGGCGGACGACCGCGCACGCGCGCAGCTGGGCGTCAGCAAGTCGCCGAAGGAAGGCGCCGTGATCGAACTCGACGCGGGCGGCCGTGCGCACGTGCTCGGCCGCGAGGGCGAGTTCTACGTGCTGCGTTTCGAGGTGGGCGAACCGCTGGAGTCCTGGCTGCTGCACGCGGGCCGCCTGCCGCTGCCGCCGTACATCCAGCGCGAGCCCGGCGCCGACGATGCGGAGCGCTACCAGACCGTGTTCGCACGCGAGATCGGCGCGGTCGCCGCGCCCACGGCCGGCCTGCATTTCGACGAAGCGCTGCTGTCGCGCCTGCAGGCACTGGGTGTCGAGGTCGGCCACGTCACGCTGCATGTCGGCGCGGGCACGTTCCAGCCGGTGCGCGTGGACGACCTCAGCCAGCACGTGATGCACAGCGAATGGATCAACGTCGGCGCGACGCTCGTCGAGCAGATCCGCCGCACGCGCGAGGCCGGCGGGCGGGTGATCGGCGTGGGCACCACGGTCGTGCGTGCGCTGGAGAGCGCGACGCGGCACGAGGCGGACGGCCGCGCGGAGCTCAAGCCGTTCGCAGGCGAAACCCGGCTGTTCATCCTGCCGGGCTACCGCATCACCAGCGTCGACGCGATGGTGACCAATTTCCATCTTCCGCAGAGCACGCTGCTGATGATGATCTCCGCGTTCGCCGGGCAGTCGCGCGTCTTCGAGGCGTACCGCCATGCGATCCGCGCCCGCTACCGCTTCTTCTCCTACGGCGACGCCATGCTGCTCTGGCGCGCAGCCACGCAGTAGAGCGGGCGCCAACGGGCGCGGCGCTTCGACGTCGACACCAGCGCCTACGACCCACGTTTCCGGAAAACCGAATTCCCATGAGCCGCATGTCCTTCCAGCTTCTCGGCACCGACGGCGCCGCGCGCCGCGGTCGCCTCACGTTCCCGCGGGGGACCGTCGAGACGCCCGCTTTCATGCCGGTCGGTACCTACGGCTCGGTCAAGGGCGTGATGCCGGAGCAGGTGCGCGAGCTGGGCGCGGAGATCATCCTCGGCAACACCTTCCACCTGTACCTGCGCCCGGGGCTCGACGTCATCGCCGACCACGGCGGCCTGCACGGTTTCTCGCGCTGGAACGGCCCGATCCTGACCGACTCCGGCGGCTTCCAGGTGTTCTCGCTCGCGCATCGTCGCAAGATCACGGAAGAGGGCGTCACGTTCGCGTCGCCGACCGACGGCGCGAAGGTCTTCCTCGGCCCCGAGGAGAGCATGCGGATCCAGAAGGTGCTCGATTCGGACATCGTGATGATCTTCGACGAGTGCCCGCCCGTGCATAAGGACGGCGTGCCTGTGTCGCCGGACGTGGTGCGGCGATCGATGGAGCTCTCGTTGCGCTGGGCCGAGCGCAGCAAGCGCGCGCACGAAGGCAACGACGCGGCCCTGTTCGGCATCGTGCAGGGCGGCGTCCACCACGACCTGCGCACGCGGTCGGCCGACGGCCTCAAGGCGATCGGTTTCGACGGCTACGCCATCGGCGGCCTGGCCGTCGGCGAGACCGAGGAAGAGCGCAACGCCATGCTCGACCACACCGCACCGCAACTGCCGACCGATCGCCCGCGCTACCTGATGGGCGTCGGGCGCCCGGAAGACCTCGTCGAGGCGGTCGCCCGCGGCGTCGACATGTTCGACTGCGTGATGCCCACGCGGAACGCCCGCAACGGCCACTACTTCACCGCGACCGGTACCGTGCGCGTGCGCAACGCCAAGTACGAGCGTGACACCCGGCCCATCGAGGAGGGCTGCGACTGCTACGCCTGCCGCAACGGCTTCAGCCGCAGCTACCTGCGCCACCTCGACCGCTGCAACGAGATGCTCGGCCCGATGCTCGGCACCCTGCACAACCTGCGCTACTACCAGCGCCTGATGGCGGACATGCGCGACGCGATCGGGGCCGGGCGGTTCGCCGCGTTCCGCGAGGCGTTCTACGCCGCCCGTCGCGAAGGCGCCCCGGGCTGAACGGGGCGGGGCGGCGGAAGGCCGCCGGTCGCGTGGCATAATCCCCGGTCGCTTTCGCCGGACCTGACCATGTCGCTGCTCGATTTCCTCGTTCCCGTCGCCCACGCCCAGGCTGCACCGGCACCCGCCGGCGGCGGCGCGCTCGGCTTCCTGCCGATCCTGATCGTCGTGTTCGTCATGTACTTCCTGATGATCCGTCCGCAGATGAAGCGCGCGAAGGAGCACAAGGGCATGCTCGAAAAGCTCGCGCGCGGCGATGAGGTGCTGGCCGCCGGCGGCCTCGCCGGCACGGTCACCGACATCGGCGAGAACTTCGTCACGATCGAGATCGCCGACGGCGTGCGCGTGCGCGTGCAGAAGGCCGCGATCGGCAACGTGCTGCCCAAGGGCACGTTGAAGGCCGCCTGAGCCGCAGGCCCTTGATGGCGGCCCCGGCCGCCCTTACACGCTTTGGACGCGGCGGGGAGCCGCCTGGACTTCGATGCTGACCTACCCGCGCTGGAAATACGCCCTCGCCGTCGTGCTGTTGCTGTTGAGCGCGCTGTATGCGCTGCCCAATGTTTTCCCGCAGGACCCGTCCGTGCAGGTCACCGCCAACCGCGGCGGGGCGATCGATGCCGCGCTGCGCACGCGCGTCACCGGGTTGCTGGCCCAGGCGGGCGTCACGCCGAAAGAGGTGGAGATCGACAACGGCAACATGCTGGTCCGCTTCAAGGATCCCGACCAGCAGGTCAAGGCCGCCGACGTCCTGAGGGATCCGCTCGGCAACGACTACGTCGTCGCGCTCAACCTGGCCTCGACCGCGCCGGATTGGCTCGCGAACATCGGCGCCAAGCCGATGCTGCTCGGCCTGGACCTCCAGGGCGGCGTGCATTTCATGATGCAGGTCGACCAGAAGGCCTCGATGGAAAAGCGGCTGGATGCCCTCGCCGAGGACGTGCGCGTGCAGCTGCGCGACGCAGGCGTGCGCTACGAGTCGGTCGAGCGTCGCCCCGACGGCAGCGTGATCGCGATCGTTTCGCCGCAGGACGCCGAGAAGGCGCGCCAGCTCATCACGCGCGGCCAGACCACGCTCGACGTCGCCGTGAACGGCGGCGCGCTCACCGTGCGCATGAACCCCGCCGAGCAGCAGCGCCTCGCGCTCGAGGCCGTCGAGCAGAACGTCAGCACGCTGCGCAATCGCGTCAACGCGATCGGCGTCGGCGAGCCGATCATCCAGCGCCAGGGCACCGACCGCATCGTGGTCGAGCTGCCGGGCGTGCAGGACACCGCGCAGGCCAAGCGCATCATCGGCGCGACCGCGACGCTGGAATACCGCGCGGTCGTCGAGGGCAATGCCTACGACGCCATCTCGACCGGCAGCGTGCCGCCGGAGGCGCGCGTGTTCTACCGCCGCGAAGTCGGCCCCGACGG
>NZ_SMRQ01000072.1 GCF_004359965.1 Cognatilysobacter segetis | reverse complement strand
CGCGCGCGACGACATCGATGTGATCGGCCTCGCCTACGAGGACATCGAGCCGAAGGCGATGCGGGATTTCCTCGCCACGCACAAGCTGGCTTACCCGATCGCGATCATCGACACGATGGATCCGCCGGCGGATTTCGAGACGCCGCGCGGGTTGCCGATGACGGTGATCATCGCGCCCGATGGGCGCGTCGCGAAGACGCTGCTGGGGCCGGTGACGATCGCCGCGATCGAGCAGGCGATCGCGGCGCACGGAACGACGGCCGCGGGATGACCGCCGCGCGTTTCCTCGTTTCGGGCCGCGTGCAGGGCGTCGCGTTCCGCGCGCACGCGCGACGCGAGGCGCAGGCCCTGGGACTGACCGGCCATGCGCGCAACCTCGCCGACGGCCGCGTCGAAATCGAAGCGCACGGCGACGGCCACGCGATCGACGCGTTCGCGCGCTGGCTGGCGCACGGGCCGCCGCTGGCACGCGTGGACGCGGTGTCGCGCACGGACTTCGCCGCGAGCCACGCGCCGGCGGAATTCAGCACCGGCTGAGCCGCGCTTCACCGCATGCCGACGGCACGACCGCGAGGCTCGCGACATGCCGACGACCGACACCCCAGGCGCATGACATTCACCGACGCGATCGGCTGGGGCGCGTCCGCCATCCTCATCGCCACGCTCGCACGACAGGTCTACACGCAGTGGCGCGAGCGCACCACCGACGGCGTGTCGCGCTGGCTGTTCATCGGCCAGCTCTGCGCGAGCATCGGCTTCACGATCTACAGCTGGCGCGTGGGCAACGGCGTGTTCGTGTTCACGAACAGCGTGCTGCTGATCACCGCGATCGTGGGCCAGCTGATCTACAAGCGGAACAAACGCATCGCCGAGCGCGAGGGCTAGGCGTCGAGACCCGCCGGCGGAGCGCCCTCGCGCCACCGCTGCGCCATCTGTACAGCCACGGCGGCCAGCGACGCGGCGAACCCGTCCATGTCGAACAGCGGCGACCTCGCGCGCGCCGCCGCTACGCGCGCCCGGACCGCGGCGAGCGCGCCCGGGTCCCGCCCGAGCTCGATGGCGCGCCGCACGAACGCGGCATCGTCGGCCACGCGCAGGTCGTCGATTCCCAGCGCGGTGACGAGGCTGGCCGCGACGCGCGACGCGAACGTCTCGCCCGGCCGCGTCAGTACGGGGCAGCCCGCCCAGAGCGCGTCGGAAGCGGTGGTGTGGGCGTTGTACGGATTCGTGTCGAGGAAGAGGTCGGCGAGCTGCAGACGCGCGAGGTAATCCGGATGCGGCTGCTTGGGCATGAAGACGAGTCGCGACGGATCGATCCCCGCGCCCGATGCCGCGTCGCGCAGGCGCTCGTCCGCACGGCCGGGGCCCGAGAGCAGCCACAGCACGCTGCCGTCGACGTCGCGCAGGACCTCAAACGCGCGTGACATGCTGGCCGCGTTGAGCTTGTAGCTGTTGTTGAAACAGCAGAACACGACGCCCCTGGCCGGAAGCCCGCAGGCCTCGCGCGACGGCGGCGGTGGCAGCGGGCGCGCCGTGTCGGACGGCTGGAAGCAGTGCGGCAGGTACGCGACCGCCTCGCCGAAATGCGGCGCGAGCGACGGCGGCAGCACCGTGCGATCGGCCAGCACGTAATCGATCCAGGGCGCGCCCGACGTGCCGGGATACGCGAGCCAGTTCACCTGCACCGGCGCCGGGCGCATCGCGAGCACCTCGGGCGTGCCGCCGCCGCCCCATCCGCGCAGGTCGAACAGCACGTCGATGCGCTCGGCACGGATGCGTTCGGCGACGACCCGATGCGGGCGGTGCGCGACGTCGTGCAGCCGTGTCGCCGCGGCGATGCGCCGACGCACGCCGCTGCCGTCGTCGGGATTGAGTGCGAAGACGTGGGCTTCGATGCCGTCCCGGCTGCGCAGGGCCTCGAACATCGCGACGGTCAGCAGGCCCGTGGGATGCGCGCCGAAGCCGTTGGACAGGAAACCGAGCCGGACCGGTCCGTCGCGGCGCGACGCTCGCTCGACCGGCGCCATCGGGCGGATGCCCGCGCCGACCATCGACGCCCGCAGGCGTGCGCACTGCAACTGCTCGGCGGGGGTCGAATCCTCGCTCAGGAAGGCGAACGGCTCGACCGACGCGCGGCCACCGCGCACGGCGTCGCGTACCTGCGCGGACAGCGTGTCGACATCGCGCCAGTCGCAGAGGCGGCGACGCGCGGCGAGCAGGTAGGCGGCGACCATCGCCTCGTCCGGCAACAGGCGATGCGCATGCGCGAACGCCTGCGCCGCCTCCTCCCCGCGCCGCACGTCCTCGAGCGCGTGGCCGAGCCACACGGCGATGCCCGGATGTCCCGGGGCGGCCTGCGCCGCCTGCGACAGCGACAGCACCGCATCGTCGGCGCGCCCGAGCATCGACTGCGCACGCCCCAGACGCGCCAGCGCCTCGGGTTCGCCCGGCCGCAATTGCAGCGCGCGCCGCGCGGCGCGCTCGCCGGCGATCGGGTCGCCCGCATCGAGCTCGGCCTCGGCCAGGATCACCCAGGCGATCGCATCGCCCGGCGCGCGCTGGACCTGCGTGCGCGCGTGCTGGCGCGGGTCGGCCATCAGCCGTCGACCCGCGACTCCGCGAGGTCGAGCGCGTACCACTGCGTCGATTCCTCGTCCCAGCCGGCATCGCGGTAGAGCGCACGCGCGGCGAGGTTCTCCACCGCGGTTTCCAGGACGATGCGACGGGCACCGGCGGCGCGCGCGGCGACCGCCGAGGCGTCGAGCAGGCGTCGACCCACGCCGGTTCGCCGCGCGTTCGCGTCGACGTAGAGATCGTTGAGCACGAACACCGGCACCATGCGCACGGACGAGAACATCGGATACAGCTGCGCGAAGCCGACGGCGCGCCCGCCCTGCCACGCGAGCAGCAGCAACGACTCGCGCTGCGCCATGCGCTCGGCGAGGAAGGCGCGGCCCGCGGCCGGATCGGTCGGCTGGCCGTAGAACTGGCGGTACGCATCGAACAGGCGCGCGGCCTCGTCGAGGTCGTCCGGCGTGGCGGTGCGGATGCGGAAGTCGTCGGTCATGGCGGTCGCGGCGGCGGGCGTGTCGGGATTGTCGCGTGCAAACGCGGGGCGCGCGATGCGCTCAGGCCGCCGACGTCAGCCGCGCCAGTTCGTCCGCCTGGTGTTCCTGCTGCAGACGGTCGAGCAGGGCGTCCAGGCCGCCTTCCATCACGTTCGGTAGGTCGTACAGCGTCAGGCCGTCGACGCGGTGGTCGGTGATGCGGCCCTGCGGGAAGCTGTAGGTGCGGATGCGCTGGCTGCGATCGCCGCTGCCGACCTGGAGTTTGCGCGTCTCCGCCTGTGCCGCCGCGGCCTTTTCGGCCTGCGCCTCGGCCAGCATGGCGCGCAGGCGCTTCATGGCCTTGTCGCGGTTCGCGTGCTGGCTGCGCTCGGTCTGGCTCTCGACGACGAGGCCGGTCGGCAGGTGCGTGATGCGGATCGCCGAGTCGGTCTTGTTGACGTGCTGGCCGCCGGCGCCGGAGGACCGGTACGTGTCCACGCGCAGGTCGGCCGGCGAGATCTCGATCGGCGCTTCGTCGGCTTCGACCGGGATGATCGCCACCGTGGCCGCCGACGTGTGGATACGGCCCTGCGATTCCGTCGCCGGCACGCGCTGTACGCGGTGCGTGCCGGATTCGAACTTCAGCCGCGAGTACGCGCCGCGGCCCTCGACACGCGCGATGACTTCCTTGAAGCCGCCATGCTCGCCCGGGTTGGCCGATTCGACCTCGATGCGCCAGCCCTGGCGCTCGGCGTAGCGCGTGTACATGCGGAAGAGGTCGCCGGCGAAGATCGCCGCCTCGTCGCCACCGGTACCGGCGCGCACTTCCAGATAGAGGTCGCCCTCGTCGCGCGGATCCTTCGGGATCAGGTGCGCGAGCAGTTCGGCATCGAGTTGTTCCAGGCGCTGCGTCGCGGCGGCGACTTCCTCGTCGGCCAGCTCGCGCAGCTCCGGGTCGTCGCGCATCGCCTGCGCGTTCGCGAGGTCCGCACGCGCGCGCTGCTCGTCGGCGAGCGCGTTGGCGACGGGCTCGAGTTGCGCGAACTCGCGCGAGAGCTTGCGGAACTGCGCGGCGTCGCCGATGACGGCGGGGTCGGCGAGCAGGCGCTCGAGTTCCTCGCGGCGTTCGGCCAGGGCTTCGAGCTTGCGGCGCAGGGACGGGTTCATTCGGGTTCCGGTCGACAGGGCAGGGCGGCCCGTCGCCATGACGGGCCGTTCGCGGCGCGGAAACGGTCGCTAACGTTCGCCGGGACGCGTCGCGTCGGCGGGGTTCGGCTCGGGGAACAGGCGCTCGGCGGCGCGCGCCAGCTCGGCATCGCCCTGCGAGGCGGCGTCGCGCACGGCCACCGTGGGCGCGTGCAGCAGGCGGTTGGTCAGGGTGTGCGCGAGGAATTCCAGCGCGTCCTCCGGCGACATGCCCGACGCGAGCTGCTGCCGCGCCCTGGCAAGGATTTCCGCGCGCGCCGCCTCGCCGTGCGCGCGGATGCGCTTGACAGGCTCGCTGCGCGTGCTGGCTTCGAGTTTTTCGCGGAAGCGCGTGACCTGCAGCTCGACGATCGCCTCGGCTTCGTCCGCGGCCTCGCGGCGGCTGCGGCGGTTGTCCTCGATCGCGCGCTCGAGGTCGTCGACCGTGTAGAGGAACACGTCCTGCAGCTGGGCGACGCCGGCATCGACGTCGCGCGGCACCGCGAGGTCGAGCAGCAGCATCGGGCGACGCCGGCGCGCGGCGAGCGCGGCTTCGACCTGCGCGGCATGCAGGATCGGCACGCGGCTGGCGGTGGCGCTGAGCACGACGTCGGCCTCGGCGAGATGCTTGTCCAGTTCGGTCAGCGGCAGCGCATAGCCGCCGTGGCGCAGCGCGAGGTCCTGCGCATGCGCGACGGTGCGATTGGCGACGAGAAGCCGCTTGGTGCCGGCCTGCACGAGGTGGCGCGCGGCCAGTTCGATCGTTTCGCCCGCGCCGATCAGCAGCACCGTCGACTGCGCCAGCGGCGCGAACGATTCCTGCGCCAGCTTCACCGCGGTGGACGCGACCGACACCGGGTTCGCGCCGATGCGCGTGTCGGTGCGCGCGCGCTTGGCGGTGTTGAAGGCGTGCTGGAACAGGCGGTCGAGGCGGTTGCCGAGCGTGCCCGCGGCGCGCGCGGTCGCCCAGGCGTCCTTCACCTGGCCGAGGATCTGCGGCTCGCCCAGCACCAGCGAATCCAGGCCCGTCGCCACGCGGAACAGGTGGCGCACGGCTTCGGCATCGGCGTGCCGGTAGAGGTAGGCGTGCAGGTCGGGGCCGACGTCCGACCGCCGTGCCAGCCAGTCGGCGAGCGCCGTGCCGTCGTCGCCGGTCTCGGCATAGAGCTCGGTGCGATTGCAGGTCGAGAGCAGGGCGACCTCGTGAACGGCCGGCAACGCACGCAGCTCGGCCAGCGCGCTGCCCGTCGCGTCGCCGGCGAACGCCACCCGCTCGCGCACGTCGACGGGCGCGGTGGCGTGGTTGAGGCCGATGACGTGGAAACCCATTCGTTACAGGTGCCTGCGCTAAGCTGCGGCGGCAGCCCCGGCATTCTACCGATGCGGGTGCTGACCCCCTCCGAGTCGCCATTATCCCGGGTGCGCATGCTTCAGGTTTTGCGTTCGATCAAGCGTCTGGGCCTCGCGCTCGCGATCGCCGCCGCACTTCCGGTGACGGCGGCCCCCGCGACGGCCGATCTCCCGCTGCAGCCGCTGCTGGCCGGCGAGTTCGCGCTCCAGGCCGGCAAGCTGGACGAGGCCGCGACCGGCTACCTCCAGGCCGCCCGCGCGGCCCGCGACGTCGCGCTCGCCGAGCGCGCCACCGGAATCGCGCTGGTGGCCAAGGACGACAAGCGGGCCGCCGAGGCGCTGGCGCTCTGGCGCGACCTGCTGGGCCCCGCGGCGAAGACCGAGGCCGACATCGCGGTCGCCGAGGCCACGCTCGCCCTGCACCGCGGCGACGACGCGGCGGCCACGCGCCAACTCGCGGCCCTGTTCGCGCGACCGAACGACGGCTGGAAGCTCGCCATCGGCACGCTGGCCGGCGGCGCGAAGACGCCGAAGCAGGCGGCCGCGATCGTCACGCGCCTGCTCGACCAGAAGGCCGTGCCTGCCACGCTGCAGGCCTGGCTCGCGCTCGGCGGGCTCGCCCAGCGGCTCGACCAGGCCAAGCTCGCCGACCGCATCGTCGCCGAGGTGATCGCGAAGTTCCCCGGCGATCCGCGCGTCGCGCTGCTCAACGCCAGCCAGCTGCGCGAGGCCGGCAAGAAGGCCGAGGCGCGGGCGGTGGTCGACGCGCTGCGCGAGACCGCGTCCAAGGATGCCGAGCTGCGCCTGCTGGTCGCCCGCGAATACGACTCGCTCGGCGAGCCCGCCGCCGCGGCCGACATGCTGGCGCGCGGCCCGCAGGACGACCAGACCTACGCCCTGCGCGCCTCGCTGTATGCGCGCGGCGACGACAAGTCGCGGCTGCAGCAGCTCTACGACGAACTGGCCCGCGACGCCCAGCGCCCGGATCCCGACCGCCGCCTGCTGCTCGGCCAGCTCGCCGAGTACCTCAAGCATTTCGACGCCGCGCTGGGCTGGTACACCAGCGTGCCCGGCGGGCCGCAGCGCTGGGTCGCCCGCCTGCGCACGGCCAACGTGCTGCACGAGCTCGGCCGCGGCAAGGAGGCGGTCGATTCGCTGCGGGCGCTGCAGCAGGACGCCTCGGCCGAGGACGATGTCCGTCGCGATGCCTACGCGCTCGAGGCCGCGCTCTGGCAGAAGGACAAGGACGACGCCCGCGAGATGGACGCGTTCGCGCGCGGCCTCGCCGCGATGCCGGACGATCCCGACCTGCTGTACTCGCGTGCGCTGGCCTGGGAGCGCCGCGACGACGTCGCCCGCGCGGAGGCCGACCTGCGCAGGATCCTCGTCGCGCAGCCCGACAACGTCGCCACCCTGAACGCGCTCGGCTACACGCTGGCCGACCGCACGACGCGCTACCAGGAGGCGCTGGAGCTGATCAATCGCGCGCGGGCCGCCGAGCCGAACAACGCCGCCATCGTCGACAGCTACGGCTGGGTGCTCTACCGCCTCGGCAAGCCCGCCGAGGCGCTGGTCGAGCTGCAGCGCGCCTATGCCCTGCAGAAGGATGCCGAGATCGCCGCACACGTCGGCGAGGTGCTGTGGGTACTCGGCCGGCAGGACGAGGCGCGGCGGTATTTCGTCGAATCCCGCGAGCTCGATGCCGACAACCGTTCGCTGGCCCGCGCGCTGAAGACGACCGGTGCGGTGCTGCCGCCGGCGCCGCCCGCCGCGTCGAAGCCCGCGCCGGGCACGTCGGCGTCCGCGCCCGCGCCCGCCTCCGGGGCCGCCCGATGAGCGCCGTCCGTCGACTGTCGCGGCTGGCCGCCGTCCTCCTGGCGCTCGCGCTCGCCGGTTGCGCCACGCCCCGCGTCGTCGCGCCGCTGCCGCCGACCGACGCGTCGATGGCGCAGCTGGCCCGCCGCGAGCAGGCGCTTGCCGCACAGCCCGACTGGGGCCTCGACGGTCGCATCGCCGTGTCCAACAGCCGCGACGCGGGCAGCGGGCGCATCGAGTGGCGACAGACCGGCCCCCGCTTCGACATCGCCCTGACCGCGCCGATCACCCGACAGGGCTGGCGCCTCACCGGCGAGCCGGGGCGCGCCACCCTCGACGGCCTGCAAGGCGGCCCCCGGCAGGGCGACGACGCCGAATCGCTGCTGCGCGAGGCCACCGGCTGGGACATCCCGGTGCGGTCGCTGCCGCGCTGGGTACGCGGCCTGCGTGCCGATCCGGACCGCGCGGTCGTCCAGTTCGGCGCCGACGGCCGCCTCGCGCGGCTGGCCGAATCGGGCTGGACCATCGACTACACCTGGCCGTCGGCGATCGACGCGGCGCTGCCGGCCCGGATCGAAGCCCGGCGCGACGACGCCCGTGTCCGCCTCGTCATCGACCGCTGGACGGACGGCGCCGAGGCGCCATGACCGGGGCTGCGTGGACCGACTGGCCGGCCCCGGCCAAGCTCAACCTGTTCCTGCACATCACCGGCCGCCGGCCCGACGGGTACCACGAGCTGCAGAGCCTTTTCCGCCTGCTGGAGTGGGGCGACACCGTCCGCCTGCGACTGCGTGCCGACGGCGCGATCGCCCGCATCGGCCCTTCGGTGCCCGGCGTGGGCGAGGACGAGGATCTCGCGGTACGTGCGGCCAAGATGCTGCAAAAGTCCGCCAATGTCGGCGAAGGTGCCGACATCATGCTGTTTAAACGAATCCCTACGGGCGGCGGCTTCGGCGGTGGGTCCTCGGACGCGGCGACGGTCCTGGTCGCGCTCAACCGGCTATGGCGTGTGGACTGGCCGCTGGATCGGCTCGCGGAGCTCGGCCTCGGCCTCGGCGCGGACGTCCCGGTCTTCGTCCTCGGGCGCAATGCGTGGGCGGAAGGGGTCGGCGAGCGGCTGACACCGGTCGAGCTTCCACCGGCGTGGTACGTGGTTGTCGAGCCCCCGGTGCAGGCGCCGACGGCCGTTCTGTTCGCGGACCCTGATTTGACGCGGGATACACCGCCCTTGAAAATGGCGGACTTCGTTGCGGGGGGCGACCCCCGGAGTGACCGGTTCGGCAACGCGTTCGAATCCGTCCTGCGTGCGCGCGAGCCGGCGGTCGATGCCGTGCTCGAGGCGCTATCGCAGGTCGGCCGCGCGCGATTGACCGGCTCGGGCAGCGGCTGCTTCGTCGAATTCGCCACTCGCGAATCGGCGGAGGTCGCGCTGGGTCGGCTGCCGTCGACGCTGCGATGCCGGCTCGTCGCCGGGGCCGCGGTATCGCCGCTGCACCGGATGCTCCACAGGTTCCAGGCGTCGCCGTAACGCGCCGCTCGTTCGACAACGACAGGGGCGTCGCCAAGCGGTTAAGGCACCAGGTTTTGATCCTGGCATGCGAAGGTTCGAATCCTTCCGCCCCTGCCATTCGTGGCGCCCACCGGACGTCCTGCGCGCAGCGCGCAACGCCGGCCATGCGACGTGCATCTGACCGATTTCCGCTCCGAAACCTTCGAATGCCGGCCGCCATGCACAAAGATCGCAGCAACCTCCTCGTCTTCAGCGGCAACGCGAACCGCCCGCTCGCCGAAGCCGTCTGCAAGGAGCTCGGCACGCGCCTGGGCAAGGCGCTGGTCGGCAAGTTCTCCGACGGCGAGGTGCAGGTCGAGATCGAGGAGAACGTGCGCCGGCAGGAAGTGTTCGTGATCCAGCCGACGAACGCGCCGACGGCCGAGAATTTCATGGAGCTGCTGGTGCTGGTGGACGCGCTCAAGCGCGCCTCGGTCAGCAACGTCACCGCCGTCGTCCCGTATTTCGGCTACGCCCGCCAGGACCGCCGCCCGCGCAGCTCGCGCGTGCCGATCACGGCGAAGGTGGCGGCGAAGATGTTCAGTGCGGTGGGGACCGATCGCGTATTGACGGTCGACCTGCATGCCGACCAGATCCAGGGTTTCTTCGACATTCCGGTCGACAACGTCTACGCATCGCCGCTGCTGCTCGCCGACATCTGGCGCGCGCACGGCACGGACAACATGGTCGTGGTGTCGCCCGACGTCGGTGGCGTGGTGCGTGCCCGCGCGATCGCCAAGCGACTGGACGACGCCGACCTCGCGATCATCGACAAGCGCCGCCCGAAGGCGAATGTCGCGACGGTGATGAACATCATCGGTGACGTCGACGGCAAGACCTGCGTGCTGGTCGACGACATCGTCGACACCGCCGGCACGCTAGGCGCCGCGGCCGGTGCGCTGAAGGAGCGCGGTGCGACCAAGGTCGTGGCGTACTGCACGCATCCGGTGCTGTCGGGCGCGGCGATCGAGAACGTGACGAACTCGGCGCTCGACGAGCTCGTGGTCACCGACACGATCATGCTGTCCGAGGCGGCGAAAGCCTGCCCGAAGATCCGCCAGCTGTCCGTCGCCGAACTGCTCGCCGAGACGATCCGTCGCGTGGCGTTCGGCGAGTCGGTCAGCTCGTTGTACGTCGACTAGTTTCCGCGGCGAAAGCCGCACCTCCGCTCACCTGGTCGCGGGTGAGTGACATCGCCGCCGCGAGGCGGTTTCCATCGCAGTAACAGTGAGTAATCGAAATGTCCGAACACACCATCAAGGCCACCGGCCGCAGCGACAAGGGGAAGGGTGCGAGCCGCCTCCTGCGTCATGCCGCCGCCATCCCGGCCATCGTCTACGGCGGCAGCGCCGAGCCGAAGCAGATCCAGCTCGAGCACGAGAAGGTCTGGCTCGCCAGCCAGAACGAGTGGTTCTACTCGTCGATCCTGTCGCTCGACATCGACGGCAGCGTCGAGAGCGTGCTGCTGCGTGACATGCAGCGCCACCCGTTCAAGCAGCAGATCATGCACCTGGACTTCCAGCGCGTGGACGCGAACCAGACGCTGCGCGCGTCGGTGCCGCTGCACTTCCTGAACCAGGAAACGTCGCCGGCCGGCAAGTCGGCCGAGGTCGTGGTCACCCACGAGCTCAACGAAGTGACCGTGAGCTGCCTGCCGAAGAACCTGCCGGAGTTCATCGAGGTCGACCTCGCGAACCTGAAGCAGGGCGACATCGTCCACCTGTCCGACCTCAAGCTGCCGAACGGCGTCGAGATCCCCGAGCTCAAGCTGGGCAAGGAGCACGACGTCGCGGTGGTCATCGCCAAGGCCGCCCGCACGGCGGAAGAGGACGAGACCCCGGCCGCGGAAGGCGACAAGAAGTAATCGCGTCATGCGGACGGGCCGACCCTCGCGGTCGGCCCGTTCGTATTTGCGGATATCGCGATGGCAGGCCTGAAACTCATCGTCGGACTGGGCAATCCCGGTGCCGAGCACGTGCGCCAGCGGCACAACGCCGGGTTCTGGTTCGTGGACGAGCTCGCGCGCAAGTCCGGCGGTACGTTCCGCGTCGAGTCGAAGCTGTTCGGCGAGGTCTGCAAGGTCGACATCGGCGGTCAGAGCGTCTGGCTGCTCAAGCCCGCGACCTTCATGAACCTCTCCGGCAAGTCGGTCACCGCCGCGCTGCGGTTCTGGAAGATCGAACCGGACGAAGCGCTGCTGGCGCATGACGAGCTCGACCTGCCGCCCGGCACCGCGCGCCTCAAGTTCGACGGCGGGCACGGCGGCCAGAACGGCCTGCGCGACACCATCCGCCTGCTCGGCCATGCGAAGTTCCACCGGCTGCGCGTCGGCATCGGCCACCCGGGCCACAAGGACAAGGTCGTGGGCTGGGTGCTCGGCAAGCCGTCGCCGGCGGACGAATCGATGATCCTGCGCTCGATCGACGACGCCATCGACGTCCTGCCGCTCGCCGTGTCCGGCGACATCAACGAAGCGATGAAGCGCCTCAACACCGCGAAAGCCTGAGCGGGCATGCGGAAGCGGCTGCACGACGGCCGCTTCCGCATCACCGTTCGAATCACCGGAGCCAGACCATGGGCATCAAATGCGGCATCGTCGGCCTGCCCAACGTCGGCAAGTCGACCCTCTTCAACGCGCTCACCAAGGCGGGCATCGCCGCGGCGAATTTCCCCTTCTGCACGATCGAGCCCAACGTCGGCGTCGTGCCGGTGCCGGATCCGCGCCTGAACCAGCTGGCCGAGATCGTGAAGCCGCAGAAGGTCATCCCGACCGCGGTGGAGTTCGTCGACATCGCCGGCCTGGTCGCCGGCGCGGCCTCGGGCGAGGGCCTGGGCAACAAGTTCCTCGCGCACATCCGCGAAGTCGACGCGATCACGCACGTGGTGCGCTGCTTCGAGAATGCCGACGTCATCCACGTCAACAACAAGGTCGACCCGCTCGCCGACATCGACACGATCGACACCGAGCTGGCGCTCGCCGACCTCGACTCGGTCGACAAGGCGCTGCAGCGCGCAGAGCGCTCGGCCAAGGCGGGCGACAAGGACGCCAAGGCGCGTGCCGAGGTGCTCGGCCGCCTGCGCAAGGTGCTCGACGACGGCCGTCCGGCGCGCCAGGCCGAGCTGTCCGACGACGACCGCGCGCTCGTGCGCGACCTGTTCCTGCTCACGCTCAAGCCGGTCATGTACGTCGCCAACGTGCTGGAGGACGGTTTCGAGAACAATCCGCACCTCGATGCCGTGCGCGAGCGCGCGGCTCGCGAGGGTGCCGAGGTCGTGCCGGTCTCGGCCGCGATCGAGGAGGAGCTCAGCCAGCTCGAGGACGCCGACCGCGACGCGTTCCTCGCCGATCTCGGCCTCGACGAGCCGGGCCTGAACCGCGTGATCCGCGCCGCCTACAAGCTGCTCGGCCTGCAGACCTATTTCACCGCTGGCGTGAAGGAGGTCCGCGCCTGGACGGTCAAGGCGGGCGCGACCGCGCCACAGGCGGCCGCGGTGATCCATACGGACTTCGAGAAGGGCTTCATCCGCGCCGAAACCATCGGTTTCGACGACTTCATCAAGTACCGGGGCGAGGCCGGTGCCCGCGATGCGGGTCGCCTGCGACTGGAGGGCAAGGATTACCGGGTCCAGGAGGGCGACGTCCTGCATTTCCGCTTCAACGTCTGACCGGCGGTTCGGTCGACGGTCGGGGAAGTGAACAGTCCGTTGACTTGCCCCGATCGGTCGGCCAGAATTGCGGGCTCTTCGGAGGGATACCCAAGCGGCCAACGGGGGCAGACTGTAAATCTGCTGGCTTACGCCTTCGGTGGTTCGAATCCACCTCCCTCCACCAGCTTTCGCTTCAAACCGGCGGCGTTACCAACCACCGGCGCAGTACCCAAGCAGGTCCGTCCGGCGCGGGAGTAGTTCAACGGTAGAACCTCAGCCTTCCAAGCTGATGGTGCGGGTTCGATTCCCGTCTCCCGCTCCATTGAACGCAGCGACAGACACCCGCTTGGCAGCCTCACAGGCTCACGTAGCTCAGTCGGTAGAGCACCTCCTTGGTAAGGAGGAGGTCGAAGGTTCGATTCCTTTCGTGAGCACCATTTCGCAATCCACCGAACGCTTCTTCGGGAAGCGCCCCAACGAGACGCAACCATGGCCAAGGGTAAGTTCGAGCGCACCAAGCCCCACGTGAACGTGGGCACGATCGGTCACGTGGACCACGGCAAGACGACGCTGACGGCGGCGCTGACGAAGGTGGGTGCCGAGCGTTTCGGTGGTGAGTTCAAGGCGTACGACCAGATCGACGCGGCGCCGGAAGAGAAGGCGCGCGGCATCACGATCTCGACGGCGCACGTGGA
>NZ_SMRQ01000071.1 GCF_004359965.1 Cognatilysobacter segetis | reverse complement strand
GGCGCTGCGCACGTTCCAGTGCAAAGGCGAGGCCCTGGTCGTCGTCGGGCGGTTGCGCATACCAGCGCGCGAGCGCGTCGATCACGCGGAGCGCGCCGCGCGGCCCGCCGGCCGGTGGTACCGGCGCCTCGCGCGGCGCGGCCCGCATGATGGCGACGCGGTCGCCCTCGCCCACCGCGCGCCACGCGATCGCCGCGCCCGCGCGGGCGGCCTGCACGGATTTGAAGCGCACACGCGTGCCGAAATACAGCGCGGCATTCGTATCGGCAACGAGCAGCGTCAGGCGCTCGCGCTCGGCGTGGAAAACTTTCGTATGCGCGCGGCCGGTGCGGGCAGTGAGGCGCCAGTCGACATGACGCGCATCGTCGCCGACGGTGTATTCGCGCGATTCGGCGTACTCCATGCCGCGCCCGCGCATCGGCGACGCGGCGAGGCCGGCGTTCGCATTGCGCACGCGCCTCAGGTGGCGCGGGCTCGACGCGACGGCGCGCAGCGCCACCAGCTCGGCCACCGACGGCACCACGCCGGGAGCGTCGGGATGTTCGCGTCCGCCTGCCATCGCCATCGGCCTTACGGCAGCGGCACCCGCGACAGCAGCTCGGCGACGAGGCGGCCGCCGTCCCAGCCCTCGGCGGTGGCTTCGAAGCTGGGCAGCACGCGGTGGCGCAGCACGTCCGCGGCCACGCTGCGCACGTCGTCGGGGGTCACGTAGTCCCGGCCGGCCAGCCATGCATGCGCACGCGCGCACCGCTCCAGCGCGATCGATCCGCGCGGGCTCGCGCCCCAGGCGATGCGTCGACCGAGCGCCGCGTCGTAGCGCTGCGCGTCGCGCGAGGCGAGCACCAGCTCGACGAGATAGCGCTCCACCGCGGGCGCCACGTGCAGCGACAGCACGTGGCGGCGGGCGGCGAACACGTCCTCGATGGACATGCGCTCGATCGGCGCGACCGGTGCCTCCACGCCCGTCTCAAGCATGCTGCGCGCGCGATCGCGCGCCAGGCGCAGGATCTCCGACTCGACCTCCGCGTCGGGATAGCCGATGCGCACGTGCATGAGGAAGCGATCCAGCTGCGCCTCGGGCAGCGGAAACGTGCCTTCCTGCTCGATCGGGTTCTGCGTCGCCATGACGAGGAACAGCGCCGGCAGCGGATAGGTTGCGCGCCCCACGGTCACCTGCCGCTCGCCCATCGCCTCCAGCAGCGCGGACTGCACCTTGGCCGGCGCTCGGTTGATCTCGTCGGCCAGCAGGAGGTGATGGAAGATCGGGCCGGGCTGGAACTCGAAGCGACCGTCCTGCGGACGCCAGACCTCCGTGCCGGTCAGGTCGGCGGGCAGCAGGTCCGGCGTGAACTGCACCCGGGCGAAGTCGGCGTGCAGGCGCGACGCGAGTGCCCGGATCGCGGTGGTCTTGGCGAGGCCGGGCGCGCCTTCGACCAGCAGATGGCCGTCCGCCAGCAGCGCGACGAGCAGCCGCTCGACCAGGGTGGCCTGCCCGACGATCTCGGCCTGCAGGGAGTCCCGCAGCCCGCTGAAGAGCCGGTGCAGTCGTGCGGCATCGGGGGCCGGTTCCATCGAGCGTTCCTGCGCATTCATGGGTGCATTCTGACCGGCAGGCGCCGCGGGAGTTCCGACGACGCCTTCACACGGGCGCCGGAAAACGAACGGGGCCCCGAAGGGCCCCGTCGATCATGCGATTGCGGCGGATCAGCGCTGCGCCACGTGCAACACCTTCGGCGTCACGAAGATCAGCAGCTCGGCCTTGTCCTTCGTCTTGCCGCGCTTCTTGAACAGGTTGCCCAGGAACGGGATGTCGGCCAGGAACGGCACCTTCGTCACGTCGCTGGTGTTGCTGAACTCGTAGACGCCGCCGATCACCACCGTCTGGCCGTCCTCGACCAGCACCGCGGTATTGACCTCGCGCTTGCTGATTTCCGGCACCTGGCCGACGCCGGTGTCGATGAAGCCCTCGACCTCGTCCTTCTTCACCGCCATGTTCAGGAACACGCGGCCGTCGTTGGTGATGGTTGGGGTGACGCGCATCTGCAGCACGACGTCCTTGAACGCGACGGTCGGCTGCGGCGTCGCACCCGGCGCTGCAGCCTGCAGGGTCACGTAGCCGACTTCCTTGCCCTGCGTGATGACCGCTTCGCGCTGGTTGCTGGTGACCACACGCGGATTGGAAATCACCTCGCCGCGGCCTTCGGTCTGCAGCGCCGACAGCTCGGCGTCCAGCGAGAAGCCCGCGTTGAGGATCGACAGGCCGACCGCACCGGCGGGGTTCGACACCGGCAGGTTCGTCATGAGCGAGCGGGTGTACGTGGCGCGCTGGCCCGAGATGATCGCCTCGCGGCGCGCCGATGCATTCGCACCCGCGTTCTCGGCGCTGCCACCGAAGCCCACCGACGTGGCATCCCCACGCCCGCCCTCTGCGCCGCTGATGCCGAACTTGGCACCCAGCTCGCGCGAGAAGGTATCCGTGGCGATCACGACGCGGGCCTCGATCACCACCTGGTCGACCGGACGGTCGATCACGCGGATCAGCTCCTTCATCGCGGCGACCTTCTTCGGAATGTCGCTGATCATGAGCGTGTTGGTGCGCTCATCGGCGACCAGTCGGCCGCGCGGCGACAGGAAGCCGGTGTCGTTGGTCATCGAGCTGCCCGCGCCCGCGCCACCGCCGCCGTTGCCGCTGTTCGAACCGCCGATGCCCTTGGCCTCGGTCAGCGCCTTATAGATGGCGTCGGCGTTGTGGTAGTTGATCTGGATGTATTCGGTGACCAGATCCGTGCGGTTGTCGAGCGCGATGCGCGCGTCTTCGCGGTCCTGCTCGTACTTCGCGATTTCCGACTGCGGCGCGATCCACACCACGTTGCCGCTGCGGCGCTTGTCGAGCCCCTTGGCCTGCAGGACGATGTCCAGCGCCTGGTCCCACGGCACGTTGACCAGGCGCAGGGTCACGTTGCCCTGCACGGTGTCGGACGCGACGATGTTGAGGCCGGATTCCTCGGCGATCAGCTGCAGCACGGTGCGCACCGGCACGTCCTGGAAGTTGAACGTGACCGGCTTACCCGCGTAGCGGGCTGCGGCGCTGCTCGCGATCACCTGCGCCGCGGCGGTCTTGATGGCGGCCGTACCGCCGACCGCGCGCGTCGATGCCGCGGATTTCGGCGTGATCTCGACGATGTAGTCGCGACCCGTCTGGTAGGCCATCGAGTCGAACGAACCGGTGGTATCGAGCACCAGCTGCGTGCCGGCACCACTCATCCGGGGATCGACGCGCGTGACCGGCGTGGCGAAATCGCTCACGTCCAGCGTCTTGCGCAGGTTGTCGGGCAGCTGGGCGTTGCCGATGTCCACGATCACGCTCGAGCCGACCTTCCGCAGGTCCGGCATCGCGCCGTCGCCGCTGAAGTGCACGACCAGGCGTCCGGCGCCGTCGTCGCCGCGCTTGAAATCGATGTCGGCGACGCTGACGGCGCCCGGCAGCTGCTTGGCCGGATCGAGGCTCGGTGCGGGCGCGACCGGGGCGCTCGACACCGGCGGCGCGGCATGGACGCTTCCGAGGGCGGCGAGCAGGCCGAGGGCGACACCCGCGAGCCCCACCCCAACCTGGGGACGGGCCTTCCTTGCGGATTGGGCAGTTTTAGAAATCATGATCCTCATCCCCTCAGCATCACTTGTTGTCGTCGAGTGCCAGCGTGGCCGGCCGTTCCAGCCAGCCACCCGCCCCGTCGGGCACCAGTTCCACCAGCTCGATATGGTCTTCGCGAACCGCGGTCACGCGGCCGTCGGACTGACCCACGTAGTCCCCCGGTCGAACGCGGTAGGTCACCTTGTCGGGTGCCATCACCAGCGCCGTCAGGCCGCCGCCCGTGCCGAGCGTGCCGACCATGTCGAGGCTGTCGAGCGGAAACGCTTCGAGCGCCTGCTTGCGCCGCGCCGAATCCGGACGCGGGCCGCTGCCGCTGCCGTCGTCGGCAAAGGCGCGGCTGAAGGGATCCCGCAGGCCCTGCGCCGCGTATTCGAATGTTTCGAACTGCTGCATCACGGGCAACGGATCGAGCGGCGGCGCCGGACGCGCGCGTGCCTCGGCGATCCATTTCTCGAGGTTGGGCGCATCGCCCGGCGTGCTGGTCACGCCGCGGGCGCAGCCGGTCAGGGCGGCGGCGAGCGCGACGGCGCGGATGATCGCGATACGCATGTCAGCCTCCCTCCGCGGCAGGGGCCGGCGCGGCGTTGGCGGGCTTCTGCCCGTTCGCGGCCGGAGCCGCCTGCTTCGCCACTTCCTCTTCGTCGAGGTAGCGGTACGTCTTGACCGTGCCGGACAACTCGAGCAGCCCGTCGTTGGCGCCGGCAGTGCCGGGGGTCGCGTTCTTGGGCTTCAGCGAGATGTCGTGCATGGTCATGATGACCACGCGCGGCAGCGAGGCGACGCCGCTCATGAATGCGCCGAACTGGTGGTACGTGCCCACCATGCGCAGCGAGATCGGCTTCTCGGCGTAGAAGTCCTTCGGCTGCTCGTCGCCCGGCTGGAACAGCTCGTTGGTGATGCCCGTCGCCAGCGC
Source organism: Cognatilysobacter segetis (assembly GCF_004359965.1). Lineage (GTDB taxonomy): Bacteria > Pseudomonadota > Gammaproteobacteria > Xanthomonadales > Xanthomonadaceae > Cognatilysobacter > Cognatilysobacter segetis. The sequence continues at coordinate 10,004 of NZ_SMRQ01000071.1, read as the reverse complement.
GGTCTGCGAGATGTCGACGATCAGGTCGGGCATTTCGTTCTTGCTGGGCAGCTGCCGCAGCATCTGCTGGAGCTGCTGCTCCATCTGCACGAGCTGCTGCTTCAGCGCACCCAAGTTCGCCGCCTGGCCCTGCTTGTCGTCGAACGACTTGCGAAGCTCAACTTCCTTCGCTTCGAGCGACGCGAGCTGGTCGCGCTTGTCGCCGATGAAGAGGAACCAGAACAGCGCGATGATCAGCAGGGCCATCAGGCCGCAGAACATGGCCTTGGCCTCGCGCGGCCACGAGCCCATGTTGTTGAAGTCGAGGCTCTTGATGTCGATCTTGCGGCTCACGACTGACCTCCCGGCGTGGTGGTCGCGGGGTTGGTGGCGGTCGGCTGCGGCGCAGGCGCGGCAGGCGCCGCCTCCGGCGTCGCAGGCGCGCCGGCAGCGGCCGGAGTGGCGGATGCCGGTGCGGCGGTCGCGGTTACCGGCGCGCTGTCGGGCACGCCGTCGCCGTCCGTATCGCGCGGCGCGTTCGGGTCGGCCAGCTTCACCAGCAGCCTGAACTCGTACGGCAGCCCCTTGTCCTCGCCCTTGGCCTCGATGATCGACAGCTGCGGGTCGGTCATCCAGCCCGAACCTTCGAGGTTGCGCATATAGGTGGACACGCGCGCGTTCGACTGCGAGCGGCCCTCGAGCGTCAGCGCCTGGTCGTCCTGCTTGATGGACGTGAGCACGACGCCGTCGGGAATCGTGCGCACCAGCGAATCGAACAGGTGGACCATCTGCGAGCGGCTGGCCTGCAGCTTCTCGATCACTTCCTTGCGCGCGAGCAGCCGGGACTTGGTCTTGTTGAGCTCGGCGATCTCGGTGATCTGCTTGTCGACGTCCGCGATCTGCTGCTCCAGGTACGCGTTGCGCTCGGTCTGGCCGTCGATCTGCGCGCCGTAGAACATGTTGATGCCCATCGCGATGACCAGCGCGCCGATCGCGGTCGCGCCCAGCATCACGCCGAATTCCTTCTGGCGCTGCTTGCGGCGCTCGGCGCGCCACGGGAGGAGGTTGATGCGTGCCATCAGTCGAAGCTCCTCAGCGCGAGCCCGCAGGCGATCATGAGCGAGGGCGCGTCCTGCGCGAGGGCGTGCGGCTGCACGCGCGGCCCCAGCGTCATGTTCGCGAGCGGGTTGGCGACGAGCGTCGGCACGCCGAGCTGGTCCTCGAGCATCCGGTCGATGCCGGTGATCGACGCGCCGCCGCCGGCGATGACCAGCTGGTCGACGCGGTTGAATTCGCTGCCGGCGTAGAAGAACTGCAGCAGGCGGCTGATCTGCTGGACCATCGCCTCCTTGAACGGCTCCAGCACCTCGGTCTGGTAGCCCTCGGGCAGCCCGCCCTGGCGCTTGGCCTGGCCGGCTTCCTCGTAGGACAGGCCGTAGCGGCGCATGACTTCGTCGGTGAGCTGCTTGCCGCCGAAGACCTGCTCGCGGGAATAGATCGTGCGCCCGTTGCGGAGCACGTACAGCGTCGTCATCGTCGCACCCGAGTCGACCAGCGCGACGAGGCCGTCACGCGGCGTCTTGAGCTGCTCGGAGAGCAGCGCGAAGGCGTTCTCGATCGCGAAGCTCTCGACGTCCATGACCCTCGCGGTGAGCCCGCCCAGCTCCAGCGCCGAGGCGCGGATCTCGACGTTCTCCGAGCGCGAAGCCGCCAGCAGCACCTGCACGGTGTCGGGCGTGTTGGGCATCGGGCCGAGGACCTCGAAGTCGAGGTTCACTTCGTCGATGGGGTACGGCACGTAGTTCGCCGCCTCGAGCTCGACCTGCGCTTCGAGTTCGTCGCCGTCGAGGTCCGACGGCATCGGGATCACCTTGGTGATCACCGCCGAGCCGGCGACCGCGGCGGACGCGTTGCGGGCCCGCGTGCCCGACCGGGACACCGCGCGCCGGATGGCCTCGCCCACCGCCTCGACCTCGACGATGTTCTTTTCCACCACGGCATTGGGCGGCAGCGGTTCCACCGCGTAGTGCTCGACCCGGTAACGGTTACCGGACCGCGACAGCTGCAAGAGCTTGACGGCGGTCGAGCTGATATCCACGCCGACCAACGCCGGCTGGCTCTTCGTGATCACGCCCACTTCGAATCTCCCCTGCCACAGGCGTTTAGGTGCGCTTCTTGCGGCACTGCCTAGATAACGGACTTTTCACCCTGTGGCAACAGTGACCTCACGTTTCGTGATGGGCACCGACAAAAATCCGTCACGCCCCGTCTGATCCGTCCGGGCAGCCCGATGCCGGTTTCCCGACGCCCGTCGATGCGAAGCGGCGGAGGCCGTCCTCTATACTCCTTACGAATTCTTTACGTGACATTTCGCCGATGCCCCGTTTCCGCCGCCTCCTCCGCTGGGCGCTGTTCGCGACCGCCGGCCTGATCGTCCTCGGCCTGATCGGTGCCGGTGCGCTGTACGCGGTGATCGCGCCCAAGCTGCCCGACGTGGAGACGCTGAGGGACGTGCAGCTGCAGGAGCCGATGTACGTCTACGCGAAGGACGGCCGCCTGATGGCGCTGTTCGGCGAGACCCGCCGGTATCCGATCGACATCGAGAAGGTGCCGGAGCTGCAGAAGAAGGCGTTCATCGCCATCGAGGACTCGCGCTTCTACGAGCACCACGGCGTCGATTTCAAGGGTGTCGCGCGCGCCGTGTGGCTGCTGGCGACCACTCGCGACAAGCGCGTTCCCGGCGGCTCGACGATCACACAGCAGGTGGCGCGCCAGTTCTTCCTCAGCAACGAATACAGCTACACGCGCAAGCTCGCGGAGATGCTGCTGGCCATGCGCATGGAGCGCGAGCTGAGCAAGGACGAGATCTTCGAGCTCTATCTCAACGTCAGCTTCTTCGGCAATCGCGCCTACGGCATCGCCGCCGCGTCCGAGTACTACTACGGCAAGCCCCTCGCCCAGCTGTCGCTGGACGAGATGGCCTCGCTGGCCGGCATTCCCAAGTTCCCGTCCAGCGCGAACCCGATCAGCAATCCCGAACGCGCCAAGCTGCGCCGCGACTACATCCTCGACCGCATGGCCGAGCTGAAGTTCGTGGGGCGCGCCGAGGCCGACGCCGCCAAGTCGGTGCCGATGCACGCCACGCCGCACGAGCGCCCGGTCGAGGTGTACGCGCCCTACGTGGCCGAAATGGTGCGGCAGGAAATGATCACGCGGTACGGTCCGGAGGCGCTGACCAAGGGCTACCACGTCACCACCACCATCGACCCGGCGCTGCAGGCCGCCGCCGAAACGGCCGTGCGCGACGGCCTGCACACCTACGATCGCCGCCACGGCTGGCGCGGGGCCGAGCGCCACCTCGACCTGGCCGATGATGCCGACGTGGCGGCGGCCGCGAAGCGCCTCGCGACGATTCCCGCGCAGGGCGCACTGCTGCCCGCGCTGGTCCTGTCCGCGCGCGCCGGCAATGCCGAGCTCGCCCTCGCCGACGGCCGCAGCATCACGCTCGACGGCGAGCATGCCTGGGAAGGCATGAGCCTGGCGTCGCTCAAGCGCGGCGACCTGGTGCGCGTGCGACGCGACGTGCCCGCCGCGGACAAGAAGAAGGACGCGACGGCCGCCGCCCCGTCCTACCGCCTCGCCCAGCTCCCCCGCGCGCAGGCGGCGCTGGTGTCCATCGACGCCATGAACGGCGCGTTGCGGGCACTCACCGGTGGCTACAGCTTCGCCGGCAACAAGTTCAACCGTGCCACGCAGGCCAAGCGCCAGCCCGGTTCGAGCTTCAAGCCGTTCGTGTATTCGGCGGCGTTCGAGCGCGGGTTCAATCCGGCGTCGATCGTGCTCGACGCGCCGGTCGTGTTCCGCGATCGCGTGGGCCACCTGTGGCGGCCGCAGAACGACACCGGCAACTTCGCCGGGCCCATGCGCCTGCGCGAGGCGATGGTGCAGTCGCGCAACCTCGTGTCCGTGCGCCTGCTCGACGCGATCGGCGTCGACTACGCGCGCAAGTTCATCAGCAATTTCGGCTTCGACGAAAAGTCGTTGCCGCCGAACCTCTCGATGTCGCTGGGCACCGCGTCGCTCACGCCGCTGTCGGTGGCGCGCGGCTACGCCGTCTTCTACAACGGCGGCTACCGCGTCACGCCCTGGTTCATCGATACGGTGAAGGACCGCAACGGCGCGGTGATCTTCAAGGAGAAGCCGGTCGTCGGCTGCCACGGCTGCGCGGTCGTCGCCAACGCCGCCGGCACCGCCAGCAACACGGCATCCACGGTGGTCGACGGCTTCGATCTCGGCCCCTCGCCCGCCGCGTCCGCCGCGCCCTCGGAAGCTCCGGGCAAGCCGGGCGAGAAGGCCGTGGCCACCGCGAAGAAGAAGCCCGACATGACCGGCATGACGCTGGCGCCCCGCGCGATCGACGAGCGGATCGGCTACCAGATCGTCTCGATCCTGCGCGACGTCGTACAGCGCGGCACCGGCACCGCCGCCAAGGTGCTCGGCCGCGAGGACGTCGGCGGCAAGACGGGCTCGACGAACGACCACCGCGACGCCTGGTTCTCCGGCTTCGGCGGACCGTACATCACCACCGTCTGGGTCGGTCGCGACGACTTCAAGTCGCTCGGTTACCGCGAATACGGCGGCAAGGCCGCGCTGCCGATCTGGATCGACTACATGCGCGTCGCGCTCAAGGACCAGCCGATCCAGCCGAACGATCCGCCGGACGGCATGGTCAAGGTCACGGTCGGCGCGGGCGGACGCCTGATCCCGGGCGGCACCGGCGGCATCACCGAGTGGGTGAAGGCCGAGGATCTGGAGCGCATGCAGAACGACATCGACTACGGCCCGTCGTCGTCGAACGATCCGCAGCAGGGCAGCGAAGAGTCCTACGACATCTTCTGAACGGGTTGCGACGCACGACACCGTGCGTCGACAGGGCCGTGCTAGCGTGCAGGCACCGGCGCTCGCCGGTGGCGGACACCCGCCTCGCCTGCCACGGAGCCCCGCCATGCGCCCTGCCCGTCAGCACGCCCACCTGCATGCCCAGTCCCGCCTCCGCGAGCGCCGCGAGCGCCTCGCGAGCGAGGCCGCGCGGCTGATGTCCGAAAGCGGGATCGCGGACTACCACCAGGCCAAGTTGAAGGCCGCCGAGCGGCTGGGCATCCACGACGATGCGTCGTTGCCCCGCAATGCGGAAATCGAGGCGGCGCTGCGCCAGTACCAGCGCCTGTTCGGACGCGACAGCGCGGGCGAGCTGCAGCGGCGGCGCGAAGCGGCCCTCGAGGCACTGCGGTTCTTCCGTGCGTTCGAGCCGCGGCTTGTAGGCCCGGTGCTCGAGGGCACCGCCGATGCGCGCTCGCCGGTGATGCTGCACCTGCATGTCGACGACGCCGAGGCGATCCATCGCTTCTTTGTCGAACACGACATCCCGGCGCAGGCGCGCAGTCGCCGACTGCGGCTCGACCGGCATCGCGACATCGACGCGCCGGTGTGGATCTTCAGCGCCGACGACCTGCCGTTCGACGTCACCGTGCTGCCGCACGACGTGCTGCGGCAGGCGCCGCTCTCGCCCGTCGACGAGAAGCCGATGCGACGCGCGAGCCACACGCAGCTGCGGCAGATCGTCGCCGACGCGGAGATCGAAGGCTTCGAGCGCGGGCTCGGCTGACGCCCGAAACGACGAAGCCGCGGACGGACCGCGGCTTCGCTTCACATCGGAATGTCGATGCCGCTCAGCGGCGGCTGGCATCCACGTAATCGCGCTGCGTGGCGCCGGTGTAGATCTGTCGCGGACGACCGATCTTGTTCTCCGGATCCTCCTGCTGCTCCAGCCAGTGGCTGACCCAGCCCGCGGTGCGCGCGATCGCGAACATGACCGTGAACATCTCGACCGGGATGCCCAACGCCTTGTAGATGATGCCGCTGTAGAAATCGACGTTCGGGTAGAGCTTGCGCGCGACGAAGTATTCGTCCTTCAGCGCGGCCTCCTCGAGCTTCATCGCGACCTCGAGCAGCGGGTCGTTGACGCCCAGCTGGCCGAGCACGTCGTGCGTCATCTTGCGCACCAGCGCCGCGCGCGGATCGTAATTCTTGTAGACGCGGTGGCCGAAGCCCATCAGCCGGAAGCCGGAATTCTTGTCCTTCGCCTTCTCGACCGCGCTGCCCACGTTCTCGGGGCGGCCGATCTCGGCGAGCATCTTGAGCACCGCCTCGTTCGCGCCACCGTGCGCCGGACCCCACAGCGCGGCCACGCCGCCCGCGATGCACGCGTACGGGTTCGCACCGGTGGAACCGATCAGGCGCACCGTCGACGTCGACGCGTTCTGCTCGTGGTCGGCGTGCAGGATGAAGAGCAGGTCCAGCGCCTTGGCGGCGACCGGGCTGAGCTCCAGCGGCTCGGCCGGCACTTCCTTCATCATGTGGAGGAAGCGCGTCGTGTAGTCCAGCGAATTCTTCGGATAGCGCATCGGCCAGCCGATCGAATAGCGATGGCAGGCGGCGGCGATGGTCGGGACCTTCGCGATCAGGCGGATCGCGGCGAGGCGGCGCTGCGCCGGATCCTCGAGGTCGAGCTCGTTGTGGTAGAAGCTCGCCATCGAGCCGAGCATGCCGACCAGCATCGCCATTGGATGCGCGTCGTGGCGGAAACCGTAGAGGAACGTGCGGAAGGCCTCGTGCATCATCGTGTGATGCGTGACCTCGTGCTCGAACGAGTCGAACTCCTGCTTGTTCGGCAGTTCGCCGTTCATCAGCAGGTAGGCGACCTCCAGGAAGCTCGACTTCTCGGCCAGCTGCTCGATCGGATAGCCGCGATAGAGCAGGACGCCCGCGTCACCGTCGATGTAGGTGATCGCCGACTTGCAGCTCGCCGTGGCGGTGAAGCCCGGATCGTAGGTGAAGCAGCCGGTTTCCTTCGGCAGCTTGGCGATGTCGATGCACGGCGCGCCGAGGGTCGGGTGCTGCACGGGCAGGGTCACGTTGGCATCGCCGGCGGTCAGGGTGACCTGCTGCAGGCCGGATTTCGTATCGGACACGGAGCGCTCCTGGGGGGCATGCGGCGGCGTCGCCGCGGCTGGAGGAGAAGTTTCTTGGGTCGTTTGCAAGCCGCGGATTATCGCACATACGCCTGCGTCGGCAGGTTCGACGAAAGTCCAATGGACCGTTCCGGTGATCCTGCCGCCCCGCCCCGCCGGGGAGCGCGCCTGTATCCGTCCAATTCAGCACTGCGTGCACTCCGCGACAACGCAAACGACGACGGCCGCCTCGGGGGCAGCCGTCGTTCGAAGCCTGGGAAGCGGCCGGCCGGAGCCGGAATTACTTCTTGGCGTAGCGCTGGCGGAACTTGTCGACGCGACCACCGGTGTCGATGATCTTGTTCTTGCCCGTGTAGAACGGGTGGGACGCCGACGAGATGTCGACCTTCACCAGCGGGTACTCGTTACCGTCTTCCCACTTGATCGTTTCCTTGCTGCCAAGGGTCGAACGCGTGAGGAACGAGAAATCCGTGGTGACGTCCTGGAACACGACGTCGCGGTAGTCCGGATGGATGCCGGTCTTCATGGCATTCACCAATCAGTATTCGGGGAGCCCGGCAGTATACGGACCGCCCGGGCGCCGTGCAAGCCGCGTGAGGGACGCCCGGTCCGAACGCTTCACGCGCCCAGCGCCGCCCGCATCCGGGCCTCGAACCGCGCCTGGTCGTAGCGCATGAGGATGCGGCAGTTGTCGGCCGCCCCGCCCTCGCGGCGCCAGTCCACGACCGTCGCGCCGCGGCTGTGCCGGCCGTCCAGTTCCACGGCGACCGGTCGCTCCAGCGTCTCGGCGGCGCCCTCGGGATCGAGCGCGAAGGCCATCGCCAGCGCATCGGCCGAATGCCAGTGGTCGCCGCGACGATCGCTCGACCACTCGCGGGTCTTCTTCGAGATTGCCTCGTAGAAGCGGGCCTTCGGCGAATCGGCCTGGAGCCAGCGCTCGAACCCATCGTGCGAGAAGCCGTGCGCCATGGTCGCTTCCCAGTCGGCAAGGTCGATGTGCGGGAAGCCTTCGAGGACGATGCGCGCCGCCTCGGGATCGAAGTAGACGTTGAACTCGGCGGCCGGCGTGATGTTGCCGTGGCCGGTCACCGCGCCGCCCATCACCACGAGCCGCGCGATACGCGACGGCAACGCGGGGTCGAGCTTCAGCGCCAGCGCGACGTTGGTGAGCGGACCGAGCGCCACCAGCAGGAGCCGGCCCGCGTACTCATGCGACAGGCGCAGGATGGCGAGCGCGGCGTGCTCCGCCTCGGCCTGCTTCGCGGCCTTCGCGTAGCCGATGTCGCCGAAGCCGTCGCGGCCGTGCACGTACGCCGCATCGCGCGCGGGATGCAGCAGCGGCGATGCGCAGCCGGCGAACACGGGCACGTCGACGCCCGCGACCTCGCAGAGCTTCAGCGCATTGGCGACGGTGTGCTCGAGCCCGACGTTGCCGGCAGCGATCGTCAGGCCGACCACGTCGTGGCGCGGATCGTCGAAGGCCATCAGCAGCGCCAGGGCGTCGTCCACGCCGGGATCGGTATCGATGAGGAGCGGGATGCGATCGTTCATCGATCGATTATGCAGAACTGGGCCGCGAGGTCACGCCGAGGCGTAGCGCACCGCGCCGCCGACCCAGCGCGCGACGATGCGCCCGGCCAGTTCCGGCGCGCGTTCGGCGACGCGCTCGCCCAGCGACTGCACGCGCGGCAGCAGGTCGGCGTCGCGCGTGAGATCGGCGACGCGGAATTCGGCAAGGCCGGTCTGGCGGGTGCCGAGCAACTCGCCGGGGCCTCGTAGCTCCAGGTCGCGCTCGGCAATGACGAAACCATCGTTCGTCTCGCGCATCGTGGACAGCCGTTCGCGCGCCATCTGGGACAGCGGCGGCTGGTAGAGCAGCACGCAGTTCGACACCGCGCTGCCCCGCCCCACCCGTCCACGCAGCTGGTGCAACTGCGACAGGCCCAGGCGCTCGGCGTTCTCGATGATCATCAGCGACGCGTTCGGCACGTCGACGCCGACTTCGATCACCGTTGTCGCAACGAGCAGATCGGTCCCGCCGTTCTTGAACGCAAGCATCGCGGCCTGCTTCTCGGCCGGCCGCATGCGGCCGTGCACGAGCCCCAGGCGCAGCTCGGGCAGCTGCGCGGTCAGCTCGTCGAATGCGGTCTGCGCGGCACGCGCGACCACCTCGTCGCTCTCGTCGATCAGCGTGCAGACCCAGTACGCCTGCCGCCCTTCCGCGCACGCCAGGCGGATGCGCTCGACGAGCTCCGGGCGGCGATCGGCGGCGAGCACGACCGTGGTGACGGGCGTGCGCCCTGGCGGCAGCTCGTCGATGGTCGACACATCGAGATCGGCGTAGGCGGCCATCGCCAGCGTGCGCGGGATCGGCGTGGCGGTCATGACCAGCTGGTGCGGCACGGTGCCACGGCCGCGCGGGCCCTTGTCGACCAGCGCGAGGCGCTGGTGCACGCCGAAGCGGTGCTGCTCGTCGACGATCGCGAGCGCGAGGTCGTGGAAGACCACGCCCTCCTGCATCAGTGCATGCGTGCCGACGACGACCTGTGCCGCGCCCGAGGCGACGTCGGCGAGCACTGCCGCGCGCGCCTTCCCGGTGACCTTGCCGGCGAGCCACGCGACACGCACACCCATCGGCTCCAGCCAGCCGCGCAGGTTGACGAGGTGCTGCTCGGCGAGCAGCTCGGTGGGCGCCATCAGCGCCGCCTGCTGGCCCTGAGCCACCGCCAGCAGCGCGGCCATCGCGGCGACGACCGTCTTGCCCGATCCGACATCGCCCTGCACCAGTCGCAGCATGGGCACGGGCTGCGAAAGGTCCGCGGCGAGTTCGGCGAACACGCGCGACTGCGCACCGGTGAGGCGGAAAGGCAGCGCGTCGCGCAGTCGCATCGCCAGACGCGTGTCGACCAGCGCCGGCGCGACATGCGCACGATGCGCGCGTCGCTGCCCGCGCAGGCTCAGGTGGTGCGCGAGCAGTTCCTCGAGCGCGAGGCG
>NZ_SMRQ01000070.1 GCF_004359965.1 Cognatilysobacter segetis | reverse complement strand
GAACACGCCGCAGACGCTGCCGGCGTGCAAGAACGAGCGCAACCGCCGCACCGAGCTGAACGTGCAGAACTCGTAATACCTGTTCGCACCGCTGTACCCGAAGCCCGGCCTTGCGCCGGGCTTCGTTTTTTTTCGACGTGCGACGGCTTTGTCACGTTGCCTCCGGCCGCCACCGCGCGCGGGCGGCGACCGCGCAGCGAGCCGATCCCCGGCCGAAACGCCGGTCGAGCGCTGCGAAGCTCATCTGCGACGGCGTGCGGAAAAGTCGCTACCGCCGCGCCCCTTTTCACCGCCTGCGACGTATGCTCTGGCGTCCCTTCCGCGCCGGAGACTGCCATGCGTTCCCTCGTCCTGCTTCCCCTGCTGCTCGTCGCCGGAAGCGCCTGGGCGCAGGATGCGTGCACCGCGCTGGCGCGCAGCTCGACCGCGCCGGTGACGCTGCCGGCGCTCGCCCCGGAACTCGCCGCGCCGGCCATGCAACTCGGTGCACCGAGCGGCGTGTTCGCCCAGGCGTTCGACCAGGCGCAGTCGGTCGATGCGGTGCTGCTGCGCCTTCGCATCGACAAGTGCCGGGCCTCCGCGATGTCGACGCAGCCGGGCCAGTTCACGCCCGGCATGGATCCGGCGTCCTACAAGCCGCAGACGCAGTTCGACAACACGCCCTGGCGCTTCGACATGAACCAGAACGGCAAGCGCATGACGGCCGACGAGTTCGACGCCTGGATGAAGGCGCGCGGCGTGCGGGTCGCGAAGGGCGCGCCGCCGGCGGCACCGGCCCCCGCGCCGGCAACCGACACGCAGGGCAAGTAACCGTCCGCGCCGTGCACGCGCCGGCCGGCCCCCGGCATGGGCTCGCGCGCGTGCTCTCAAAGCGCGGGCTGTGCTCGCGCACGCAGGCGGCGGCCTGGATCGCGGCGGGACGGGTGCGCGTCAATGGCCGCCTCGTGCGCGACCCCGAGTTTCCCGTACGTATGGACGTCGATCGCGTGGATGTCGACGGTGCCGCGGGCGACGCCTCCGCCCGACACTACCTCGCGCTAAACAAGCCCCGCGGGCTGGTCACCACCGCGCGGGACGAAAAGGGTCGCGACACCGTCTACCGGTGCTTCGACGGCGCGGGCCTGCCGTGGATCGCGCCGGTCGGCCGGCTCGACAAGGCGAGCGAAGGTCTCCTGCTGTTCTCGAACGACCCGGAGTGGGCGGCGGCGATCACGGATCCGGCCCGCGGCCCGCACAAGACCTACCACGTGCAGGTGGATCGCATTCCCGATCCGGCCGACCTGGCCGCGCTGATTGCGGGGACCTTGCGTGACGGCGAGCACCTCGCGGCGACGCGCGCGACGCTGCTGCGCCAGGGCGAGCGCAATGCATGGCTCGAGATCGTGCTGGACGAGGGCCGGAACCGGCACATCCGCCGCCTGCTGGAGGCCTACGGCATCGGCGTGCTGCGGCTGGTGCGCGTGGCGATCGGGCCGGTGACGCTGGACACGCTGGCCAAGGGCGCCTGGCGCTCCCTTTCGGCCGCGGAGATCGAGGCGCTCGCGCCGGTGACGCGCGGCTAGCGTCGGCGACCAGTCGGGAATCCGCGCGGCGCGGCACGACGGCCATCGCGTCAGGCTAGAGGCGGGCGCCAGCGCTGCAGGCGGCGATCGACCAGCGTCGACACGACCTCGAGTGCCCGGGCATCCGCCGGGCCGCGCGCGTCCGGCCCCTTGCCCTTGTCCTGGTTGCACCGTGCGCAGGCGACGCCGAGGTTGCGTGCATCGTCGGCGTCGCCGCCGACGCGGGCGGCGAGGGCTTCGGCGGCCCGCTTGCCGAACCAGGCGCGCGGAACGACGTGCTCGAGCGAGGCGCTGCCGCCGGGCGTGCCGTCCGACGCCACGTGCAGTCGCGTGCGGCAGTGCAGGCAGCGCGTTACCCAGCCCTGCGCGGTGCGTTCGGCGAGCGCGTCGCTCTCGATCGCGAGCAGGAAGAGGCGGCGCAGGGCAGGACGCACCGCCGCGTCCCCGCGTCCCGATCAGCCCTGCACGACGCCCAGCTCGCGACCGATGCGCGTGAATGCGTCGATCGCGCGGTCCAGGTGCTCGCGCGTATGCGCCGCCGAGATCTGCGTGCGGATGCGTGCCTGGCCCTTCGGCACGACCGGGAAGAAGAAGCCGATCGCGTAGATGCCTTCCTCGAGCAGGCGCTCGGCGAAGCGCTGCGCAAGCGGCGCGTCGTAGAGCATGACCGGGCTGATGGGGTGTACGCCCGGCTTGATATCGAAGCCGGCGGCCGTCATGCGCTCGCGGAAGTAGCGCGTGTTCTCCTGCAGCTGCGTGCGCAGGTCGCCGGCGGCGTCGAGCATCTCGAACGCCTTGATGCCGGCGGCGACGACATGCGGCGGCAGCGAGTTCGAGAACAGGTAGGGCCGCGAGCGCTGGCGCAGCAGCTCGATGACTTCGCGCTTCGCCGTGGTGAAACCGCCGAGCGCGCCGCCCATCGCCTTGCCCAGCGTGCCGGTGATGATGTCGATCTTCTCGAGCACGCCCTTGACCTCGGCCGAGCCGCGGCCGGTCGCGCCGAGAAAGCCGGTCGCGTGGCATTCGTCGATGTGCACCAGCGCGCCGTACTTCGCGGCGAGCGCGGTGATCTCGTCGAGCGGCGCGATGAAGCCGTCCATCGAGAACACGCCGTCGGTGGTGATCATGACGGTGCGCGCGCCGTCGGCCTTGGCCTGCTGCAGCTGCTTCTCCAGGTCCGCCATGTCGCAGTTGGCGTAGCGGTAGCGCTTGGCCTTGCACAGGCGCACGCCGTCGATGATCGAGGCGTGGTTGAGCGCGTCGGAGATGATCGCGTCGCTCTCGTCCAGCAGCGGCTCGAACAGGCCGCCGTTCGCATCGAAGCAGGCGGCGTAGAGGATGGTGTCCTCCTTGCCGAAGAAGTCCGCGATCGTCTTCTCCAGCTGCTTGTGCAGGTCCTGCGTGCCGCAGATGAAGCGCACGCTGGCCATGCCGAAGCCGTGCGTGTCCAGTGCCTTCTTCGCTTCCGCGATGATGTCCGGATGGTCGGCGAGGCCGAGGTAGTTGTTGGCGCAGAAGTTCAGCACCGTGCGGCCGTCGGCGAGCGTGATCTCGGCCGCCTGCGGCGACGTGATGATGCGCTCGGACTTGAACAGGCCGGCGTCGCGGATCTCGTCGAGGGTGGTTTCGTAGCGTTCGGTCAGTGACATGCGGGTTCCTGCCCTCGGGCGGTGGGATCAGTCGCTGCTGGAGCCGTCGCCGCTGTCGCACGTGTCGCTCGACGACGAATCGTCGGACATATCGCTGCAGCTATCGGGCTCGAACGGCCGATCGTTGTTTTCGTTGGTGTCGTACGGGTTGTCGTAGGCGTTCACGGGCACGTAGCCGTCGGAGACGGCACTCGGCGTCGACGCGCCCATGCCCGCCTTGCGAGCCAGGAACGCCCAGCCCGCGATCACGAAGACGAGGACGATGAGCACGAAACCCATCGTCGCGTCCTCAGTTCCAGCTCAGGACGATCTTGCCGCTCTTGCCGGCTTCCATCAGGTCGAAACCTTCCTGGAACCGGTCGACCGGCAGTTGATGCGTCAGCACCTTGCCGAGCGGGAAGCCGCTGAGCACCAGCTGCGTCATCTTGTACCAGGTCTCGTACATGCGGCGGCCGTAGATGCCGTGCAGCGTGAGGCCCTTGAAGATGATCTTGTCCCAGTCGGCGCCGGCGCCCTTGGGCATGATGCCCAGCATCGCGATCTTGCCGCCGTTGTACATGCAGTCGAGCATGTCGTTGAACGCGCGCGGGTTGCCGCTCATCTCGAGACCGACATCGAAGCCCTCCATGTGGAGGTCCTTCATGACGTCCTTGAGCGAGGTGTTCGACACGTTGACCACGCGCGTCGCGCCCATGTCGGCGGCGAGCTTGAGGCGGTAATCGTTGACGTCGGTGACGACCACGTTGCGCGCGCCGATGTGCTTGCAGATGCCCGCGGCGATGATGCCGATCGGGCCGGCGCCGGTGATCAGCACGTCCTCCCCGACCACGTCGAATTCCAGCGCGCAGTGCGCGGCGTTGCCGTACGGGTCGAAGAACGCGGCCAGCTCGCTCGGGATCTGGTCCGGGATCGGCCACAGGTTCGAGGCCGGCATCACGATGTATTCGGCGAACGCGCCGTTGCGGTTCACGCCGATGCCGACCGTGTTCGGGCACAGGTGCTGCTTGCCCGCGCGGCAGTTGCGGCAGTGGCCGCAGACGATGTGGCCCTCGGCCGAGACGCGCTGGCCGACGGTATAGCCGGTCACGCCGGTGCCCAGCTGCACGATGCGGCCGACGAACTCGTGGCCGATGACCAGGCCCGGCTTGATCGTGCGCTCGCTCCACTCGTCCCACAGGTAGATGTGCAGGTCGGTGCCGCAGATCGCCGTCTTCTCGAGCTTGATCAGCACCTCGTTCGGGCCGGGCACCGGCACCGGCACCTCCTCCATCCAGATGCCCTTGGCGGCTTCGCGCTTGACGAGGGCGCGCATGGTCTGCGCGGGCAGGGGGGCGGTGACGGTCTCGGACATGCGGAAGGCCTGCGATGCGCGGCGCGCGGTGGAGCGCGAATTATACGGACGCGCGCCTGAAGGCCCGGCCGGTTTGCGGCCGCCCGCGAAGTGCCGCTATGGTCGCTGGCCGCCCCAGGGGAAATGCCATGCGTCGCCGTCTGCTCGCCACCGCCCTCTCGCTCGCCATCGCGCCCGCCGCCGCCTCCGAGGGCATGTGGATGCCGTCACAGTTGCCCGACATCGCGCCGCAGCTGAAGGCCGCCGGCTTCGAGGGCGACCCCGCGGCGCTGGCCGACCTCACGCGGCCGCCGCTGAATGCGGTCGTGAAGGTGGGCGGTGCGACCGGCGCCTTCGTCTCCAAGGACGGGCTGGTGCTGACCAACCACCACGTCGCGTTCGGCGTGATCCAGTACAACAGCAAACCCGAGCGCGATCTCATCGCCAATGGCTACGTCGCGAAGACCCGCGCCGACGAGCTGCCGGCGAACCCCGACTACCGCGTGCTGGTGACCACGGGCTTCGACCGCATCACCGACCGCATCCTCGCCGGCGCCAAGGGCAAGAGCGGGCGTGCGTATTACGACGCGGTGGATGCCGCGACCAAGGCCGCGATCGCCGATTGCGAGCGCGAGCCCGGTCTGCGCTGCAGCGTCGCCAACATGTATTACGGCACCGACTTCTACCTGATCCGCCAGCTCGAGCTGCGCGACATCCGTCTCGTCTATGCGCCGCCGGAGTCGATCGGGAACTACGGCGACGAGGTCGACAACTTCATGTGGCCGCGCCATTCGGGCGACTTCACGGTGCTGCGCGCGTACGTCGGCCGCGACGGCAAGCCGGCCGACTTCAGCCCCGACAACGTGCCGTACAACCCGCCGGCGCACCTGCAGGTCTCCACCCGCAACGTCGGCGAGGGCGACTTCGCCATGCTCGCGGGCTATCCCGGCGTCACCTTCCGCCACCGCATGGCCAGCGAGTTCGTCCAGCAGATCGGCTGGCAGCTGCCGACACGCGTCGAGCTCAGCCAGTCGATGATCGACACGATCGACAAGGCCGCGAGCGCCCCGGCCACGCGCGTGCTGTACGCCTCGCAGGTGCAGGGCCTGAAGAACACCCTCAAGCGCGCGCAGGGCGAACTCGACGGCCTGCGCCGCAGTGATGCGGCGAAGGTGCGCGAAGCCGACGAGGCGCAGATGCTGGCATGGCTGTCGAAGCAGCCGTCGGCCAAGGCGACGCGCGCGGACATCACGGCGGTGCAGGCGATCCTCGACAAGGCGGCCGCCATGCGCGACCGCGACCAGCTGTTCGGCATGATCCGCAGCCAGACGCAGCTGCTGCGCGCCGCGCTCACCGTGCAACGCCTCGCGCACGAGCGCACCAAGCCCGACGCCGCGCGCGAGTCCGGCTATCAGCAGCGCGACGAAGCGCTGATCACCGGCCAGCTCAAGCAGGTGCAGCGACGCTTCGACCCTGCCGTCGAGAAGGCGTTGCTCACCGACCTGCTGACGCGCTACCAGGCGCTGCCCGCCGCGCAGCACGTACCCGAGCTCGACGCGGTGTTCGGCCGCGACGCGGACGCGCTGCGTGCGCGCCTCGATGCGATGTACGCCGGCACGAAGCTGGGCGACGAGGCGACGCGGCTCGCCGCGATGTCGCGCGACGAGGCGTCGCTCAAGGCCGATACCGATCCGCTGCTGCAGGCCGCGGCGGCGCTCATGCCGGCGGTGCTGAGGCTCGAGGACGAGTCGAAGGTGCGCGAGGGCGACCTGCTGCGCCTGCGGCCGTCGTACATGCGCGCGCTGATCGCCTACCGCCAGTCGCAGGGCCGGTCGGTGTATCCCGACGCGAACTCCACCCTGCGCGTGAGCTACGGCAACCTGCGCGGGATGGACCCGCGCGACGGCCTGCACTACGTGCCGGTCACGACGGTGGCGGGCATCGTCGAGAAGCACACCGGCGTCAAGCCGTTCGACGCTCCCAAGCCGCTTCGCGACGCCATCGCCAAGGGCGATTTCGGCACCACGGCGGATCCCGCGCTCAGGACGCAGCCCGTCAACATCCTCACCGACCTCGACACCACCGGCGGCAATTCGGGCTCGCCCGTGCTGGATGCGGAAGGCCGGCTGATCGCGCTCAACTTCGACAGCAACTGGGAGGCCGTCAGCGCGAGCTGGATGTACGACCCGCGCTACAAGCGCGCGATCCACGTCGACATGCGCTACATGCGCTGGCTGATGGCCAAGGTGTACCCGGCCCCGCAGCTGCTCGCCGAGATGGGCCTGCCGGCGGAATGAGCCCGCATCGCGCATGACCCCCTGAAATCCACCCGCCGGCGCGGCGAACGCGCCGGCTCGACCCACCGTCCCTCGCACCCGTCGCCGGAGTTTCCATGCGCCCACACCGCCTCGCCATCGCCACCTTCGCCGCGCTCGCGGCCGTCTCCACCGCTGCGGTGGCCGCCGAAGGCATGTGGGTACCCCAGCAGTTGCCCGACATCGCCGGGCCGCTGAAGAAGGCGGGCTTGAAGCTCAACGCGCGGCAGCTGGCGGACCTCACCGGTGACCCGATGGGTGCGGTGGTGTCGCTCGGCGGCTGCACGGCGAGCTTCGTCTCGCCGCAGGGGCTGGTCGTCACCAACCACCATTGCGCGTACGGCGCGATCCAGCTCAATTCGACGCCGCAGAAGAACCTGATCGAAACCGGCTTCAACGCGGCCACGCCGGTGGACGAGCTGTCGGCCGGGCCGAACGCACGCATCTATGCGCTGGAGTCGATCCAGGACGTCACCCGGCAGGTGCGCGACGCGCTCGCGGCGGCGCCCGACGCGCTCGGCCGCACGCATGCGCTGGACGCGCTGGAGAAGCAGCTCGTCGCCGCCTGCGAGGCGACGCCGGGCTATCGCTGCCGCCTCTACAGCTTCGCCGGCGGCAACACCTACCGCCTGTTCAAGAATCTCGAGATCAAGGACGTCCGCCTCGTCTACGCGCCGCCGCGCAGCGTGGGCAACTACGGCGGCGAGGTCGACAACTGGATGTGGCCGCGCCACACCGGCGACTTCTCGTTCTACCGCGCCTACGTCGGCAAGGACGGCCGGCCCGCCGCGTATTCGCCGGACAACGTCCCGTTCCAGCCGAAGCATTTCCTCAAGCTCGCCGACAAGCCGCTGGGCCAGGGCGACTTCGTGATGGTCGCGGGCTATCCGGGCAGCACCGCGCGTTACGCGCTGGCCAGCGAGTTCGACGCGACCTCGGGCTGGACGTATCCGGTCGTCGGCCGTCACTACAAGAACCTGGTGTCGATGGTCGAGGACGCCGGCCGCCGTAATCCGGACATCGCCGTGAAGTACGCCGCGACGGTGCGCAGCTGGCAGAACGCCATGAAGAACTACGACGGCCAGCTGGAAGGCTTCCGTCGCATCGATGCCGCGGGCCGCAAGCAGAAGGAGGAGCAGGCGGTACTGGCCTGGCTGCGCTCGCAGGGCGCACGCGGGCAGGCCGGTCTGGCGGCGCACGAGCGCCTCGAGCAG
Source organism: Cognatilysobacter segetis (assembly GCF_004359965.1). Lineage (GTDB taxonomy): Bacteria > Pseudomonadota > Gammaproteobacteria > Xanthomonadales > Xanthomonadaceae > Cognatilysobacter > Cognatilysobacter segetis. Next base: position 5,866 of record NZ_SMRQ01000070.1, on the reverse strand, counting down.
CTCGGCGACGAGGCGCGCGCGCATCGCGAGCGCGACCTCGTCTTCGGCCAGCTGCGCAGCACGGGCGTCCTCGGCGCGGCGACGCAGGTGTACCGGGCGTCGATCGAGCGCGCGAAGCCCGATGCCGCCCGCGAGGCCGGCTACCAGCAGCGCGACCTGCCGTCGCTCGAGGGCGCATTGCGCCAGATGGAACGCCGTTACCAGCCGCAGATGGATCGCGAGCTCATCGGTTACTGGCTGCGCGAGTACGCGAAGCTGCCCGCGAGCGAGCGCATCGCGTCGCTGGACGCCTGGCTGGGCGGCACCGACGCGAAGTCGATCGATCGCGCGCTCGATCGCCTGTCGAAGTCGAAGCTCGGCGATACGCAGGCGCGCCTCGCGCTGCTCGGCGCCGATCGCGCGACGCTGGAAAAGTCGAAGGACCCAGCGCTGCAGTTCGCGGTCGCCGTGATGCCGGATGTGCTGCGTCTGGAAGAGGAGGTGCGCACGCGCGCAGGCGATTCGCTGGTCGCACGCCCCGTGTTCCTGCAGGCGCTGGCGGACTACCGCAAGGCGCATGGCCAGGCCGTGTATCCGGACGCGAACTCCTCGTTGCGCATCACCTTCGGCAACGTGATGGGGTACACGAAGGCGGACGGATCGAAGCAGCCGTCGTTCACCACGCTGGAGCAGGTCGCGCAGAAGGCCACCGGCAAGGAACCGTTCGACGCGCCGAAGGCGCAGCTCGACGCGATCGCCGCGAAGAACTACGGCGGTCTCGCCGACAAGCGGCTCGGCACGGTGCCGGTGAACTTCCTGTCCGACCTCGACATCACGGGCGGCAACTCGGGTTCGCCGGTGCTCGATGCGCAGGGCAAACTCGTGGGCCTCGCGTTCGACGGCAACTGGGAGTCGGTGAGCAGTAACTGGGTCTTCGACCCGGCGATGACGCGCATGATTTCGGTCGACCAGCGCTACATGCGCTGGATCATGCAGGAGGTCTACCCGGCGCCGCAGTTGCTGCAGGAGCTCGGCGTTCCCGAGCGGAACTGACACGCGCGACGCGAACGGGGCCGGCGGAGACGCCGGCCTCTTTCGTTCGGGTACCGCGGCGGCGATCGGCCGCCCGACGACGGTCGCGGACGCGGTGCGCGGAGGGCTGCAGGTTCAGCCCGGCGGCAGCGTGTAGTCGAAGGTGTAGTAGTGCGCGCCGTCGGTGATGTCGATGCGCATCGAACCGCGCAGGCCCTCGAGCTCGCCATCGGCGGAGTCGGGCACCACCTCGAGCCTGAGCGACGGCGAGCCGCGGTCCATGACGCCGAAATGCATCATCGCGAAGCGTCCGCCGCGACCCTCCAGGCGTGCATCGAGGCGCTCGACGGCGACGTAGCCGGCCGAGCCCTCGACCGGCGTGCCGATCGCGAGCATGTGCACGACGCTGGTCGCGCTGAGCGGCCCGTCGAACGACTTGTCGAAGCGCAGGTGCAGGGCCTGGGCGCCGTCGCCGAGATCAAGCGCGCCCTGCGGCATGCGTTTGACCTCGAAGCGGCCGTGGGCGATGGGCATGGCGGGTTTCCTCGTTAACGGGCACCCCCATCATCGCGCGTCCGCCGGTCGACGGGCGCTTGTCCGCACGCGGTCATCTGCTAGGCTCGGTCCCGTCGCGGATTCCCATGCCAGCCGGCCCCGTCTCCCGACCGCAGCACCGCATGCCGCCGCGCATGCACGCATCGCCGTTCGACCGCAGTTCCGTCGTTCCCGACGGCCGGCTGGCAAGGCATCCGCGCATCCCCCACCAGGAGCGCGACGATGAAAGTGCTGGCATGCGATGGCATCCACGAAGACGGCCTCGACCTGTTCCGCCATGCGGGCTGGGACGTCGAGGTCGCCCCGGAACCGATCAAGGACCACGCCGCGCTGGCGCAGGCGCTGGCGGACGTCGACGCCGTGCTCGTGCGCTCGGCGACCAAAGTGCCCGCCGAGGCGCTCGCGCAGGCCTCGAAGCTCAAGGTGATCGGCCGCGCCGGCGCGGGCGTCGACACCATCGACGTCGACGCGGCGACCGCGCGCGGCGTCGCCGTGATGAATGCGCCGGACGGCAACACGCTGGCCGCCGCCGAGCATGCGATCGCGCTGCTGTTCGCGCTGGCCCGTCACGTGCCGCGCGCGGACGCGGGCATGAAGGCCGGGCAGTGGCCCAAGGCCGGCCTGACCGGTTTCGAACTCGAGGGCAAGCGGCTGGGCGTGATCGGCCTGGGCCGCATCGGCAGCACGGTGGCGCGCAAGGCGCGCGGCATCGGCATGGACGTCGCCGCCTACGATCCCTTTCTGCCGGCCGCCGCCGCGGGGCGCGGCAGCGTGCCGCTGATGCCGCTCGACGAGCTGCTCGCCTGGGCCGACATCGTGACGCTGCACATCCCGCGCACGAAAGAGACGACGAACCTGCTGTCGGAGGCGCGCATGCGCGCGATGAAGCCCGGCGCGATGCTCATCAACGCGGCGCGCGGCGGGCTGGTCGACGAGGCCGCGCTGCTGCGGCTGCTCGACGAGGGCCACCTCGCCGGCGCGGCGCTCGACACGTTCGTGACGGAACCGCTCGCCGCCGATTCGCCGCTGCGCACGCAGCCCAACCTCGTGCTGACGCCGCACCTGGGCGCGTCGACGAGCGAAGCGCAGCAGGCGGTGAGCACCATCCTCGCGCGCCAGATCATCGATTTCGTCGCCACCGGCGCCGTCGCCGGCTGCGTGAACCTGCCGCCGCTCACCCCCGAAGCCGCGCGCGAGGTGGGGCCGTGGATGCCGCTGATGACCGCGCTGGGGCGCGTGGCCTCGCGCCTGGTGCCGGCGCCGACGCGCCTGCAGATCCGCTACGCAGGCCGCACCGAAGGCCTCGATACTCGGCCGCTCACGCGCCTGCTGGTGTCGTCGCTGCTGGGCGCGGCCTCGGGCCGCGTCACGCCGGTGAACGCGCTGCACGAGGCCGCCGCGCGCGGGCTCGAAGTCTCCGAGACGGTGGGCGGCGAGGGCGACGGCTACGACCGCCTCGTGCGCCTCACGATCGAAGGCGACAACGCGAACGGTCGCGACGTGCGACGCACGATCGATGCCACGCTGCACCGTGCGCCGCGCGTGGTCGCGCTGGACGGCGTCGAAATCGAGTTCGACCCGCTCGCGCACGTGCTGCTGATGCGCAACGAGGACCGGCCGGGCATGGTCGGCACGGTGGGCTCGCAGCTGGGCGCGGCCGGCATCAACATCATCAACTTCGCGCTGGGCGCGGCCGGCGACGGCTTCGCGCGCGCCGCCATCACCATCGACCGCGAGATCGACGAGGCGCAGCTCGAGCTGCTGCGCGGCACGCCCGGCGTGCTGTCGATCCAGCAGATCTGAGGAGCGCGCATGAAGATCATCCTCGCCCGCCATGGCGAAACCCCGTGGAACGCCGAAGGCCGCTACCAGGGGCAGGAGGACATCGCGCTGTCGCCGGTCGGCGAGGCGCAGGCCGCCGCGCTCGCCACGCGGCTGCGCGACGTGCCGATCACTCGCGCCGTCGCGTCGCCGCTCGCGCGTGCGCGGCGCACGGCCGAGATCGCGCTCGGCGAGCGTGCGCCGATGCTCGGCACCGACGCGGGCCTCATGGAGATCGCGCACGGCGAGTGGGAAGGCCTGCTGGCCGCGGAGATCCGCGAGCGCGACGCCGCGCGGCTTCGGGCCTGGCGCGACGCGCCGCACGAGGTGCTGATGCCGGGCGGCGAGTCGCTGCAGCACGTGCTCGATCGCGCCTGGCCGGCCCTCGCGCGCGCCTGCGAAGGCCTCGGCGATGGCGACACGCTGTTCGTCGTCGCGCACGATGCGGTGAACCGCGTGCTGCTGTGTCGCGTCCTGGGCCTGCCGCTGGCGCACCTGTGGCGCTTCCGGCAGGCACCGACCACGATCAATCTGCTCGAAGGTCCGTCGGTCGATCGCCTCGACGTCGTGCGGCTGAACGACTGCAGCCACCACACCGCGCTGTTCGGCGAGGCGGTGCATCGCGCGCTCTAGGGTTTCCGGACGCGGTCGCGCGGGCCCGCGTCCTACAATCCGCGCATGCCGCACGACCTCGACACCTGGCTGGCCCGCCTCGAAGCCCGCCATCCCCGCGCCATCGACCTCGGCCTCGACCGCATCCGCGAGGTGCACGCGCGCCTCGGCCTGACGCGGCCCGCGCCGGTCGTGATCACCGTCGGCGGTACCAACGGCAAGGGCTCGACCGTCGCGTTCATTGAGGCGATCGCGCGTGCGCAGGGCCTGCGGGTCGGCACCTACACCTCGCCGCACCTGCAGCGCTACAACGAACGCATCCGCATCGAGGGGCAGGACGCGCGCGACGCCGCGATCGTCGAGGCGTTCGAGGCGATCGAGGCCGCGCGCGGCGACACCGGCCTGACCTACTTCGAGGTCGGCACGCTCGCCGCGCTGTGGCTGTTCGAGCGCGCGCAGCTCGACCTCGCGATCCTCGAAGTCGGGCTCGGCGGCCGCCTGGATGCGACCAACATCGTCGACGCGGACGTCGCCGCGATCACCACCGTCGACCTCGACCACACCGACTGGCTCGGCGACGACGTCGAGTCGATCGGCTTCGAGAAGGCCGGCATCGCGCGGTCGTGGAAACCGCTGGTGCTGGGCGACGACGATCCGCCGTCGAGCGTGCTGCGCCATGCGTATGCGATCGGCGCGAACACGCTGCGCATCGGCTGCGATTTCTTCGTCGACCGCGATGTCGACGACGGCTGGCGCTGGCGCGAGGTCGGCTTCGACATCGAGCTGGCGATGCCCGCGCTCGCTGCGCCGTCGCAGCTGCGCAACGCGGCGGTGGCGATCGCGGCGTTGCGCGCGAGTCCGCTGGCGATCGACGACGCCGCGCTGCGCGCTGGCGTGGCCCGCGCGCGGATCGCGGCGCGGCTGCAGCGCATCGAGCGCGACGGCGTGGAGTACGTGGTCGACGTCGCCCACAACCCGCAGGCCGCGCGTGAGCTGGCGGCGTGGCTGTCCCGGACGCCGGCCGTCGGCCGCACACATGCGGTGTTCGCGGCGCTCGGCGACAAGGACGTGGCGGGTGTCGCGGCGGCGCTGGCCGATCGGGTGGACGCCTGGCACGTCGCCGGGCTGCCCGGGCACGGCCCGCGTGTTCTGGAGGTCGAGCCGTTCGCGGCGCGCCTGGCGGGGACCGCGGCGCGGGAGGCGCGTCACTGGCGCGATGTCCCGGCGGCGCTTGCGGGGCTCGCCCGAAGCGCGGCGCCCGGCGACCGCGTCCTGGTGTTCGGCTCGTTCCACACCGCGGCCGAGGCGCTCGAGGCGCTCGGCGCGTCGACGGCCACCGAGGGCTGAACGCGATCGCCCGCCGCCGGGCAGGCGAGGGGCGGCGGGTATAATTCGCCTCGACAAGGCGGGCCACCCCCGCCGCAAGCGGACGCGATGGAACCTGCCCTGAAACAGCGGCTGCTCGGCGCGGCGGTGCTCGTCGCCCTGGCAGTGGTCTTCCTGCCCCTTCTGGTCATGGACCCGGCGCCGGACAGCGGTGCCTCCAGCGTTCCGCTGCGGGTTCCGGCCGCGCCCGACGCCGCGGGCGATACCCGCACGCTCGACCTTCCGCTCGCCGCGCCGGCCGCCACCGGCGCGGCGGTGCTGCCCACGCCTGCACCGGCGACCCCGGCCGCGGATGCGCCGGTCGAGGCCGCCGCACCGGGCGCGGCGGCCACCGCGGCTGGCGACTACGCGGTCAACTTCGGCAGCTATGCGACGTCCGCCGACGCCGCGCGCGTGATCGCCGCGCTGGCCGCCGCGCGCCTGCCGGCCTACCAGGAGCCTGTGACGCTGGGCGCACGCACCGTGCATCGCGTGCGCATCG
>NZ_SMRQ01000069.1 GCF_004359965.1 Cognatilysobacter segetis | reverse complement strand
GACCGCCGGCGGCGCGCGCGGTCGCCGGCCGGGCGCTGTGATCGGCGGGCGCACCGGTTTCGTCCGGCGCTGCGGTGGCGGACGCCTGCGCCTTCGTCGCGCCGCGGTTCGCGGGTGCGGCGTCGGCATGCGGTCGCGGCGGACGGGCGGTGGCCGGCGTCCCTTCGGGCGATATCGACTCGTGTTCCGGCAACTCGAACGCGGGGCGCTCCGCCGTCTTCGACGCCGACGGCCCGCGCATCTCGCCCGTCTTCGACGCGTCGAACATCGCCAGCGCGCGCCCGATGTTCATCGCGCTTCGCCTTCGGCGCCGAGGGCGGCGCGCACGCGGCGGCCCGCGATGTCGTCGAGTTCCTTCTGCGCGCGCTTGTCGGCGGCGCGGCTTTCCTCGGTGCGGTAGCTGGCGGCGAGCTTCTCCAGCACGTGCGTCTCGCGGCTGGCCAGCATCAGCTTCGCCCGCTCGAGCTCGGTGGCTTCGCGCGTGCGGCTCACCACCTGCACCTGCTGCTGCACCGCCTGCTGCAGTTTCGACTGGAACGCGACGCGGTTGGCGAGCAGCGCCGGGTTGATCGTCGCGCCCTGGATCGGCTGCTGCGTGTACTCGGCGGCATAGCGCTGCAGCGCGTCGAGGCGCGCCTGCTGCTCGGCCTGCGCGGCCTCGCGCGCGGCGACCTGCTGCGCGACTTCATCCTGCTGGCGCTGCTTGATCTGGAGGATCGGGTCGAGACGTTGGGAGCGGGGGGCCATCGGGTCGTCCGTCAGAGGTTGCCGTCGTCGAGCAGCCGCGTGAGCGCGGCCTTGCTCTGTTCGACATCGGAAGCTTCGGCGACGTCCTGTCCGAGGAAATCCATGATCGAGGGCCAGCGCGCGAGCGCCTCGTCGACCAGCGGATCGCTGCCGCGCTGGTAGGCGCCGATCGCGATGAGGTCGCGCTGCGTGGAGTAGGCCGACATCAGGCGGCGCAGCTTGCGGATGCGCTCGCGCCACGGCGCGTCGGTGATGTCCTGCATGACGCGCGAGACCGACACCTCGACGTCGATCGCGGGGTACTGGCCGGAATCGGCGATGCGGCGGCTGAGCACGATGTGGCCGTCGAGGATCGCGCGCGCGGCGTCGGCGATCGGCTCCTGCTGGTCGTCGCCCTCGGTCAGCACGGTGTAGAACGCGGTGATCGAGCCGCGGCCGTCGGCGCCGTTGCCGGCGCGCTCCACCAGTGCGGGAAGCTTCGCGAACACCGACGGCGGATAGCCGCGCGTGGTCGGCGGCTCGCCGACCGAGAGGCCGATCTCGCGTTGCGCCTGCGCGTAGCGGGTGAGCGAATCCATCAGCAGCAGGACATGCAAGCCCTGGTCCCGGTAGTACTCGGCGATCGCGGTGGCGCGCAGCGCGCCGTGCAGGCGCGCGAGCGGCGGTCGGTCGGCCGGCGCGGCGACGACGACCGAGCGGCGCAGGCCTTCCTCGCCCAGCGTGGCCTCGACGAAATCGCGCACTTCGCGGCCTCGCTCGCCGATCAGGCCGACGACGATGACGTCCGCTGCGGTGAACCTGGTCATCATGCCCAGCAGCGTCGACTTGCCGACGCCGGAGCCGGCGAACAGGCCGACGCGCTGGCCGCGACCGATCGGCAGCAGCGCATTGATCGCGCGCACGCCGACGTCGAGCGAGCGCGTGATCGGCTCCCGCATGAGCGGATTGATGGAGACGCCGGACAGGCCCATGTGGCCCTCGGCGCGGATCGGCCCGCGGCCGTCGAGCGGCACGCCGTCCGAATCGATCACGCGGCCGAGCAGGCCTTCGCCCACCGCGACCTCGCCCTGCTGGTGGCTCTGCACCACGCGCGCGTTCGGCAGCAGGCCCTCGAGGTGCGCGGTCGGCATGAGGAACGTTCGATCGCCGGCGAAGCCGACGACTTCCGCGTCGACCCAGCGACCGCCGGCGACTTCGACCCGGCAGCGCGAGCCCATCGGCGCGGAGCAACCCGAGGCTTCGAGGGTGAGCCCGACCGCGCGGCGCAGCACGCCTTCGCGCGCGAGGCCGGCGTTCGGCACGGTCGGCTCGGCCTGCGCGAGGCGTGCAGCCAGGCGCAGGTTGCGGGCTTCCTCCCACTGCGCGGCGGCGACGGACGTGCTCATGCCGCGCCCCGCGTGTCGAGCAGCGAATCCAGACAGGCACGCAGGCGCGATTCGAGGCGCCCGTCGATGCGCATGCCTTCGGTATGCAGGCGCAGCTCGCCGCGCGCGAGCGTGGTGTCGCCGGTCAGGCGCACGCCGTCCAGCGTCATCAGCTGCGGCATGAGCAGGCCGAGGTCGTCGGGATGCAGGCGCAGCTCGACGTCGCGCGAGCTGCTGCCCACGGCGTCCAGCGCCTCGCGCACGAGGTCGGCGAGCAGCGTCGGATCGGCGCGGTACGCCTGTCCGACCAGCGTGCCGGCGATGCGCGTGGCGAGGTCGGCCAGCGCGTCCGCCACCTCGCCGTCGAGACGTGCGAGCGGGCGCGTGAAGCTGTCGAGGATGCCTTCCATCTGCGCGATCATCCGGCGCATGTCGGCCTGTCCGGCGGCGAGGCCTTCGGCATGGCCGCGCTGGAAGCCGTCGCGGTACGCCGCGTCGGTGATCGCCTGCAGCTCTTCCACGCTGGGCGGCTGCGGCAGGTCGACCGCCGCGACATGCTCGAAACCCGGCGCGATCCAGCGCAGTACCGCGGCCTCGCTCATACGAACGTCTCCGCCTTGGCGATGAGCTGGATGGCGCCCTCATCGGCCATCTTGCGCACGATCGAGAGGATCTCCTTCTGCGCGGCCTCGACGTCGGCCAGGCGCACCGGGCCGCGCGCCTCCATGTCGTCCTTCAGGATCTCGGCCGCGCGCTGCGACATGTTGCCGATGATCTTGTCCTTGACCTTGGTGTCGGCGCCGCGCAGCGCGACGGCGAGCTTCTCGTTCGGCACCTCGCGCAGGATGGTCTGCATCGCGCGGTCGTCGATGTCGGCGAGGTTGTCGAACACGAACATCAGGTCGCGGATCTGCGTGGAGAGCGTCTCGTCCATCTGGCCGATCGAGCCGAGGATCGCCTCGTCCTGGCCGCCGTCCATGAAGTTGAGGATGTTGGCCGCGCACTTCACGCCGCCGAGCGCGGACGACTTGATGTTCTGGCTGCCGGCGAACTGCTTGGCCATCACGTCGTTGAGCTCGTTGAGCGCATGCGGCGGCACGCCGTCGAGCGTGGCGATGCGCACCAGCACGTCGCTGCGCACGCGGTCGGGCAGGGCCTTGAGCACTTCGGCGGCCTGGTCCGGGTCGAGGTGCGACATCACGATCGCGATGATCTGCGGGTGCTCGTTGCGGACCAGCTCGGCGATCGCGCGGGGCTCCATCCACTTGAGCGTGTCGAGGCCCTGCGTGTTGCGGCCGAGCAGGATGCGGTCGATCAGGCTGGACGCGCGGTCCTCGCCCAGCGCCTGCACCAGCACCGCGCGCACGTACTCGTCCGCGCCGGAGCCCAGGCCCGACGGCTGCTGCAGCGTCTCGACGAAATCGTCGACGACGTCGACCACCTGGTCGCGCGTCACGCCGCTCACGGACGTCATCGCGACGCCCAGCTTCTGCACTTCCTTGGCGGACATGTGCTTGAGCACCTCCGCGGCCTGCTGCTCGCCGAGCGTCAGCAGGATGATCGCAGCGCGCTGCGTGCCGGTGAGGTTCGAGTAATCAGCCATCGGACGCCACCATGTCGCGCACCACCTGCGCCACGCGCTTGGGATCGCTCGTCACCGCCGTGCGCGCGACGTCGAGCTTCTGGTCGAACTGCATGGCGGCGGTCGGCAGCGCCGGGTCGCTCGGCGCACGCGCGGCGCGTGGGTTCGCGGCACCCTGCTCGAGTTCTTCGGCGACGATCGTGGCGACCGTCGACTGCTGCGGAATCACCACCTTCGGCTGCAGCATCTGCCGTAGCGCCGGGCGCAGCACGGTGAAGATCAGCACGATCACGGCGATGCCGCCCAGGATCGTCCGCAGTAGCTCGCGCGCCTTCGGATCCTGCCAGAACGGCGTGGAGTCGCCGGCGTCGCCGGCCACGTCGCGGGCGAACGGGGCGTTGACCACCGACACCGCGTCGCCGCGCGTCGTATCGAAACCGATCGCCTGCTGCACCAGCGTCTGGATGCGCTGCTGCTCGGCGGGCGTCAGCGGACGCAGGTTCTGCTTGCCGTCCTTGCCCATCGGGCCGGCCGGCACGTTGTCCACGAGCACCGCGGCGGTGACGCGGCGGATCTTGCCGGGCGCCTGCCGCGTGTGGGTGAGCGTGCGGTCCACTTCGTAGTTGCGCACCGAGTTGCGCGAACCCTGCGCGCTGGTCGGGGGCGCGGGCTTCGCGGCGGCGGCCGGTGCCGTGCCTTGGGCGTTGGGCAGGTTGCTCGCGCTGCCGGGCACGCCCTGGGCGGCGGCGACGTTGGCGTTGGCGGCCGCCATGGCGCCCAGGTCGCCGCTTTCCGAGACCTGCTCGCTTCGCACCTGCTGGTCGGGGCCGTAGGTTTCCTTCGCTTCCTCGGTCTCGTTGAAGTCCATGTCGACGCTGACCTGCGCGCTCCCGCGGCCCGGGCCGGTCATCGGCTCGAGCAGCTGCTCGATGCGCTGCACGTAGACCGCTTCCTGGCGATGCTGCTGGTCGAACTGCTGCTGGCCGATCGCCTCGGCGGAGGTCGGATCGCGCTGCGAGAGCATGCGGCCGAACTGGTCGACCACGGTGACGCGGTTGGTCGGCAGGTCCGGCACGCTGGTGGCGATCAGGTTGACGATCGCGTCGACCTGGCCCTGCTCGAGCGTGCTGCCGGTCCGCAGCTGCAGCACGACTGATGCGCTGGCGTCCTGCTTGTCGCGGGTGAACGCGCTCGGCTTGGGCAGCGCGAGGTGGACGCGCGCCTCGCGCACGGGGCGCAGGTTGGAGATCGTGCGGGCGAGTTCCGTCTCCAGCGCGTGCTGGTAGCGTGCGTTCTCGACGAACTGGCTGGTGCCGAAGCCCTGGTCGCCCTCCATCGCCTCGAAGCCCTTGTCGCCGTTGGCGGGCAGACCGGCGGAGGCGAGCGCCATCTTGGCGGCGCCGATCCTGTCGGTCGGCACCGCGAGTGCGCCGGTCGCCGGGTCGATGCGGAAGGGAATCTGGGAGGTGGAAAGAAGCTGCGATGCGTCCTCGGTCGACTTCGCGTCGAGACCGGCGTAGACGGGCACGTAGTTCGGCTTCTGCGTCCAGAAGAACAGCCACAGCCCCGCTGCGATGGCGGCCGCGACCAGCGCGATCATGCCCACCTGCCGCACGGCCGGGATGTCCTGCAGGCGCCCCAGCTTCTGCAGGTTCTCGGTGGACTTGGGAAGTGCGATCACGGCCATCGGGGAGTCTCGTCAGTGCGTCGGTCGGCGGGGCGGGGCAGAGGTCAGATCGGCATGTTCATGACGTCCTGGTACGCCTGGACGAGGCGGTTGCGCACCTCGACCGTCGCCCGGAACGCCACCTGCGACTGCTGCATCGCCACCATCACGCGGGCCAGGTCGGCCTTGGGATCGCCCAGTTCGAACGCGCGCTGCAGCTCGCCGGCGTCGCTCTGCACGCGGCTGACGTTGTCGATCGCGTTCGACATCGCGGTGCCGAAGCCGCCGCCCTGCGTGCCGCCCACGCCGGCCGGCGCGCCACCGGCGGTGGGCGCGATGCCCGGGCTCGAGGCGACGTCCGCCATGCCCTTCATCCGCATCTCGTGGGCGCGGATCTGGGAGAGGACGGAGGAAATCGCGTCGGTCATGGCGGCCGCTCGTGCGTGGGCTCGAGGGCATCAGGCAAGGCACGTGCCAGCGGGGCGCCGGGAAACCGGCGGTAGGACCGACACGGGCCTGGTGGGCGCGGGAGCAGCGGGTGGACGCTGCGCTGCGGAAGGCTTCGCGTGGCGCGGGGCCGACGCCCGCCGGATTCCCGGCGGGCGTCGGCGTTAGGGCGGGGTCAGGGCGGGGCGATCACGAAATCCATGAGCCCGTCGGGCTTGGCGATCCCCTGCGCACCCAGCGATTCGTACAGACGGATCGCGCCGCGGTTGGCCGGACGCACCCCGTGGAAGACGAACTCGGTGCAGTCGCTGGCCCGCGCCTTCTCGCGCAGGGCTTCGATCACCAGGCTGCCGTACCCCTTCGACCGGTGGCGGGGGGTCATCTCGACCTTCTCCAGCAGGAAGCGGCCGCCCGGCTCGAACCAGCCGTGCCCGCGGCCCACGAGCGCGGAGCCGAGGAATGCCTGGATCGTGTAGTGCTGCCGGCGGCCGTGCTGCTCGTACTGCCAGTCGGCCTTGAGGCGAAGGGTGTCCGTGTTCAGCGACGGCTCCGAAGGCGGCGCGCGGTCGGCATCGACGCGGCGGGCCGGCATTGTAGTGGCACCCCGTAACGCGCCCGGCGCCGCGCTAGGCGCGGGCGACGAGCCGATGCAGCAGCAGCCCGGCCAGCATCGCCGGCACGAACCACAACGCTTCGACGGACCCGACGCCGAGTCCCGCCAGCGCCGGCCCCGGGCAGTAGCCGGCGATGCCCCAGCCGATGCCGAAGATCGCGGCGCCGCCGAGCAGGCGGCGGTCGATGTGCTTCAGCGTCGACAGGTGGAAGGTGTCGGCGAGCACCGGGCTGCCGCGGCGCAGCACGAACTGGAACAACAGCATCGTGGTGGCGACGGCACCGCCGAGCACGAACATCAGCGTCGGGTCGAAGTCGCCGAACAGGTCGAGGAAGCCGAGCACGCGGCGCGGGTCGGTCATGCCCGACATCGCCAGGCCGATGCCGAACAGCGCGCCGGACGCGAGCGCGGCGAGCGAAAGCTTCTTCATGCCCCGCCCCCGATGACGTGGCGCACCACGAACGTGGTCGCGATCGCGGTCGCCATGAACGTGGCGACGGCGGCGAGCGATCGCACCGACAGCCGACCGATGCCGCAGACGCCGTGCCCGCTGGTGCAGCCGTTGCCCATGCGCGTGCCGAAGCCGACCAGTACGCCGGCCACGACGAGCCCCGCGCGCGGGAAGTCCACGCGCGGTTGCGGCGCGCCGGGTACCAGCGTCATGTAGAGCCCGGCGGCGACGATCAGGCCGAGCAGGAACGCCGCGCGCCACGCGACGTCGCCGCCGTGCGGAAACAGCACGCCGTTGAGGATGCCGCTGATGCCGGCGACCCGCCCGTTGAGCCAGAGCAGCAGCGTCGCCGACAGGCCGATCAGCAAGCCGCCGGCGGGCGCGAGCAGCCAGGCCGTGGTCACTTCGCACCTCCGATCTGGTCGACCGGCAGCCGCAGGTAGCGGATGCCGTTGGCGTCGGGCGGTGGCAGCTCACCCGCGCGCAGGTTCACCTGCAGCGCGGGGAGGATGAGCCGCGGCACCGGCAGCGTGGCATCGCGCGCCGTCCGCATCGCCACGAACGCGTCCTCGCTCGCGTTGTTCCCGACGTGCACGTTGCGCGTGCGCTGTTCCTCGAGCGACGTCTCGGCGCGCGCGGCGCGCTCGGGCGGCGGATAGTCGTGGCAGAGGAACAGCCGTGTCTGCGGCGGCAGGTCGAACAGCCGGCGGATCGAGCGGTACAGCTTGCGCGCGTCGCCACCGGGGAAGTCGACGCGCGCGGTGCCGGTTTCCGGCGCGAACAGCGTGTCGCCGACGAACGCCGCGTCGCCGATCACGTAGGTGAGGCTGTCGTCGGTATGGCCCGGCGTGGCGATGACGCGCGCCTCCAGCGCACCGATCGCGAACGTGTCGCCGTCGCCGAACAGGCGGTCGAACTGGCGGCCGTCGGTGGCGAAGTCCGGCCCGAGGCCGAACAGCGCCTTGAACCGTTCCTGCACGTGCGTGATGCCGCGGCCGATCGCGACCGTCGCGCCGGTGCGGCCCTTGAGGTACGCCGCGGCCGTCAGGTGGTCGGCATGCGCATGCGTCTCCAGGATCCATTCGACGGACAGGCGGTGCGCCTGCACGAAGTCGAGCACGCGGTCCGCCGAGGCGGTGGCGGTACGTGCGGACGCCGGCTCGAAATCGAGCACGGGATCGATGATCGCAGCGCGCCCGCCGTCGCCTTCGTACACGACGTAGGTGAACGTGAACGTGGCCGGGTCGTAGAAGCTCTCGACGTTCGGGTTCATGACGAAGGCCCTTGCGAATTACTTTAGATGGATCTAAATTAGGTCCGTCGAAGTTTGTTGTCAAGCGATACCTAAAATACAAACGCCATGCCTCGTTCAGCGAAAAAGCCCGCCGCCCGCATGCTCCCCTCGCCGGAGGAAATGTCGCGTCATGCCGATGAAGCGGCCGCGTTGCTGAAGGCGCTTGCCCATCCGGCACGCCTGCTGGTGCTTTGCCAGCTGGTGGAGGGCGAAGCGTCCGTCGGCGAGCTGCAGCCGATCACCGGCCTCAGCATGTCGGCGCTCTCGCAGCACCTCGCCGTGCTGCGCGACATGGCGCTGGTGGAAACCCGGCGGGAGTCGCAGACCATCTTCTACTCGCTCGCCGAGGGTCCGGCCGCCAGTGTGCTCGACGCGCTGTACGCCGCCTACTGCGGCAGCCAGGAGGTCGACCGATGAGCCTGCTGCAGATCCTGCTCGGTGCACTGGCCGGCAGCGCGGTGGGGTTCACGCTCGGACTGGTCGGCGGCGGCGGGTCGATTCTCGCGGTGCCGCTGATGGTCTACCTGGTCGGCGTGCACGATCCGCACGTGGCCATCGGCACCAGCGCGCTCGCCGTCGCCGCCAATGCCTTGACCGGGCTCACGACGCATGCGCGCAGGCGCAACGTGAAGTGGCGCTGTGCGGCGACGTTCGCCACGGCCGGCGTGGTTGGCGCCTGGTTCGGCGCGCTGCTCGGCAAGTCGATGAACGGGCAGACGCTGCTGGCACTGTTCGCGTTGCTGATGCTGGTGGTCGCCGGGCTGATGGTCCGTTCGCGCGGGCGCGAGGGCGATCCGACCGTCGTGCTCAACCGCGGCAATGCGCCGAAGCTGCTGGGCTCGGGTGCGGCCACCGGGCTGCTGTCGGGTTTCTTCGGCATCGGCGGCGGCTTCCTCGTCGTACCGGGCCTGATCGCGTCCACCGGCATGCCGATCCTGTTCGCCGTGGGCTCCTCGCTGGTGGCCGTCACGGCGTTCGGGCTGACCACGGCGCTCAGCTACGCGACGAGCGGCCTTATCGACTGGCCGCTTGCCGCGGTGTTCATCGGCGGCGGCGCGCTCGGCAGCCTGTTCGGCACCCGACTGGCAACGCGGCTCGCCGGCCGCAAGGGCGCGCTGAACCTCGTGCTGGCGGGTCTCATCGCTATCGTCGCGCTCTACATGCTGTACCGAACCGCGCGTGCGCTCGGCCTGATCTGATCAACCCCTGCCCGGAGGCACCATGACCGCACCCACGCAATTCGCCGAAGGCCAGTACGCCGCCGGGCAGCCGACGCCGGTGCAGCTTTCGCAGCTCGCCGCGGCCGGCGTACGCACGGTGATCAACCTGCGCGCGCCGAGCGAGCCGGCCGGATACGACGAGGGCGACGAGGTCGCGCGCCTCGGCCTTCGATACTGGACGCTGCCGATCTCGGGGCCCGTCGACCTCGACCGCGAGCGCGTGCGTCGCTTCGGCGAGCTGCTGGACGATGCCCGTCGCGAGGGCGGCGTGCTGATCCACTGCGCGACCTCGAATCGGGTCGGCGCCATGGTGGCGCTCGACGCGGCACTGAATCGCGGCCGCGCACTCGGCGACGCGCTCGAGCTTGGTCGAGCGGCCGGCCTCGCGACCTTGGAGCCGGCCGTGGTCGATCTCGTGACGCGCGAAGGCGCGCGGCACTGACGCGGAATCGGCGTTCGACCGCACCGCGACGCCGATGCGTCGCGCTTGCGTGCGACAGCGTCAGCGATCGGGTGGGGCCGTCGCGCCAATGTCGCCGGCGGGCGCCGCATCTGCCGGGGTCGTGCCGGAAAGCGGCGTGTCGGCCTGCGCTACCGGCTCTGACGGTGCAGGCGACGTCGCCGGATTCGGCCTGAGTTGCGCCACGGAATCCACGTCGTTCGCCAGCACGCACGCCTTCTCGACCATGCCGTCGAGGCAGCGTCGCGTTTCGCCCGTCTCGGTGTTCAACTTCCAGACGACGCCGTCGGACGTCGCGACGAGCTGCCGCGTACCGATCCTGCTCGGCGGAGGCGCCGCCGGCGCGGCGAGGTTGCAGCCGCACAGGCCGGCAAGGGCAGCGGCGGCGGCGAGCATGCGGAGCGTGTTCATGCGACCTCCTGGAACGGATGCGGTCGATACCGGGCTCGGGCGCCAGTAGTGGCACCGTCGTGGACGCGGGGTCCGGCGCCACGATAGCGCGCAGGCATGCGCGCCAGAAGCGGGCTCATTCGAGGTGCAGGGACGGCATTACTTCCGCCGTCCGCAACGGCCCTGTCGCGGCGGATGCCAGGATCGGCGAGCGCTTCCATCGACTCGGCGGTACGTTGCACCGCAACGAAGCCCATGCGCCAGCGGGCGATCGAACATGAGTCGAGGTCGCGAACCCGCTCCAGTGCGCGCTTGGCTCCGCACCTCCAGCCGCTGAGCGGCGCGCCGCTACAGCAGCCGCGTGCCGAGCGGCACGGGCGCATCCGGAACGCACAGCGCGACTTCGCCCCGCTCGTTGTGGAAACCCGTCACGAGGCATTCCGACATCAGCGGCCCCACCTGCTTGGGCGGAAAGTTCACGACGGCGAGCACGAGGCGGCCGACGAGGTCCTCGGGTCGATACAGCGCCGTGATCTGCGCGCTCGACTTCCTGGTGCCGAGCGCCTCGCCGAAATCGACGTGCAGGATGTACGCGGGCTTGCGCGCCTTTTCGAAGACCGTCGCGCTGACGATGCGGCCGACGCGAAGCTCCACCTTCAGGAAGTCGTCGAAGCTGATGGTGTCCACCGAAGGTCCTTGCAGTCTCAGGGCGGCGACGTCGATGCGATGGCGGGCGCCAGCCAGCGCGCCGCGGCCACGTGCGTGAGCGCCGCGACGAGCATGCCGCAAACGATGCCCCAGCCGGCAAGGCCCGGCTCGACGAGCAGCACCAGCGCACCCAAAGCCGCGCCGACCGGCAGCGCCGAGCGCCAGCGTGCGCGCCCGGCCCGCCAGAGCAACCAGTACGCGGGCGCGCCCAGCAGCAGCGCCGGCATCGCACCCAGCAGCAGGGCCGCGTAGAAGCCGGTGCGGAACGCGCCCGCGACGCCCCAGAGCTCGGACGGCGACAGGACTTCGAGCACGGCCGAGGCGATCGCGACGAGCCCCGCCACCACGATCAACGAGATAGCCGCGAACATGACGATCGTTGCGAGAGCGCGCGCCTGTTTCAACGCCGGCCCGTCGCGGTGGTCATCGCAGCACGTGCGCGAGGACGGCGTCGGCCGCGCATTGCTCGTTGCCGGTCAGTCGCGGTCATCGGATCCGTCCGCCTGCAGGGTCTGCTCGGTGATCCGAATGTGTGCATCGGCGAGGTGGCAACCGAACGTCGCGATGTCGACGAGGCAGGCGTCGACGTCGACGCCCGGCATCGGCTCGCCGCAGCGCATCTCCACCGACTTGAACGCGGTCCATGGCGCGTGCCGCGCCGGCAGGCTCGCAGCGGACGGGTCGGGGCTGAGCCGAATACGCGACCTGGACCCCTGAACAGATGCGCATGCATGCGCCACCCCTTGTCGATCCGGTTGCGGCCAAGCGTCGTGGGGGACGCGTGCCGTGGCCCGCGTCGGGTTCGCGACCACGGGCAAGCGTAGTGTCAGCTCGCGTGCCCCGTCCATGGAACCCGCCGGACCTCGCGGCCCACCCTGAGCGTGTTGTGCACTTCCGCTACGCGGTCGGTTTCGGCGAGAAGCCGCTCGATCTCCGCGGGCGTCGCCGACGACTCGACGCGCGCCGCATAGACGATCGACTCCGCCGGGCGCCCGATGTCGTCGACCGCGCGCTCGCGACGACCTCGCAGCCTCGGATCGCGATGCCGAGGCGCGCGGCCTCGCGGTACAGGTCGTTGCAGTAACAGGTGGCGAGCGCGGCCATCAGCAGCTCACCCCCGTTGACCGCACTGCCTTGGCCGCTGGCCTTCGCCGCCACCGTCAAACGCTGCTCGACACCGCCGGTCTGGACCGCGACATCGCATGCGGGGGGGTTGCTGCGGATCCGGGCTGAAATCTCCATGCCTCACCTCCCTAGTGGTGCGAATGCGGGCTCGAGCGATGTCGCGGCATGGCAGGAGTCGGGTTCATGCAGGCGGGTGGCGGACCGCCGCGTGTCGCGGCGGTCACTGCTCGGTGGATACCGGGTTCGCCGTCGGATGGTATCCAACGTGCGTCCTTAACGGCGGTGCTCAGGAGCTCGTCTGGTCGAGGCGATCGTTGCCTGCGAGGAACTCGCAGCTCTCGCACGACCTTGCCACTGCGCACGGCAGCGGCGTCGGGCTTGATGAATCGCAAGCCCGCCAGCCCATTGCGAGCTTCACCGACGCAACGCAAAGGCACTTTGTGGCGACACGATCCTGGGCCAGCATGCGACAACCCACCAGCGGACCAACGCCATGGCTGAAGCGAACAACCGAGCAACAAGGCGCGTCGTATCGCTGGCATTTCTCTTCGCCGGCGCACTGCTTGTCGGTTTCATGGTCAGGACAGAGGGCGAATTGGGAGCCCTTCCACTGGCGATGGTGGTAGCTGGGGTCGGCGGCTCGGTGCTTGCCCGGAAGAAGCGGCACGGGCTAGCACCTGAGTTAAGCCGCGCCGCGAAGCGGCGTCGGCTTGGGCGAATTGTTAGGCCTCATTTCGAGACCCGCGGCCGGTATACAAACCAATCCGACACCGTGCCCGATTGTATTAGCCGACGCGGCGCCAACGCAGGGCGGCGACGGTGGAAGAACGCTTCTGCGGGCTCTGGCGCGGAACTCGCAGGCTCCCCGGCTGCAGCCGTGAATGCGATGCCGGTGCCCTCTATGCGCCAAGTTCCGGAAAAACGGGCGGGGCCTTGCCCCAAGTGGCCGTGCAACGTGCGTTCGTAGGAGCCATCGGCTCGCA
>NZ_SMRQ01000068.1 GCF_004359965.1 Cognatilysobacter segetis | reverse complement strand
TGGCCTCCGCGAGGCAGGCGCCGTTGGCCGACTTCTGCGTGTACTTGCGGTACTGCGGCAGCGCGATGGCGGCCAGGATCGCGATGATCGCGACGACGATCATCAGCTCGATGAGGGTAAAGCCGTTCTGCTTCTTCATGGTGAATCCCCTGGGGTGAATGACAATTCGCGGATATGACGGACGATTCGCCGCGCTTCGGCCTGCCGTGCGCTCTCCGTGCGGCGAAGCATACGCACAACCCGTGCCAAACATTCCTTCGCCAATCCGCCGCTCGGAGTTGAGCCGTCCGTCACGGTTCGATGCGCCGGGTCACGGAACGCCTGACCTCCCGCGTCAGGTTGCGCGAGCGGCTGACGTGACGGGTCAATCCGCGACTACTCGATCCCCAGCTTCTTAAGCTTGTAGCGCAGCGCGCGGAAGGTGATGCCCAGTGCCGCCGCGGTCCGCGTCTTGTTGTAGCGGTTCTCCTGCAGGGCGTGCTGGATGGCGGCACGCTCGATCTCCTCGATGTACGAGGGCAGGGCGCTGGTCGCGGTGTCCCGCGGATCCTGGGTGCGCGGGTCGACGGGCGGGGCCGGCGCCGCAGCCGCCGGGGGTGGCGCGGCGGCGGTCGCGCCGGGGCGCGGCGAGGTCTTCGGCAGGCTCAGGTCGTCGGCGCGGATCACCGTGCCGTCGGCCATGGCGAGGGCCCGCTCGAGGATGTTCTCGAGCTCGCGCACGTTGCCCGGGAACCCGTAGCCCCGCAGGGCCTCGAGCGCATCCGGGGACAGGCTCGGCGCCGGGCGGTCCTGCGCGGCGGCGAGCCGGCGCAGGATGACGTCGGCCAAGCCTGCGAGGTCCTCGGGGCGCTCGCGCAGCGGCGGCACGCGCAGCTCGATGACGTTGATGCGGTAGTAGAGGTCGTGGCGGAAGCGGCCTTCCTCGACCAGCGCGGCCAGGTCCTTGTGCGTGGCCGAGAGGATGCGCACGTCGACCTTGACCTCGGCGTTCGAACCCACCGGCCGGATCGACTTCTCCTGGATCGCGCGAAGCAACTTGACCTGCATCGGCAGCGGCAGCTCGGCGACCTCGTCGAGGACCAGGGTGCCGCCATCGGCCGCCTGGAACAGGCCGGGCTTGTCGGCATGGGCGCCGGTGAACGAGCCCTTCTTGTGGCCGAAGAACTCGCTCTCCATCAGCTCGGCCGGGATCGCGCCGCAGTTGACCGGGACGAACGGCCCGGACGCGCGGCCGCCCTCGGCGTGGATGGTCCGGGCGACCAGTTCCTTGCCCACGCCCGATTCGCCGGAGATGTACACCGGCGCCTGGCTGCGGGCGACCTTGGTCAGCGTGGCGCGCAGGCTCGCCATCGCCGGCGATTCGCCGAACAGCCGCGAGGAGATGCCCGCTTCGCTGGCCGCCCGGCGGCGCTCGTGAAGCTCGAGCGCCTGGCGGACCAGGTCCCGCAGCACGCCCAGGTCGACCGGCTTGCTCACGAAGTCGAAGGCGCCGGCCTTCAGGGCCTCCACGGCCGCCTCGACGTTGCCGAAGGCCGTGATCATCGCGACCGGCGTGGTCGGATGCTTCTGGTTGATCTCGGAGACGATCTCGAGCCCGGTGCCGTCCGGCAGGCGCATGTCGGTCAGGCAGAGGTCGTAGGTATTGCGGGACAGCAGCGCCCGGGCGTCGGTGAGGTTGGCGGCCGTGTCGCAGCGCAGGCCCATCCGGCCCAGCGTCATGACCAGCAGTTCGCGGATGTCGCGCTCGTCGTCGACGACCAGCGCGGACTTGGCGGGGGTGCTACGGGTTTCGGCCATCGGATCCTCCGCCGGGCACCTTAGCGGAAGTGACAGGCTGCGGCCACTTTGGGCCGTTTTCGTCAACCCCGCGTCAGGTCAGCGGCCGAGCGCGCTCATGCGGATGCGGAAGCAGCCGCCGACGCCGGGGGTCGGCACGTAGTCGAGGCTGGCCTGGTTCGCCCGGCAGAGTTCGCGGGCGATGTAGAGCCCGAGGCCGGTGCCGTGGCTCGACGTGGTGAAGAACGGGCGGAACAGCCGCGTGCGCACCATCTCCGGAATGCCCGGGCCGCGGTCGAGCACGTCGAGCACCGGTTGCCCGGCCTCCACGCTCACCCGCAGCGTCACCCGCGCGGGCTCGCCGGGCATGCGCCCGTAGGTCAGCGCGTTGTGCACCAGCACCGTCACCACCTGGTGCAGCTGGCGCGGATCGAACAGCGCGTTCGCTTCGCGCAGCGACGACGCGCTGCCCAGCGTGTCGCCCTCGATGCCGTGGCTGACCAGGTAGTCCTCGACGAAGTGCGCCGAGAAGCCGACGAGTTCGACCACCTCGGGTTTGGCCGGCTCGCGCCGCGCGAGGCCGAGCACGTTCTCGACGATGCCGTTCATGCGCTGCACGTGCTGGTGGATGATCTCCAGCAGGCGTCGATCGGCGACGCGGATGTCGTCGGATTCCTCGAGCAGTTGCACGGCATAGCTCATCGCCGCGAGGGGGGTTGCGGATCTCGTGCGCGAGGCTCGCCGAGAAGCGCCCCAGCGTAGCCAGCGTGATCGATTCGGCACGCTGCGACACCAGCGAGGTGTCGTCGAGGAACACCAGCGCCTGGTCGCTGTTGGCCTGCAGGCGGGCGAAACGCGGGATCACGTCCGGCTGGTCGACCGCCAGGCGCACCGGTGCGTCGTCGACGGCCCCGCCCTGCCGCCAGGCCGCCAGCCGGCGGCCGAGCTCGGGCACGGCGACCGCCAGTTCGCGATAGCCGTTCGCCTCGTCGCCGATGTCCCCGAGCAGCGCGGTCGCGGCCTCGTTCGCGAGCTTCATGCGGCCGCTGCCGTCCACCAGCACGACGCCGGTGCGGAGCCGGCGGATGATCAGTTCGTTGACCTGCGCGAGGTGTTCGTTCTCGGTCGTGCGCAGCGCGGCGATCTCGTAGCTCTCGCGCATCTGGCGGCCGAGCACGTTCATCACCGTGGCGAGCGCGAAGTAGCCGATCGCGAACATCACGGGCTCGGCCAGCGCGCGCCGCGTATCGGCATCGGCCGCGCTCCACGCGTATTCGGCGATGAGGCCGAGCACGGCCACGCCGGCGGCCGTGAACGCCATGCGCGGCGGCAGCAGCAGCGCCGCGGCGCCGACGTTGAACATCAGCATCAGTGCGATGCCGGTGCCGGCGACCGGGATCGCGTGGATCGCGAGGATGCCGAAGAAGAGGTCGGCCGCGACGCCGACGCCGGCGGAGACGCGCACGTCGAGCCGGCGCCCGAGCGCGAGCACGATCAGCGAAACGAACAGGTAGGCGATGACCACCGAAGGCGCCAGCACCACCGCGCGCGGCGCCCCGACCACGCCCTCCACCGGCCCGAACACCAGCAGCACCAGCAGGGCGGCTTCCAGGACGCGATAGAGGTTGAACAGCCGCAGCTCGCGGTAGAGGACGTGGTCGGCGTCGAGCGGGGTAACGACGGTCTGCAGGGGCACGGCGCGCGTCCGGCGGGCGGTCGCGCGAGTATAGGTGCCCGCTCCACGGGGCGTTCCCGGGCGGGTTTTTGCGGCCGACCGCCCCGATCGGCGACAATACGGCCCCCTCGCGCCGGCCCGCCGGGCGTGCATTCGCGCGCGAGCCCCACGTCCATCCTTCGGTGACGCATGAATTTCCACGAATACCAGGCGAAGCAGCTCTTTGCCGACTACGGCATCGCCGTTCCCAAGGGCATCGTCGCCCGCTCGCCGGACGAGGCGGTGGCGGCGGCCAAGCAGATCCCGGGCGACCTGTGGGTCGTCAAGGCGCAGATCCACGCGGGCGGCCGCGGCAAGGCCGGCGGCGTGAAGCTCGCGAAGAACTTCGACGAAGTCGCGCAGTACGCCAAGCAGATGCTCGGCACGAAGATGGCGACCTACCAGACCGCCGGCGTCGAGCTGCCGATCGACAGCGTGCTGATCTCCGAAGGCACGGACATCGCGAAGGAGCTGTACCTGTCGGTGCTCGTCGACCGCGCCACCAAGTCGGTGACGTTCATCGCGTCGGCCGAGGGCGGCATGGACATCGAGCAGGTCGCGGCCGAAAAGCCGGAAGCGATCCACACGCTCAACATCAACTACGTCGAGGGCCTGCAGCCGTACCAGTGCCGCGACATCGGCTTCGCAATGGGCCTCAACGCGAAGCAGGTCGGCCAGCTGACCAAGATCATGACGGGCCTGTTCAAGCTCTTCATGGAGAAGGACCTCGCGCTGGTCGAGCTCAACCCGCTCGCGATCCTCACCACCGGCGACCTCGCCGTGCTCGACGGCAAGATCAACTCCGACGACAACGCCTCGTTCCGCCATCCCGAGCTCGTCGCCATGCGCGACGTGCGCCAGGAGGACGAGACCGAGGTGCTGGCGTCGAAGTACGACCTCAACTACGTCACGATGGACGGCGACATCGGCTGCATGGTCAACGGCGCAGGCCTGGCCATGGCGACGATGGACGTCATCGCGCTCAACGGCGGTTCGCCGGCGAATTTCCTCGACGTGGGCGGCGGCGCCACCAAGGAGCGCGTCACCGAGGCCTTCAAGCTGATCCTGTCGAGCGACAAGGTGAAGGCGATCTTCGTCAACATCTTCGGCGGCATCGTCCGCTGCGACATGATCGCCGAGGGCATCATCGGCGCGGTCAAGGAAGTCGACGTCAAGGTGCCGGTGATCGTGCGCCTCGAGGGCACGAACGTCGAGGCGGGCAAGGAGCTCCTCACGAACTCCGGCCTCGCCATCACGCCGGCGGACGACATCAACGACGGTGCGAAGAAGGCCGTCGCGGCCGTCAAGCAGGCCGCCTGACCATTACGCGCGGCGGCGTGATGCTTTTCAGAGCCCCCTTGAGTGAAGGGGGCGGCCCGGAGCGAAGCGATGGGCCGGGGTTGTGGAAGCAACTCCTGACGGACAAAGGCGTTTCGCCGTTGTCCGATGCATCCGAAGCCGAACGACTCCGAATTTCGAAGGACTCCAAGACATGTCCGTTCTGATCAACAAGGACACGAAGGTGCTCGTGCAGGGCTTCACCGGCTCGCAGGGCACCTTCCACGCGCAGCAGATGCTCGACTACGGCACGAAGGTCGTGGGCGGCGTCACCCCGGGCAAGGGCGGCACCACGCACCTCGGCCTGCCGGTGTTCAACACGATGGAAGAAGCCGTCGCCGCCACCGGCGCCGATGCCTCCGTCATCTACGTGCCGCCGCCGTTCGCGGCCGACGCGATCATGGAAGCCGCAGCCGCCGGCATCCGCGTCATCGTCTGCATCACCGAGGGCATTCCGGTGCTCGACATGCTGCGCGCGAAGAACGTGCTGAACGGCTATCCGGAGACGGTGCTGGTCGGTCCGAACTGCCCCGGCGTGATCACGCCGGGCGAGTGCAAGATCGGCATCATGCCGGGCCACATCCACATGCCGGGTAAGATCGGCATCGTGTCGCGCTCGGGCACGCTCACGTATGAAGCGGTGAAGCAGACGACCGACGTCGGCCTCGGCCAGTCGACCTGCATCGGCATCGGCGGCGACCCGATCAACGGCACCAACTTCATCGACGCGCTGAAGTGGTTCCAGGACGATCCGCAGACCGAGGGCATCATCATGGTCGGCGAGATCGGCGGCAGCGCCGAGGAAGAAGCCGCGGAGTTCATCTCGCAGTACGTGACCAAGCCGGTTGTCGGCTTCATCGCCGGCGCGTCGGCGCCGAAGGGCAAGCGCATGGGCCACGCGGGCGCGATCGCGTCCGGCGGCTCGGGCACGGCCGAAGGCAAGTTCGCGGCGCTGGAGAAGGCGGGCGTCACCACGGTGAAGTCGCCCGGCGACCTCGGCGCGGCGATCGCGAAGAAGCTCGCGGGCTGATCGCCCGCACCGCCGAACACCAAGAAGGCCGCCTCCGGGCGGCCTTTTTCGTTGGGCGATCCCGGCATGGGAACGGACGCGACGGCCCGGCGCGCGCGACGCACGGAATGGACGGTCGCTTCGCGCGCGGCGCGTAGAATCGTCGCCCACCACAGGAGCCCGACATGCCGCTGCGAATCGCGCTCGCGCAGTTCGACTTCCCGGTCGGCGACATCGCCGGCAATGCCGCGCGCATCGAAGCGCTGATCGCGCAGGCGCGCGACGAGCACGGCGCGGCGCTCGTCGTCTTCCCCGAGCTCACGGTGAGCGGCTATTCCCCGGAGGACCTGCTGCTGCGGCCCAGTTTCCTGGCCGATTGCGAGCAGACACTGGCCCGCATCGCGACGTCGACGCGCGGCATCACCGCCGTGGTCGGCTGGCCCGAAAGCGCGGGTCCGGTGGTGTACAACTCGGCCAGCGTGCTGCGCGACGGGCGCATCGAGCGGACGTACCGCAAGCGCGAGCTGCCCAACTACGCGGTGTTCGACGAGCGGCGCTATTTCTCGGTCGATCCCGACGGCGGCGATTGCGTGGTCGAGGTCGACGGCGTGCAGGTGGGCCTCGTGATCTGCGAGGACCTCTGGTTCCCGGAGCCGCTGGCCTCGACCGTTGCCGCGGGCGCCCGGCTGGTGGTGGTGCCCAACGCCTCGCCGTTCGAGCACGACAAGCACGCGGCGCGCGACGCGCTGCTGACCGAACGCGCGCAGGCGGCCGGCGTCGGTATCGCCTACGTCAACGTGGTCGGCGGCCAGGACCATGTGGTGTTCGACGGCGCGTCCGTCGTGGCGGACGGCGACGGCACCGTGCACCCGGCCGCCTGCGCGTTCAGCGACGAATGGCTGGTGGTCGACTACGACGACATCGAACGGCGCTTCTCGCCGGTGCTGTGGCGCGAGGACGGCGACGAAAGCCCGGAGGCGCTCGCCTGGCGCGGCATCGTGCGCGGCACGCAGGACTATTGCCGCAAGAACGGTTTCGAGAAGGTGTGGCTGGGTCTGTCGGGCGGTATCGACTCGTCGCTGGTGCTGGCGATCGCGGTCGACGCGCTGGGCGCGCAAAACGTCACCGCCGTTCGCCTGCCGTCGCGCTACACCGCGGATCTTTCGAACGATCTCGCCGCCGAGCAGTGCGAGCGGCAGGGCGTGCGCCTGCTGACGCTGCCGATCGAGGCGCCGTTCGAGGGCTACCTCGACACGCTCGCGTCGACGTTCGAGGGGCACGCGGTCGACACGACGGAGGAGAACCTGCAGTCACGCATCCGCGGCGCGATGCTGATGGCGCTGTCGAACAAGTTCGGCGGGCTGCTGCTCACGACCGGCAACAAGAGCGAGTACGCGGTCGGCTACGCGACGATCTACGGCGACATGTGCGGTGGCTACGCGCCGATCAAGGACGTCTACAAAACCGACGTGTTCCGCCTCGCGCGCTGGCGCAATACGGTCGGCGACCGCGTGATCCCGCAGGCGGTGATCGAGCGGCCGCCGTCGGCCGAGCTGCGCGAGAACCAGAAGGACCAGGACTCGCTGCCGCCCTACGACGTGCTCGACGCGATCCTGCAGCGGCACGTGGACGGCGAGCAGTCGCGCGACGAGATCGTCGCGGCGGGCTTCGATGCCGCCACGGTGGAGCGCGTGCTGCGGCTCGTGCGCATTTCGGAGTGGAAGCGGCACCAGGCCGCGCCCGGGCCGAAGATGACGCGCCGCGCGTTCGGCCGCGAGCGGCGATACCCGATCAGCAGCGGCTACCGCTGAGGCCCGCCCGCGCCTCGGGACACGCCTCCCGTAACGGAAAACGCCGCCCGGAGGCGGCGTTTTCATCCAATCCCTGGCTCAGTGCTTGAGCGCGGAGGCGTCGCCGCCGAACGGGTTCAGCCGACGCAGGTGGCCCGGGTAGTCCGGCCAGTCGCCGTGCAGGTACGGATGGTTCGGGTTCGCCTTCTGCAGCTCGGCGCGCGCGTCACCGGCCAGCGCGGTGTTGCCCAGTGCGGTGTAGGCCGCGGCGAGCGTCGCGATCGCATCGGCCTGGTAGGCCGACTGCGGATAGTTCTCGAGCACGTACTTCGCGCGGTCGATCGCGGCGACGTTCGCATCGCGGCGCAGGTAGTACAGCGCCGTATCCACCTCGTAGCGGGCGAAGGTGTCGCGCAGCTTGGCCATGCGGTCGCGCGCGTCGGCGGCGTAGCGGCTGTTGCCGTAGCGCTCGACGACGATGCCGAAGTCGTTGTACGCCTGCATCGGCGTCGCGAGGTCGCGGCGCGCCGGGTCGAGGTGCCACACGCGCTGCAGGAACACCGCGTCGCGCGAGGAGTTCACCAGGCCGCGCAGGTAGTACAGGTAGGCGATGTTGCGGTGCGTCGGATACGTGCGGATGAAGCGGTCGATCGTGCTGACCGCGTCCTCGTGCTTGCCGGCCTTGTACTGGGCGTAGGCCGTCTCGATCAGCGCCTGCTCGGTGTACGGGCCGTACGGGTACTGGGCGATGAGGCGCTTGAAGGTCTCCTCGGCGCTCGACCAGTTGCCGTTCTGCATCGACTTCTCGGCCTTCTGGTAGATCACCTCGACGGGCTGGCCCTCGAAGGCGTCCTTGTTTCGGCTCTTGAAGCGCGCGCAGCCGGTTCCGGCGAGCAGCGAGACCGCGAGGACGGCGATCGCCGCGCCACGGAAGAGGGTCGCGGGCGACGGTCGGA
Source organism: Cognatilysobacter segetis (assembly GCF_004359965.1). Lineage (GTDB taxonomy): Bacteria > Pseudomonadota > Gammaproteobacteria > Xanthomonadales > Xanthomonadaceae > Cognatilysobacter > Cognatilysobacter segetis. The sequence continues at coordinate 4,022 of NZ_SMRQ01000068.1, read as the reverse complement.
AGGCGGAACGATGGCTCATGGGATCGACGGATGCCGGATCGGGAGACGGGAAGGCCGGATAATAGCAGGCCCGTCTTAACCGGCCCGCGCTGGTGGGACACCCCGCGACCAGGCCGTTCCGCATGACCCAGACCATCACCCTCGAAGCCCGCGTTCCCGACGCCAGCGCCGGACGGCGCTTCGACGCCGTGATTGCCGAACTCTTTCCCGAGCACTCCCGCTCGCGGCTCGCCGGCTGGATCAAGTCGGGCCAGGCCCTGCTGGACGGCCGCGAGGCGCGGCCCCGCGATCCGGTGCGTGGCGGCGAACGGGTGACCGTGGCCGCCGAGATCGGCATCCAGACCGACGCACCGGCCGAGGACATCGCGCTGGACGTGCTGTACGAGGACGCCGACGTGATCGTGCTCGACAAGCCCGCCGGGCTGGTGGTCCACCCCGGCGCCGGCAACCCGGCCGGCACGCTGGTGAACGCGCTGCTGCATCGCGACCCCTCGCTCGCGGCGCTGCCGCGCGCCGGCATCGTGCACCGGCTCGACAAGGACACGTCGGGCGTGATGGTGGTGGCCCGCACGCTGGAGGCGCATACGTCGCTCGTCGACCAGCTGTCCGCGCGCGAAGTGCACCGCCAGTACCTGGCCGTGGTGGTCGGCGCGCTGGTGTCCGGCGGCACGGCCAACGCGCCGATCGATCGCCACCCGCGCGACCGCCTGCGCATGGCCGTGCGCGACGATGGCAAGGACGCGGTGACGCATTTCCGCCTGCGCGAACGCTTCCGCGCGCACACGCTGCTCGAATGCCGGCTCGAGACGGGCCGCACGCACCAGATCCGCGTGCACATGGCCCATCTCAAGCATCCGATCGTGGGCGACCCGCTGTACGGCGGACCGCTGAAGCTGCCGCGTGGCGCGTCCGAGGACACCATCGCCGCGCTGCGTGGCTTCAAGCGCCAGGCGCTGCATGCGGAGACGCTCGAGTTCCGCCATCCCGTCAGCGGCGAGCCGGTGCGCTGCACCGCGCCGGTGCCCGCGGACCTGCGCGCGCTGATCGACGCGCTGCGCGAGGACCTGCGCGAACACGAGGCGCGGGCCCGTTGAGCCCGTTCCTGCCTGCGGACTGGCCGGCCCCGCGCGCGGTGCACGCGGGCACCACGCTGCGCCACGGCGCCGGGCGTTCGCAGGCGCCGTTCGACACCTTCAACCTCGGCAACCGCCACGCCGCCGATGGCGATGCGCCGGCGATTGTCGAGGCCAACCGCGCCGAACTCGTGGCGCATCTCGGCCTGCCCGCGGCGCCGCGCTGGCTGCGCCAGGTGCACGGCACGCGGGTCGTTCGGCTGGAGGCGGGCGACGCCCTCGACGGCGAACCCGAGGCGGACGCGGCGGTGACGTCCGAGCCGGGCGTGATCGTCGCCATCCTCACCGCCGACTGCCTGCCCGTTCTGTTCGCCGCCCGCGACGGCTCGGAAGTGGCCGGGGCGCACGCCGGCTGGCGCGGGCTCGCCGACGGCGTACTCGAGGCCACGCTCGCGGCGATGCGCACGCCGCCCGGCGAGGTGGTCGCGTGGCTGGGCCCGGCGGCCGGGCCGGCGGATTACGAGGTCGGCGTGGACGTGTACGACGCGTTCGTCGCCCCGGACTGGACCTGCGGCGGCGCGTTCGCGACCGCCCGGCCGCACCATTGGCGCGTCGATCTGTACGCGTTGGCGCGACGGCGGCTGGCGCAGGCCGGCATGGCGGAGGACGCGATCCACGGCGGCGGCCTGAGCACGATCGCCGAGCCGGCACGCTTCTTCTCGCACCGGCGCGATCGCCGCACCGGGCGCATGGCGTCGCTGGTCTGGATCGATCCCCGCGGCTGAGCCCAAGCGGCTGCATCCGGCCTTGACGCGGCAGGGCGCATAACGGCGCCGGCCGGATCACCGGCGTCGGGGGTGGTGGTGGCGGTCGAGCATTCCAATATCAATCGGGCGCTGCCGGTGCTCGTCGGCGCCGCGCTCGTGCTCGGCTTCCTGTACTGGGCCAAGGTCATCGTGATCCCGGTGGCGCTGGCCATCCTGTTCACGTTCCTGCTGGCGCCGCCCGCGCATTACCTGGAGCGCCGCGGTTTCTCGCGCGTGGTCTCCAGCGTGCTGATGACGACGCTGGCGCTGGCGCTGGCGATCGCCGCAGGCTTCGCCGTCACGCGGCAGGTGGGCAGCCTGCTCGATTCCTATCCGCGCTACGAGCCCAACGTCACCGCGAAGATCGAGCAGCTGCGGGCGCGCGGGCGCACCGGCCTGCTGGACAAGGTGCAGTCGGTGGCCGAGCGCATTTCGACGCAGCTCGACCGTCGCGGCCCCGCGCCGATGACGCGCGCCGAGCGCGAGGCCGCGCGTGCGCAGCCGGTGCGGATCGTGCACGACGAGCCGGTGCGCATGTCGCAGCTGTGGGCGGTCGCCGGCCCGCTGATCGAGCCGCTGGCCACGCTGGGCCTCGTGATGGTGCTGGTGATCTTCATGCTCATCCACCGCGAGGACCTGCGCGACCGGGTGATCTCGCTGGTCGGCGTGGACCAGCTCGCCGACACCACCCGCGCGCTCGAGGACGCCGGCCAGCGCGTCAGCCGCTACCTGCTGATGCAGCTGGCGGTGAATGCCGGGTTCGGCGTCGCGGTGGCGATCGGGCTGTGGCTGATCGGCGTGCCGTATGCGTTGCTCTGGGGTTTCTTCGCGGCGGTGCTGCGTTATATCCCGTACCTGGGATCGTGGATCTCCGCATTCCTGCCGGTTGCGCTGAGCCTGCTCATCGCGCGCGAGTGGACCACGGCGCTGCTCGTCGTCGCGCTGTTCGGCGCGCTGGAACTCGTCACCAACATGGTGATCGAACCGTGGGTCTACGGGCGCGGCATGGGCGTGTCGCAGGCGGCGCTGCTGATCGCGGTCGCGTTCTGGACGTGGCTTTGGGGGCCGGTGGGGCTGGTGCTCGCGTCGCCGCTGACGGTCTGCCTCGTCGTACTCGGCCGCTACGTGCCGTTCCTGAAATTCCTCGACACGCTGCTCGGCGACACGCCGCCGCTCGCGCCCGCGCACCGCTACTACCAGCGCCTGCTCGCGCAGGACGACACCGAGGCCGCCGACCTGCTCGACGATTACGCCGCGCTGGACGGGCTGGACCGCGCCTACGACGAGATCGTGGTGCCGATGCTGGGGCATGCGCGCGAAGACCTGCGCCACGGTCGCCTCGACCCCGCCGACCATGCGCGCGTGGTCGACGAGGCGCACGCGATGGTGGATGCGCACCGGCGCCTGATCCGCCCGGACGCGCTGGTCGGTGCCGATCGCACGCGCGTGCTGGCGATCCCCGTGCGCGACGCCGTCGACGAGGTGGCGCTGACCATGCTGGGCAAGCTCGTGGACATGGGCCGCATCGACTGGGCGCCCGCGACGTCGGCCGTGCTGGCGTCCGACGTGGTCGAGCAGGTACGCGCCGCGGGCGTCGACGCGGTCGTGCTGGTGTCGGTGCCGCCCGGTGGGCTCGCGCAGGTGCGCTACGTGATCAAGCGACTGCGCACCGCGTTCGACGACCTGCCGGTGCTGGTCGTGCGACCCGGCCTGCAGAGCGGCGCACAGATGCGCCAGCGTCGCGAGCTGGCGGAACTCGGCGTGTCGCGCCTGGCGACCACGCTGTCGGCGGCCGCGTCGGAGCTGCGCAAGATCGCGTCGCTGGCGGGCTGATCGGCCTCAGTGCCGGGGCGGCGCCGGCGCCACGAGCGGGATGCGCCGCTCGCCGCCCGACCGGCGATCGCCGCCGGTGCGGCGCTCGTGCCAGGTGCCGCCCTCGCGTTCCGTCGGCTCGTCCTCCGCGCGCTCGGCGTGCGCGTCGATGTCGAGGTGCACGTCGCGGAGTGCCTGCAGGTACGTGCGCCGCCAGTGCGTGACGTCGTGCGCGCAGAGGTGGCGGAACATCGCGTCCCATCGCTCGCGGCGCTCGGCCAGCGGCATCGTCATGGCCTGCGCGATCGCATCGCCGGCGCCGTCGATGTCG
>NZ_SMRQ01000067.1 GCF_004359965.1 Cognatilysobacter segetis | reverse complement strand
TCCTCGAGGTAGCTGAGGTACTTCGAGTTGTTGACGTGGTTGAACGCGTCGAGATCGCGCCAGCGCACGGACAACGGCACCCGGATCAGTTCGCCCGGGCGCAGTTCCGCCTGGCGCGGGAACGGCGCGGTGGCGGGCGGCGTCGCGACAGCGGTCGAGTCCGGCGGCGACGGCGGTTCCGCGCTCGGCGCGTCGGCCTGCGATGGTTCGACGCTCGGCCGGTCGACCTTGTCGCGCCGCTCCCGCCTGTCGCGGCGCGCGGCCGGAGCGGCCGACGGCGCCACCTCGGTCGCGAGAGGTGCGTCGTCGACGGGCGCGTCGCCCCGGTCACCGGCGTCCTGCAGCGGATGCGGATCGAGCTTCTCGGCGACCGCATCGGGTGCGGACAGCGCAGCGTCCTGGACCGTCACGGTCCGGGACGTGATCGAAGCATCGCTGGCCGATACCGCTTCCGCGTCAGGCGCGCGCTTGGCGGGGGCGCGCTTGCGCGGCGCGCTGCGGCGACGCGATTTCTTGTCGGAGGGCGGGGGCGGCTGGTCGGTCATCGAGAGGCGGTCTTGCGCTTGCGGCCGGGCTTCGGCGCGGGCGCGACAGCTTGATCGCGTCGGAGCAGCGGCGCAAGGAAGCGGCCGGTATGCGACTGCGGCATCGCCGCGATTTCCTCGGGCGTGCCGCAGCCCAGGATGGTACCGCCGCGATGGCCGCCTTCGGGCCCGAGGTCGATCACCCAGTCCGCGGTCTTGATGACGTCAAGGTTGTGCTCGATCACCACGACCGTGTTGCCGTCGTCGCGCAGCCGGTGCAGCACACCGAGCAGCTGCTCGATGTCGGCGAAGTGCAGGCCCGTGGTCGGCTCGTCGAGGATGTACAGCGTGCGACCGGTGTCGCGACGCGAGAGCTCCTTCGACAGCTTCACGCGCTGCGCCTCGCCGCCCGACAGCGTCGTCGCCGGCTGGCCCAGCTTCACGTAGCTCAGGCCGACGTCCATCAGCGTTTCGAGCTTGCGCGAAATGGACGGAATCGCGTCGAACAGGCCCAGCGCGTCCTCGACGGTCATCTCGAGCACGTCGTTGATGTTGTAGCCCTTGTAGAGGATCTCCAGCGTCTCGCGGTTGTAGCGCTTGCCGTGGCAGACGTCGCAGGGCACGTAGACGTCGGGCAGGAAGTGCATCTCCACCTTGATCAGGCCGTCGCCCTGGCAGGCCTCGCAGCGACCGCCCTTGACGTTGAAGCTGAAGCGGCCCGGCGCGTAGCCGCGCGCACGCGACTCCGGCACCTGCGCGAACAGTTCGCGCAACGGCGTGAACAGGCCGGTGTACGTCGCCGGGTTGCTGCGCGGCGTGCGGCCGATGGGCGACTGGTCGATGTCCACGACCTTGTCCCACAGTTCGATGTTTTCGTAGCTGTCGTGCGGCGCCGGCGACATCGAGGCGCCGTTGAGTTCATTGCCCGCGATGGCGAACAGCGTGTCGTTGATCAGCGTCGACTTGCCGGAGCCGGACACGCCCGTGATCGCGGTGAACAGACCGGCCGGGATCTCCAGGTCGACGTTGCGGAGGTTGTTGCCCTTGGCACCCTTCAGGCGGAACGTCATCGCCTTGTCGGGCTTGTGGCGCTTGTCCGGCACGGCGATGCCGCGCGACCCGCTCAGATATTGCCCGGTGACGGACGCCGGGTTCGACATCACGTCCTGCGGCGTGCCCTGCGCGACGATCGCACCACCGTGCACGCCCGCACCCGGGCCGATGTCAACGACATAGTCGGCGAGGCGGATCGCATCCTCGTCGTGCTCGACGACGATGACCGTGTTGCCGAGCTCGCGCAGGCGCGTGAGCGTGCCGAGCAGGCGTTCGTTGTCGCGCTGGTGCAGGCCGATCGACGGCTCGTCGAGCACGTACATCACGCCCACCAGGCCGGCGCCGATCTGCGACGCCAGTCGGATGCGCTGCGCCTCGCCGCCCGACAGTGTGTCGGCCTTGCGCTCGAGCGTGAGGTAGTCGAGGCCCACGTCGACCAGGAACGTCAGCCGTTCGGCGATTTCCTTGACGATCTTAGTGGCGATCTCGCCCCGCCAGCCGGGCAGCTCGAGCTCGGCGAAGAAGCGCAGTGCGGCGTCGATCGGCAGGATCACGATCTGCGCGACGGAGTGCTCGCCGACGAACACGTTGCGCGCCGAACGGTTGAGCCGAGCGCCACCGCATTCCGAGCACGGGCGATCGCTGATGTACTTCGACAGCTCCTCGCGCACCGCCTGCGATTCGGTCTCGCGGTAACGGCGTTCGAGGTTCGGGATCACGCCCTCGAACCGGTGCTTGCGCTGGTAGCGCCCGCCGGAATCGTTGACGTACGTGAAGGTGATCGCATCCTTGCCGCTGCCGAACAGCACGGCTTCGCGCGCCTCGTCGGTGAGCTGGTTCCACGGCGTGTCCACGTTGAAGTGGTAGTGCCGCGCCAGCGACTGCACCAGCTGGAAGTAGTAGGTATTCCGGCGATCCCAACCGCGCACCGCGCCGGCCGAAAGCGACAGGTCCGGGTGCACGACCACGCGCGACGGGTCGAAGTACTGGCTCATGCCGAGACCGTCGCAGGTCGGGCAGGCGCCGACGGGCGACTTGAACGAGAACAGCCGCGGCTCGAGCTCGGGCAATGAGTAATCGCAGACCGGGCAGCTGTATTTCGCGGAGAACAGCAGCGGCGTCGCCTTCTCGTCGTCGAGCGACTGCACCTGCGCCATGCCGTCGCCGAGCTTGATCGCCGTCTCGAACGATTCCGCCAGGCGCTGCTTGAGGTCCTCGCGCGGGCGGAAGCGATCGATCACCGCCTCGATCGTGTGCTTCACGCGCAGCGAAAGCTTCGGCACCTCGTCGATCTCGTACAGCGTGCCGTCCACGCGCACGCGCACGAAGCCCTGCGCGCGAAGCTGGTCGAAGATCTGCGCATGTTCACCCTTGCGCTCGCGCACCACGGGCGCGAGCAGCATGTAGCGTTGCTCCGGGTCGAGCGCGAGCGCCTGGTCGACCATCTGCGAAATGGTCTGCGCCTCCAGCGGGAAGCCGTGATCCGGGCAGCGCGGGATGCCCACGCGCGCGAACAGCAGGCGCAGGTAGTCGTAGATCTCGGTGATCGTGCCGACGGTGGAGCGGGGATTGTGCGAGGTCGACTTCTGTTCGATCGAGATCGCCGGGCTCAGGCCCTCGATGTGGTCGACGTCGGGCTTCTCCATCACGGACAGGAACTGCCGCGCGTACGCCGATAGCGACTCGACGTAGCGACGCTGGCCCTCGGCGTAGATGGTGTCGAAGGCGAGCGACGACTTGCCCGAGCCCGACAGCCCGGTGATGACGATCAGCTTGTCGCGGGGGAGGTCGAGGTCGACGTTCTTCAGGTTGTGCGTCCGCGCGCCGCGGATGCGGATGAATTCCATCGCCATCGGTAGATCCTGGGGGAGGGGGATCGCCGCGCCGCGGCGAACAGGAGAGCCTATCGGGAGCGGGAGTCCCGGACAATTTGTCGGCCCGTCGGGCAGGAAGGCGTGAGCGGACGACTGGTCCGGCCTTTCCTGAACAGGGATAGCGTGGGGGATGGGCGTCTCGCCCGGTGAGACCGGGCCCCGGCAGGTCCCGCGTGAAGGCCCCGTTGCGATAACCCGTTGAGTCGCCTAGAATTCCGCTTCTGTCCGCGCGCGTTCCGGTGGGCAGCGACCACAATAACTACAGAGGAAGTCTGGTCATGTACGCAGTACTGGTCACCGGCGGCAAGCAGTACCGGGTGATGGAAGGCGAGACGCTGCGCGTCGAGCTGCTCGAGGCGGACGCCGACAGCGAAATCACCTTCGACAACATCCTGATGCTCGGCGGCAGCGACGGCGTCACGCTCGGCGACGCGCTCAAGGGCGCCACCGTGCGCGCCAAGGTCGTCGGCCACGGCCGCGCCGACAAGGTGAAGATCGTCAAGTTCCGTCGACGCAAGCACCATCGCAAGCAGATGGGCCACCGTCAGCACTACACCGAAATCCAGATCACCGGCATCGCTGCCGGCGACAAGAAGTAAGGAGCAGCCGTCATGGCACACAAAAAGGGCGTAGGTTCCACCCGCAACGGCCGCGACTCCAACCCGAAGTACCTGGGCGTCAAGATTTTCGGCGGCCAGGCCATCGAGGCCGGCAACATCATCGTGCGTCAGCGCGGCACCCAGTTCCATCCGGGTGCGGGCGTCGGCCTCGGCCGCGACCACACGCTGTTCGCGCTGGTGGACGGCAAGGTCGAGTTCTCGGTGAAGGGCGCTGCCAAGCGCCGCACCGTCAGCGTCGTCAACGCGGGCTGATCCGCCTCCGACGCAGCGACGAGCCCCGCTTCGGCGGGGCTTTTCGTTTGCAAGGCCGCGATCGGCGGCCAGCGTTCGCGACGCCGCACCCTCCGCCGGCGTAGAGTCGCCACCGCCCGACTGGGCGCCTCACGCACCACCTGCGAAGCACACACATGAAACTCGTCGACGAAGCCGAAATCCAGGTCATCGCAGGTAATGGGGGCAACGGCTGCGTCGGCTTCCGGCGCGAGAAGTTCATCCCGCTCGGCGGCCCCGACGGCGGCGACGGCGGCGACGGCGGCAGCGTCTGGCTCGTCGCGGACGAAAACCTCAACACGCTGGTCGATTTCCGCCACCAGCGCATGTTCAAGGCGCAGCGCGGCGAGAACGGCATGGGCCGGCAGATGTACGGCAAGGCGGGCGAGGACCTGGTCGTCGCGGTTCCGGTCGGCACCGTCATCACCAACGTCGAAACCGACGAGGTGATCGGCGACCTGACGCGCCACGGCGAGCGGCTGCTCGTCGCGCAGGGCGGCAAGGGCGGCCTCGGCAACATGCATTTCAAGAGCTCGGTTAACCGCGCACCGCGCAAGGCGCTGCCGGGCCTGCCGGGGGAGCAGCGCGCTCTGAAGCTGGAGCTGAAGCTGCTCGCGGACGTCGGCCTCCTCGGGTTCCCGAACGCGGGCAAGAGCACCTTCATCCGCGCCGTTTCGGCCGCGACGCCGAAGGTGGCGGACTACCCGTTCACCACGCTGTATCCCAATCTCGGCGTGGTCAGCGTCGAGCCGCATCGCAGCTTCGTGATCGCCGACATTCCGGGCCTGATCGAGGGCGCCGCGGACGGCGCGGGCCTCGGCGCGCAGTTCCTGCGCCACCTGCAGCGCACGCGCCTGTTGCTGCACCTGGTCGACATCGCCCCGATGGAAGGCGGCGTCGAAGGCGTGTCGCCCGCCGAGCAGGTAAGGGCGATCGAGCGCGAACTGGAACGGCACGATCCGGAACTGCTCGCCAAGCCACGCTGGCTGGTGCTGAACAAAGCCGACCTCCTGCTCGAGGAAGAGCAGCAGGGGCTGGCGCACGCCATCATCGACGAGCTCGGCTGGTCGGGCCGCTGGTACCTCGTCTCGGCCATCGGCCGCGAGGGCACATGGCCGATCATGAAGGACGTCATGGCATTCTTCGACCGCGAGCGCGAAGCGCAGGACGAGGCGAAGGCCGAGCGCGACGCCGCGGCGAAGCCGTCGTCCGACCGCGACAACGGCACCGCCTGATCCGACGCCGATGGCGCGCCGTATCCGTCCCGGGCTGACGACGCTGCGCGCGCGCGCCGGCGCGGGCCCGCGTGCATCGTCTGCGTCGTCCGCAGGATCGCAGGCACAAAAAAACCCGGCCGAAGCCGGGTTTTTTCGCGAAGCGCGCGAATCAGGCGGCGGTCTTCAGCGCCTTGATGCGGGCATTCAGGCGGCTCTTGTGGCGAGCAGCCTTGTTCTTGTGGATGAGGCCACGCGAACCGAAGCGGTCGAGCAGCGGCTGGGCCGACGCGAACGCGGCCTCGGCGGCGGCGGCGTCATTCGCGTTGAGCGCCTTGAGCACCTTCTTGACGGCGGTGCGGAGCATCGAGCGCTGGCTGGCGTTGCGCATGTTGCGCACGATCGTCTGCTTGGCGCGCTTCTTGGCGGACTTGATGTTGGCCACGGCGGTTTCCTGGAAGTCTTGATGGAGCGGCTGTCCGGGAGACAGCACGTTGAGGAGAGGGAATTGGGTACAGACAGACCGGAAAGTATGGCGGTTTCAATGGGTTGCGTCAATGCACCGTGTAGGCGCGCCGCATGAGCAAGCCGAGGATGCTGAGGGGGCTGCTCTCGTTCAGCAGCATGACGATGGTGAGTCGGGTGCTCGGCCTCGTCCGCGATATCGCCTTCAACGCGACCTTCCAGCCCGGGGCGGCCACCGACGCGTTCTGGGTCGCTTTCCGGATCCCGAATTTCATGCGGCGGCTGTTCGCGGAGGGCTCGTTCTCCACCGCCTTCGTCCCCGTCTTCACCGAGGTGAAGGAGACCCGGCCGCATGCCGACCTGCGCGAGCTGATGTCGCGGGTCTCCGGCACTCTGGGCGGGTTCCTCCTGGTGCTGACCGCGCTGGGGTTGATCTTCACCCCGCAGGTGGCGTGGCTGTTCGCCGGCGGTTCGGGCGCGAAGTTCGGGCTTACGACGGAACTCCTCCGGCTGACGTTCCCGTTCATCCTGTTCGTCTCGCTGACCGCGCTGGCCGGCGGGGCGCTCAACAGCTTCAACCGCTTCGGGCTGCCGGCGCTCACGCCCGTGATCCTCAACCTCTGCATGATCGCGGGCGCGCTGTGGGTCGCCCCGCGGCTCGAGGTGCCGATTCTCGCGATGGGCTGGGCCGTGCTGTTCGCGGGCGTGCTGCAACTGCTCTTCCAGTTGCCCGCGCTGCGCTCGATCGACCTGCTGACGTTGCCGCGCTGGGGGTGGACCCACCCCGACGTGCGCAAGGTGATGCGCCTCATGGTGCCGACGCTGTTCGGGTCGTCGGTCGCGCAGGTGAACCTGCTGCTGGACACGGTGATCGCCGCACACCTGTTCGTCGGCTCGCAGACCTGGCTTTCGCAGGCCGATCGCTTCCTCGAGCTGCCGTTGGGCGTGTTCGGCATCGCGCTCGGCACTGTGATCCTGCCGACGCTTTCGCGCCACCACGTCAAGACCGACCACGAGGGGTTCTCGCGCGCGCTGGACTGGGGCCTGCGCACGACGCTGCTCATTTCCGTGCCGGCGATGCTCGGGCTGATGCTGCTGTCGCAGCCGCTGGTCGCCACGTTGTTCCAGCACGGCGCGTTCAAGCCGTTCGATACGCGCATGACGGCGATGTCGGTGGTGGGCCTGAGCTTCGGGCTGCCGGCGTTCGCGCTGGTCAAGATCGTGCTGCCGGCGTTCTACGCCCGACAGGACACGCGCACGCCGGTGCGCGCGGGCGTGGCGTCGCTGGTCGCGAACATGGTCATGAACGGCCTGTTCCTGCTCGTGCTCTACCACCTGTGGGCGCCCGCCGACGCCCGTGCGCTCGGCGTCCGTCACGCGCTGTCGAACACGCCGGGCCTGCATCTGGCGCTGGGCCTCGCGAGCGCCGTGGCCAGCTACCTCAACCTCGCGCTGCTCTGGCGCTGGCTGCGCAAGGCGGGGGTCTACGACCGGCAGCCCGGCTGGACCGGCTTCTCGTTGCGCCTGGCCGGGGCCTGCGTGGCGATGGCCGCCGCGGTCGCACTTGGCCTCTGGTGGGCGCCCGATTTCACCACCGTCTCGACCGCGCGCCGCATCACGTGGCTCGCGGTGCTGGTGGGCGGCGGCGTGTTCGTCTACCTGGCCGCGCTGCTCGCCATGGGCTTCCGCCCGCGCGACCTGCGCGAGCACTGAGCCGGCCGGTTCGTCCGGCTGGCTATACTTCGACCGATGAGCAGGCTGTTTCGAGACGTCGACCGCGCGATGCATGCATCGCAGGGCAGCGTGGTCTGCATCGGCGCATTCGACGGCCTGCACCTGGGGCATCAGGCGCTGGTGCGCCGCGCCGTCGAGGATGCGCGCGCGCGCGACCTGCGCGCCGTCGCCGTGACGTTCGACCCCTTGCCGCGGCAGTTCTTCGCGCGGGGCGCCGGGCCCGCGCGGCTGGGCTCGACGCGCGCGCGGGTCGAAGGGCTCTTCCGCCTTGGCATCGACGAGGTCGCCCTATTGCGCTTCGACGCGCGCCTGAGCGGGCTGGATCCTGAAACCTTCGTGTCGCGCGTGCTGGTCGGTGCGCTGGGCGCGCGCGCCGTCTGGGTGGGTCCCGACTTCCGCTTCGGCCGCGCCCGCGCCGGCGATTTCGAACTTCTCCGGCGCGAGGGCGCACGGCTGGGCTTCGATGCCTGCACCATCGAGCCGGTCGGCGTCGAGGCCGGGCGCGTGTCGAGCACGCGGATCCGCGAGGCCCTCGCCGCCGGTGACTTTCAGCAGGCCGCGAGCCTGCTCGGCCGCCCGTACGTCATCGAGGGCCGCGTCGTCCGCGGCCGCCAACTGGGGCGCACGCTCGGCTACCCGACGGCCAACCTGCGCCTGCCGGGCGCCGCCGCGCCACTCTCGGGCATCTTCGCCACGCGGGTGCACGGCCTCGGGCCTGAACCGCTCGACGCGGTATCGAGCCTCGGCACGCGCCCCACGGTCGGCGGCATTGAGCCGCTGCTGGAAACCCATATCTTTGATTTCGACGCGGACATCTACAGCCGCCGCATCGGCATCGAGTTCGTCGAGAAGCTGCGCGACGAACTCAAATTCGACGGACTTCCCGCCCTCGTCGCGCAGATGGATCGCGATGCGGACCAGGCGCGGCGCGTCCTCGCTCCCCTGAACACCCGACGGACCGCCTGACCCCGTGACCGACCGCGAAACGCCCGACGCCAACCCGTACAAGGCCACGCTGCAACTGCCGGCCACCGACTTCCCGATGCGCGGCGACCTGCCGAAGCGCGAGCCGGTCACGCTCGCCCGTTGGGAGCAGGACGGGCTGTACGCGCGGATTCGCCAGGCGGTCGGCGGTCGCGAGCGTTCGTTCGTGCTACACGACGGCCCGCCGTATGCGAACGGCGCGATCCATATCGGCCACGCGGTCAACAAGGTGCTGAAGGACATCGTCGTGAAGTCGAAGCTGCTGTCGGGCTTCGACGCGCCGTACGTGCCGGGGTGGGACTGCCACGGCCTGCCGATCGAGGTGGCCGTCGAGAAGAAGTTCGGCAAGGTCGGCGACAAGCTCGATGCCGCGCAGTTCCGCCAGAAGTGCCGCGAATACGCCGCGGAGCAGATCGACCAGCAGCGCCGCGACTTCAAGCGCCTCGGCATCCTCGGCCACTGGGAAAACCCGTACCGCACGATGGATTTCCGCTACGAGGCGGACATGCTGCGCGCGCTGGCGAAGATCGTCGAGCGCGGTCACCTGCTGCGCGGCGCCAAGCCCGTGCACTGGTGCTTCGACTGCGGCTCCGCCCTCGCCGAAGCCGAGATCGAATACGCCGACAAGACATCGCCGGCGATCGACGTCGCCTACCTGGCGCGTGATCCGCAGCAGCTCGCGCGCGTGTTCGGCGTCGATATCGATGCGGGCGTCGAGGTCGCGGTGCCGATCTGGACGACGACGCCGTGGACCCTTCCTGCGAGCCTTGCCGTATCGGTCGGGCCCGACATCGAGTACGTGCTGGCGGAAGGTCCGGTCGGGCCCCGCGGTCGGCGGCTTCTGGTGCTGGCCGCCGCGCTCGCCGAGCGCGCGCTCAAGCGCTACGGCGTCGAAGACGTGCGCGTGCTGGGCACCTCGGCGGGTGCGCCGATGGAAGGCATCGTGCTGGCGCATCCGTTCTACGAGCGCGACGTCCCGCTGCTGCTCGGCGATCACGTGTCGGACGAGGACGGCACCGGTGCGGTGCACACGGCCCCGGGACACGGCCAGGAGGACTTCGCCGTCAGCCGCAAGTACGGGCTGATCGAGAAGTACACCGCGGCCGAGATGAACCCGGTCGATTCGCGCGGCCGGTACCTGCCGGGCACGCCGGACGCGAACGGGCACACGATCGCCGGCGTCCACATCTGGAAGGCCAACGACGTCCTCGTTGACGCCGTGCGCGACGTCGGTCTGCTGCTCGCCGCGCATCCGCTGTCGCACAGCTATCCGCACTGCTGGCGCCACAAGACGCCGGTGATCTTCCGTGCGACGCCGCAGTGGTTCATCTCGATGGAGCAGGCCGGGCTGCGCCGCGACGCGCTCGCCGCGATCAAGGACGTCGGGTGGGTGCCCGAGTGGGGCGAGGCGCGCATCACCGGCATGGTCGAAGGCCGCCCGGACTGGTGCATCAGCCGTCAGCGCACCTGGGGCGTGCCGATCGCACTGTTCATCCATCGCGCCACCGGGGAGCCGCATCCGCGTTCGCCCGAGCTGATGCGCGATGTCGCGACGCGGGTGGAATCCGCGGGCGTCGACGCGTGGTACGACTGCGACGCGACCGAGCTGCTCGGCCCCGATGCCGAGGACTACGAGAAGGTCACCGACATCCTCGACGTCTGGTTCGATTCGGGCGTCACGCACGAATGCGTGCTCGCGCAGCGTCCGCAGGACGGTTTGCGCAAGCCGGCCGATCTGTATCTCGAAGGTTCCGATCAGCACCGCGGCTGGTTCCAGTCCTCACTGCTGACCGGCGTCGCGATGGACGGCGTCGCGCCCTTCCGGCAGGTGCTCACGCACGGCTTCACGGTCGATGCGCAGGGCAAGAAGATGTCGAAGTCGATCGGCAATACGGTCGAGCCGCAGAAGGTCATCGCGCAGATGGGCGCGGACGTGCTGCGTCTGTGGATCGCGTCGACCGACTACCGCAACGAGATGTCGGTCTCCGATGAGATCCTCAAGCGCAGCGGCGACGTCTACCGCCGCCTGCGTAACACCGCGCGCGTCCTGCTCGGCAACCTCGACGGCTTCGATCCGGTGGAGCACCTGCAGCCGCTCGAGTCGATGGTCGCGATCGATCGCTGGATCGTCCACCGCGCCTACGAATTGCAGCAGAAGCTCGAGGCCGCGTACGCGCGCTACGACTTCGCGGAAATCGTGCAGTCGCTGGCGAACTTCTGCAGCGTCGACCTCGGCTCGCTGTACCTCGACGTCACCAAGGACCGGCTGTACACGATGCCGGCCGGCTCGGCAGGCCGGCGCTCCGCGCAGACGGCGATGTATCACCTCGCGGAGGCGTTCGCGCGCTGGATCGCGCCGGTCCTGAGTTTCACCGCCGACGAGATGTGGCATTTCCTGCCCGCGGTGACCCCTTCCGGCGCGCGCGCGGAGAACGTGCTGCTCGCGACCTGGTACGACGGGCTCGCGCCGCTGCCGCCCGACGCGCCGCTCGGCGCCGAGCGCTTCGACGCGCTGCTGGCCCTGCGCGAGCGGGTGAGTCGCGTACTCGAGCCGATGCGCGCCGCAGGCGAGATCGGGGCGGCGCTCGAAGCGGAGATCACGCTGAACGCGACGGCGGACGATGCCGAGTGGCTGCGCGGACTCGAGGACGAGCTGCGCTTCCTGTTCATCAGCGGTGACGTGACGGTGGGCGAGGGCACGGGCGAGATCGCGGCGCGCCGCACCGGCAAGCCCAAGTGCGCCCGTTGCTGGCACTACCGCGCCGACGTCGGCACCCATGCTGCGCACCCGCAGATCTGCGGCCGCTGCGTGATCAATATCGAAGGCGCGGGCGAAGTCCGGCGCTGGTTCTGAGGCCGGCGCGGCCGCGCGCCGCGTCGCCCCAATGGGAGTACCGATGCAACGAAACATCCGTCCCAACGCGTTGACCTGGCTGCTGCTGTCGGCAGCGGTGATCGTCGGCGACCAGCTCTCCAAGGCGTGGGTGCTGCGCAGCCTGCCCGAGTACACGGCCGTGCCGGTGGTCCCCGGGTTCTGGAACTGGTACCGGACCTACAACGAAGGCGCCGCGTTCAGCCTGCTGAGCGATGCCGGCGGCTGGCAGAAATGGCTGTTCCTCGCCTTCGCCCTGGTCATCAGCGGCGTGCTGTCGGGCTGGCTCTCGCGCACCCCCCGCAGCGACTGGCGGACGGCGGTGCCGTACGCGCTGGTCATCGGCGGCGCGATCGGCAACGTCATCGACCGGCTGCTCCACGGCCACGTGATCGACTTCATCCAGTGGCATGTCGGACAGCACTACTGGCCCTCGTTCAACATCGCCGACTCCGCGATCGTGGCCGGCGTCGCGGGGATCGTGCTGGCCGGGCTGTTGCCGAAGCGTCAGCCGCGCACGGTCGGCGGGGCGTAGCATTCCCGGCATGGACATCCTTCTCGCCAACCCGCGCGGCTTCTGCGCGGGCGTCGACCGCGCCATCGAGATCGTCAAGCGCGCGATCGAGCTGCTGGGCGCCCCGATCTACGTGCGCCACGAGGTGGTGCACAACCGGTTCGTCGTCGAGGACCTGCGCCAGCGCGGCGCCGTGTTCGTCGAAGAGCTGGACGAGGTGCCCGACGGCGCCACCGTGATCTTCAGCGCACACGGCGTCTCGCAGGCGGTCCGCGCCGAGGCCGCGCGCCGAGGGCTGAAGGTGTTCGATGCGACCTGTCCGCTCGTCACCAAAGTGCATCTGGAGGTCGCGCGCCATTGCCGCGCGGGCCGCGACGTCGTGCTGATCGGGCACGAGGGCCATCCCGAGGTCGAAGGCACGATGGGGCAGTGGCTGCGCGAAGGCGCGACCGGCGCCATCTATCTGGTCGAGGACGCGGACGACGTCGCGCGGCTCGTCGTGTCGCAGCCCGAGAACCTGGCCTATACGACGCAGACGACGCTTTCGGTGGACGACACGCGCGGCGTGATCGAGGCGCTGCGCACGAAATTCCCGATGATCCAGGGGCCGCGCAACGACGACATCTGCTACGCGACGCAGAACCGCCAAGACGCGGTGCGCGAACTCGCCGGGCAGTGCGACCTCGTGCTGGTCGTCGGGTCGGTCAACAGTTCGAATTCGAACCGGCTGCGGGAACTCGCGGAGCGGCAGGGCGTCGAGGCGCATCTGATCGACGGCGCGGACGAGATCGACCCGCGCTGGGTCGACGGGCGCCGCGCGATCGGCGTGACGGCCGGCGCATCCGCCCCGGACGTACTGGTGCAGGGCGTGATCGAGCGGCTCCGCTCGCTCGGTGCCGGGCGCGTCTCCGAACTGGCGGGCGAGCCCGAATCGATGGTCTTCGCGCTGCCCAAGGCGCTACGCCTCCAGCTGGTCGAGTGAACGCCGGCGTTGACCTCGCCGCCACGGCTGCCTAGAATTCCGCCTCCCCGCAGGAATGCGGGGTCCGCCGGAATAGCTCAGTCGGTAGAGCGGCGCATTCGTAATGCGTAGGTCGTAGGTTCGATTCCTATTTCCGGCACCAATCCGAAGGCCTGCAGCGCGAATGCACTGCAGGCCTTTTTTATTGCAGGTGCGTCCCGGGATTGCCGCCGAGCCGCCGGTCTGCGGGTGGGCTGCCGGCAGGGCCGGGTGGCGGAGGGCGCGCTAGCATCTGCCGCAGACGCGGCCGGATCCGCGCCCCGGAAGCGGCCATGGCGAGCGACGCAGCGTCGGACGCCGGCCCCGGCGCGGTGCTCGAGGCGCACGGGCTCGGCAAGACCTACCGGATGGGCGAGGTGGAGGTGCGCGCCCTCCGCGATGTCGACCTGCTGCTGCGTGACGGGGAGTTCGTCGTGCTGCTCGGTCCGTCGGGCAGCGGCAAGTCGACGCTGCTCAACATCCTCGGCGGCCTCGACGTCGCGAGCGCCGGCGAGCTCCGCTATCGCGACCACGACCTCGGCCGCGCGGACGATGTCGAGCTGACGCGCTACCGCCGCGAGCACGTGGGTTTCATCTTCCAGTTCTACAACCTGCTGCCAAGCCTCACCGCGTACGAGAACGTCGCGCTCATCACGGAGATCGCGTCAAATCCGATGCCGCCCGAGGAAGCGCTCGCGCGCGTTGGGCTGGCCGCGCGGAGCGGGCATTCCCCGCGCAGATGTCCGGCGGCGAGCAGCAACGCGTCGCGATTGCCCGCGCCATCGCGAAGCGCCCCGACGTGCTGCTCTGCGACGAACCGACCGGTGCGCTCGACGCGTCGACCGGCGTGCGCGTGCTCGGCGTGCTGGAGGCGGTCAACCGCGAGCTCGGCACGACGACGCTGGTGATCACGCACAACGCGGACATCGCGCGGATGGCGCACCGTTCGCTGCACATGGCGGACGGCCGCATCGCGCGCGAGGTCCGCAACGAGGCGCGCGTACCCGCGCTGTCGCTGTCATGGTGACCGCGCTCGCCCGCAAGCGTCGCCGCGATCTCTGGCGCCTGCGCGGTCAGGTGCTGGCGATCGCGCTCGTGGCGGGCGTCGGCGTTGCCAATCTGGTCATGTCGCGCAGCACGCTCGAATCGCTGGTCGACAGCCGCGATCGCTACTACCGCGCGTTCGCGTTCGCCGACGCGTTCGCGGAGCTGCGGCGCGCACCCGAGGCCGTGGGCGGCCGGCTCGCCTCAGTGCCGGGCGTGGCCCGGGTGCAGACGCGCGTCACGGCCTTGGGGCGCGCGGAATTGCCGGGTTTCGACGAGCCGATCCGCGTTCAGGCGCTGAGCCTGCCCGAATCCGGACGCAGCGCGCTCAACCGCCTGCGACTGCGCGAAGGGCGGGTGCCGGGCGACGCGGAACGCGACGCGGTGGTCGTCAGCGATGCCTTCGCCGACGCGCACGGCCTTCGTCCCGGCAGCCGGATCGTTCTCGTGCTGCACGGTCACCGCAGCGCGTTCCGCATCGCCGGCATCGGCGCGTCGCCGGAGTTCGTGTCGCAGGGTGCGCCGGGCGCGTTGTTCCCGGACGCGCGCCGGTTCGCGATCGTCTGGATGCCACGGCGTAGCCTCGCGGCGGCGGTCGACATGGACGGTGCGTTCGATTCCGTCGCGCTGGCGCTGGCGCACGGGGCGAATGCGCGGCAGGTGATCGCGGACGTGGATGCGATCCTCGCGCCGTACGGAGGCGCCGGTGCGATCACGCGCGCCGACCAGCGCTCGCACCGGTACCTGAGCGAGGAACTGCGACAGCTCGAAACGCTCGCACGCCTGTTTCCTGCGGTTTTCCTCGGCGTCGCCGCGTACGTGCTTTACGTCGTCCTCGGGCGGCTGGTGGCCGTGGAGCGCGAGCAGATCGGGACGTTGCGCGCGTTCGGCTTCTCGCCGCGCGAGCTGTGGCGGCATTACGCCGGTTTCGCAGTCACGGCGGGGCTGCTCGGCGCGGTCATCGGCATTGCGCTGGGCATGGAACTCGGCCGGCGGGTCGCGGATCTCTACCGCGATTACTACCGATTGCCGTCGCTGGATTTCCGCGTGTTGCCTGCGGTCCTGGCGAACGCGGTCGTGGTAAGTCTCGCGAGCGCGTTGCTGGGGGCGACGGTGCCGTTGCTCCGCGTGGCGAGGCTCGCCCCTGCCGACGCCATGCGGCCCGACGTGCCCTGGCAGGGCGGGCGCCGCCGCCTTGCGCCGCTGCGCCTGCTGCAGCGGCTCGCGCAGATGCATCGGCTGATGCTCCGCGACCTCGCGACGCGCCCACTGCGTTCGCTGCTCGCTTGGGTGGGGCTCGCGTTCGGCACCGCGGTGATGATGATGGGACGGTTCCAGCACGACGCGATCGACTACATGATCGAGCGCCAGTTCCGGCCGACCGAGCGCCAGGATCTCTCGCTCGCGTTCTTCGAGCCTGTCGCGCCCCGGGCGCTGCGCGAGATCGCCGCGATCCCGGGCGTGCAGCGTGTGGAAGCCGAGCGCGCGGTGCCGGTGCGCATCGCGTTCCGATCGGCCGGTTATCGCACCGTGCTGCGCGGTCTTGAAGACGGCATGCAACTGCGCCGTCCGCTCGATGCGAGCGGCAGCCCCATCGCGCCGCCGTCCGGCGGCATCGTGCTCACCGACTACCTCGCGCGCTGGTTGGGCGCTGCACCGGGCCAGGTGCTGCAGGTCGAGGTGCTGTCGGGGCGACGGCCGGTGCTGATGCTGCCGCTCGCGGGCACGGTCGAGGAACCATTCGGCTCGCAGGCGTACATGCGCCGCGCGACCCTGGATCGCGCGCTCGGCGAGGGCCCGCGCATCGACGGCGCGCAACTGGCGGTCGACGCGAATGCGCTGCGCGACGTGCACGCGCAGCTCGCGCGGCGCCCGGCTGTGGCATCGCTCGACCGCCCGCGCGAGGCGATACTCAATTTCTACGAAGGCATGGCCCGCACCGTGCTCACGTTCACGGTGATCAGCACGCTGTTCGGCGCGGTGATCACCGCCGGCGTGACCTACAGCAGCGCGCAGGTCGCGTTGTCCGAGCGCGCACGCGACCTGGCGAGCCTGCGCATCCTCGGCTTCACCCGCGCCGAGGTCGGCTATCTGCTGCTCGGCGAACTGGCGCTTCTGGTGATGCTGGCGGTGCCGCTCGGGTTCGTGCTCGGGCACGGGCTCATCGCCGCGCTCGTCCACGGGTTCGACTCCGACCTGTTCCGCATCCCGCGCTACATCAGTCCGTCGACGTACGGCATCGCCGCTCTGACCACCTTCGTGAGCGCCGCGGCGGCGACGGTACCCGTGTGGCGCCGGGTGTCGTCGCTCGACCTCGTCGCCGTGCTCAAGGCGCGCGACTGATGGCGCCCGCGCCCGCGAAGGCTTCGACGCTGCGCCGGCGGCCGCTGTACGCGCTGTTCGTCGCCGCTGCCCTGGCGATCGCCGCGTGGGCCTTCCGACCGCGGCCGATCGACGTGACGATCGCGCGCGTGGAACGCGGTCCGGTCGAGGTCGCGTTCGTCGAGGAGGGCCGGACGCGGCTGCGCGAGCGGTTCGCCGTCGCGGCACCGCTGACGGGCGTCCTGGAGCGCATCGAGCTGGAACCGGGCGACCGCGTCGCGGCCGGCTCGCGTCTGGCCATCATCCGGTCGACGCGCGCGGCATTGCTCGACCCCGCGGCGCGCGCGGAGGCGCGTGCGCGCTGGCAGGCGGCCGCGGACGAGAGCGCGGCC
>NZ_SMRQ01000066.1 GCF_004359965.1 Cognatilysobacter segetis | reverse complement strand
CGCCGCGCCCGCTGCGGCCCCGGCGCCCCGCGCGGCCGACGACGAGTCCCTGCGCATGGCGCCGTCGCCCCAGCTCAAGGCGGTCGCGCGATCGCCCCGCCCGGCGGCGATGCCCGACGTTTCGGCCGACACCCGCCTCGCGGCGCCCGCCTGGCTCGACCGCATCCGCGAACGGCGCGATGCCGGCGACCTCGACGGCGCCCGTGCCAGCCTGCAGCGCTTCATCGCCGCGCACCCTCGCGTGCTGGTACCCAGCGACCTCCGGCCGCTGCTGCGCGACGACGATCCGTGGTCGCCGTGACGGGGCGATGTTGACGCTCGCCGGCCCCGCGTCGGCACTGCTCGAGGTCAAGCACAGCCGGTTCCTCGCGCAGGCCGCGCCGGTCGAATCCGGCGCGGCGGCGCTCGACTGGCTGGTCCGCGTGCGCGACCCGGCCGCCACGCACAACTGCTGGGCGTTCCGCGTCGGACAGGACTACCGCTCGAGCGACGACGGGGAGCGGGCCGGCACCGCGGGCCGACCGATCCTCGCGGCCATCGACGGCCGGGGCGTCGATGGCGTGGCCGTCGTGGTCACGCGCTGGTATGGCGGTATCAAGCTCGGGGCGGGCGGCCTGGTGCGCGCGTACGGCGGCTGCGCGGCCGAGTGCCTGCGTCTTGCCGACAAGGTCGAGCGCGTGGCGATGGCGACCGCGCGCGTGCGCTTCGCCTTCGCCGACACCGGCGCCGTGCACGCCGTCCTCGCCGCATTGGGCGTGGAGCGCGTCGACGAACGCTTCGACGGCGACGGGGTGGAACTCGCGCTCCGGCTTCCGGCCGATCGCGTGCCCGCCTTGAAAGCGCAGCTTCGCGACGCCACCCGTGACCGTTCCCGCCTGCTGGACACCGACGCCGCATGACCGACGCATCGCCCGCAGGCGCACCGCCCGCCGCCCGCCTCGCCGGGCTGCGCGCGCTTTGGCCGTTCGTCCGCCGCCACCGCGGGTTGTTCACAAGCTGGCTGCTCGCGCTGGCCGTGTCGTCCACGGCCACGCTCGCGCTGCCGGTCGCGTTCCGCCGCGTGATCGACCACGGTTTCGCGCGCGGGACATCGGCCGCGATCGACTCCGCGTTCGTGCTGCTGCTCAGCGTCGCGCTCGTGCTCGCGGTGGCGACCGCGGCACGCTTCTACTTCGTCTCGCTGCTGGGCGAACGCGTCGTCGCCGACCTTCGCGATCGCCTCTATTCGCACCTGCTGGCGCTGGACGCGGCGTTCCACGACCGCACGCGCTCGGGCGAGCTGGTCTCGCGGCTGAGCGCCGATACCGAGCTGCTGCGCAGCCTCGTCGCGTCGACCATGTCGATCGCGCTGCGCAGCGCGGTCACGGTGGTGGGCGGCGTCGTCATGCTGTTCGCGACCAGCCCGCGGCTCGCCGCCTACGCGCTCATCGGGATTCCTCTCGCGGTCGCACCGATCGTGATGGGCGCGCGTCGCCTGCGGAAGATCGCGCGCGCCAGCCAGGACCGCATCGCCGACGCCAACGCCGTCGCGGCGGAGACACTGGGCGCGGTCGCCACCGTGCGCGCGCATGCACGCGAGCCGTACGAGCGCGCACGCTTCGTCGAGGCGCTGCGTACCGCGGTGGGCACCGCGCGCAAGCGCATCGGCGCCCAGGCGGTGGTCACCGCGGTGGCGATCTCGCTGGTGTTCGGTGCGATCACGCTGGTGCTTTGGCTCGGCGCGCACGACGTGGTGGCCGGCCGCATGAGCGGCGGCACGCTCGCGCAGTTCGTGCTGTACGCGCTCGTCGGCGGCGGTTCGGTCGGCGCGCTCGCCGAAGTCTGGAACGAGCTGCAGCGCGCGACCGGCGGCATGGGCCGCATCGCCGAGCTGCTCAACGAGCAGCCGCGCGTCGTCGCGCCGGCGGCGCCGCGCGCATTGCCGCGGCCGGTCCGCGGCGAGGTGGCGTTCGAACACGTGTCCTTCGCCTATCCGGCCGAGCCCGACCGACCGGTGCTGCGTGACTTCAGCCTGCACGTGCGACCGGGCGAGACCGTCGCGCTGGTCGGGCCGTCGGGCGCCGGCAAGAGCACGGTGTTCTCGCTGCTGCTGCGCTTCCACGATCCGCAATCGGGCGTGGTCCGTCTCGACGGCGAACCGATCGCGGAGCTCGATCCGGCCGAGCTGCGCGCGAACGTGGCGCTCGTCGCGCAACACCCGGTGCTGTTCGGCGCGAGCGTGCGCGAAAACGTGCGCTACGGCCGGCTCGACGCCGACGACGCGGCGATCGACCGCGCCATCCGCGCGGCGCATGCTTCGGACTTCGTGCATGCGCTGCCGCAGGGGCTCGACACCGCCGTGGGCGAGCGCGGCGCGCGCCTGTCGGGCGGACAGCAGCAGCGCATCGCGATCGCCCGCGCGGTCCTGCGCGACGCGCCGGTGCTGCTGCTCGACGAGGCCACCAGTGCGCTCGATGCGCAGAGCGAGGCCGCGGTGCAGGCCGCGCTCGACGAGCTGATGGAGGGCCGCACCACGCTGGTGGTCGCGCATCGCCTGGCCACCGTGCTCAAGGCCGACCGCATCGTCGTGCTGGATGCGGGCCGCATCGTCGCCGAGGGCACGCATGCACAGCTCATCGCGCAGGGAGGCCTGTACGCGGACCTCGCGCGCCTGCAGTTCATCGACTGACGCGCATGAAAAAGGCCCCGCTTTCGCGGGGCCCCGGACAACAGTCACGCCGTGGAGCTTCAGGCCGGAACGACGCCGGAGGCCTGCATGCCCTTGGGTCCCTGGGTCACTTCATACGAGACGCGCTGCCCTTCCTTCAGGCTGCGGAACCCCTTCGAATTGATCGCGGAGTAATGCACGAACACGTCCGCAGTGCCGTCTTCGGGCGAGATGAAGCCGAATCCTTTCGCATCGTTGAACCATTTCACGGTGCCGTACTGCATATCCTTGTTGACCTCATGCTGGGAGCGTTGGCGCGCCGCGATGCCGGTATGCAAGCGGCCGCGGGCCGAGTATGCAAACGCGCTGCGCCGTTGACAATCGCCCTACTGGGCACCCTCCGACCATCGGTCGAGCAGCGCGCCGAGCAGCGCCGGGAGGTGCGCGGAGGCGGCCTCGACGTTGTCCAGCACGTCCTGCAGCGTGATCACTTCGTCCACCTGCGGGCCTGCGCCGGCCGCCCAGTTCGCGACGATCGCGAGGCAGGCGTAGTCGAGGCCCATCTCACGCGCGAGCCCGGCTTCGGGCATGCCGGTCATTCCGACCAGGTCGCAGCCGTCGCGCCGCATGCGCGCGATCTCGGCGCGGGTTTCGAGGCGCGGCCCCTGCGTCGCGCCATAGCAGCCACCGTCGACCAGGGGCACGCCCGCACTCACCGCCGCGGCGACGACGTCCGCGCGCAGCGACGCGGTGTACGGCTCGCCGAAGTCGACGTGCAGCACGTCGGTACCGGGCTCCTCGCACAGGGTCGACACCCGGCCCCAGGTGTAGTCGATGAGCTGGTCCGGGCAGGCCAGTACGCGCGGACCGAAGCGCTCGGTGATGCCGCCGACGGTATTGAGCGCGAGCACGCGCGTGGCGCCCAGCGCCTGCAGCGCGGCGAGGTTGGCGCGGTAGTTGATGCGATGCGGCGGCACCGAATGCCCCTCGCCATGGCGAGCGAGGAACGCGACCCGATGGCCACCCAGCATGCCCACGCGCACGGGGCCGGACGCGCGCCCGAAGCGCGTGTCCGGCTCATGCGCCTGTACGTCGCGCAGGTCCGCAAGCTTGTAGAGGCCGGTACCGCCGATGACGGCGAGTGCGATGTCACGCATGGGGACGCTCCGCGTAGGGCGCCGCCGTCGACGGCGCTGGAAGAAGGGAAACGTTGATGCGCGGCGAGGCGACGGCACCCCGCCATCGCCCCGATCAGAGCGCGCGCAACGCCTCGTCGGTCAGTGCACGGATCTCCGGCAGGGCGCGGCCCTGCTCCTGGAAGTCCATGCCGTAGCCGAAGACGTAGCGGTCGGGCACGTCGACGCCGGCGTAGTCCGCACGCACGCCCGGGACGCAGCGGTCGTGGCGCTTCACGGCCAGCGCGGCGATCCGCACGTCCTCGGCACCCTCCTCGCGGCACCAGCGCACGATCGCGTCGAGCGTGTGGCCCTCGTCGAGGATGTCGTCGGCCAGCAGTACGCGGCGGCCGCGCAGCGGCGTCGCCGGGCGGTGCTTCCACGTCAGCGTGCCGCCGCTGGTCTCGCCGCGGTAGCGCGTGGCGTGCAGGTAGTCGAAGGCGAGGTCGAGGCCGAGTGCGCCGATTTCCATGGCGAGCCGCCCGGCGAACGGCAGGCCGCCGTGCATCACCGTGAGGAACACCGGCACGCTGCCGGCGAAGTCCTGCACGACCGCGGGCGCCATCGCGGCGATCGCACGATCGAGCGTGCCGCGGTCGTGGATCAGGTCGCTGTTGGCCAGCGCCCAGGCGAGGTCGCGCGCCATGTCAGGCGAGCCCTTCCAGGCGCTGCTTCGTCGTGTCGTAACGTTCGTCGGCGATCAGCTGCTGCCAGGCGAGCGGTCCGCGACCGATGAGCCCGGCCATCGCCGCGGTGTTGAGCCGGCGGCCCTGCACGGCTTCGAGAGATTCCGCGACGAGTTCCGGATGGCAGACCAGCACGACGTCGCAGCCGGCATCGAGGTGCGCATCGATGCGCGCCTTGATGCCGCCCGCCGAGAACGCGGCGGCCATGCCGATGTCGTCGGAGAACACCACGCCGCGGAAACCCATCTCACCGCGCAGGATCTCCTCGATCCAGCGGCGCGAGTAGCCCGCCGGGTCCGGATCGACGGCGGGATATTTGACGTGCGCCATCATCACGGCGTCGGCGCCGGCCTCGATGCCCGCAACGAACGGCACGAGGTCGAGCGCGCGGATCTCGTCGAGGCTGCGCGGGTCGACGGCATCGTCGAAATGGGTGTCCTCGAGCACCGAGCCGTGGCCGGGGACGTGCTTGAGCGTGGCGGCCATGTCGGCCGCGTGCATGCCTTCGACGTAGGCGCGGGTGAAGTCGGCCACCACCTGCGGATCGGCCGAGAACGCACGGTCGCCGATCGCGCGGTTGCCCCGGCCGAGGTCGACGACGGGCGCGAAGCTCAGGTCGAAGCCGGTGGCGCGGACCTCGCTCGCCATCACCCACGCGTGCTCGCGTGCGAGCGCGAGCGCGGCGTCGCGATCGCGCCGGTAAAGCGCGTCGAACTTCTCGAGCGGCGGGAACGCAGTGAAGCCCTCGCGCAGGCGCTGGACGCGCCCGCCCTCCTGGTCGACGCAGACCAGCTGCGGCCGCGGCGCGGCCTCACGGATCGCCTGCGCGAGCTCGGCGACCTGCTGCTTCGAGGCCACGTTGCGGGAGAACAGGATGACGCCGCCGCAGGCGTCGTTCTGCAGCCAGTCGCGCTCCTGCGCGGTGAGTTCGGTGCCGGCCACGCCGATCACGAGCATGTCGGGACACTCCAGGAATCAGGTCGGGCCGGCATTGTGCCCCGGACGCCGTAAACGCGCAGCGTCGGGCTCACCAGGTCGAGAACGGCCGGCTGGCGAGCGCGAGGTTGTAGTACCGCGCCTGGTCGGTGACTTCCTCGCCGAGCCAGTCCGGGCGCGGGTAGTCGGCGTCGGCATCGTCCAGCTCGAGTTCGGCGACTACGAGCCCGGCGTTCTCCCCGAGGAATTCGTCGACCTCGAAGGTGTGGCCGTCGACGTCGACGTAATGCCGGATCTTCTCGATCCTGCCGCCGACCGCGAGCTTGAGCAGCGCGCGGGCGTCCTCGACGGGGATCGAATAGTCGAACTCCTGGCGCGTGGTGCCGAGCTCGCGGGACTTCATGTTGAGGAAGGCCTGCTCGCCCTGGATGCGGACGCGGACGGAGACATTCATCGCGCCGGCATCGAGCGTGGCGAGGTCGTTGAGGTAGGCCTGGGCCATTTCGACGGACTTCGCGGCCTGCGCGCGCCAGGCGTCGGAGGTGACGAGGAATTTGCGTTCGATTTCGAGGGGCATTCGTCTTGGTCTCTTCTGTTTGACGCGACGTCAAAGGCGTTTCGTGCGCTGGCGCGCCCGAGTTACTTTTCTTGGCGGGTGCAAAGAAAAGTAACCAAAAGAAAGCACCCTTCCCGATCAGATCTACCGCCCGCGATCGGCGAGCATGACGCGATTCGCAGACTCGGCATCCTGCCTCGGCTGCGAACGGCGCGCGTCCTGCGCGCCGCCCTCCGGGGCCTTACGATTGCAAGGGCTGCCGTGGCTCCCTGTGCTATCGCGGCTCGAACACCGCGATCGATTCCACGTGCGCGGTATGCGGGAACATGTCCATGACGCCCGCGGCCTTGAGCGTCCAGCCCTTCTCGTTGACGAGGAAACCCGCGTCGCGCGCGAGCGAGGCGGGATGGCAGCTGACGTAGACGATGCGCTTGAACTGCTTGAGCGACAGGTGTGCCAGCACGAAGTCGGCGCCGGAGCGCGGCGGGTCGAGCAGCAGCTTGTCGAACGACTCGCGCATCCAGGGCTCGCCGGAGAGATCCTTCGCGAGGTCGGCGGCATGGAACTCGACGTTGGCGAAACCGTTGTGCGTGATGTTCTCGCGCGCGCGGCGCACCAGGCCCGCGTCGCCTTCGACGCCCACGACCTCGCGCGCGAAGCGTGCGATCGGCAGGGTGAAATTGCCGAGGCCGGCGAACAGGTCGAGCACGCGCTCGTCCGGCTGCGGCTGCAGCAGGTCGAGCGTGCGCTGGATCATGTGCTGGTTGAGGCCGGCGTTGACCTGGATGAAGTCGAGCGGCCGGAACTTGAGCTCGACGTCCCAGGCGGGCAGGCGGAACGCGAGCTTCGGCTCGTCGGCTTCCAGCGGATGCACGCTGTCGATGCCACCGGGCTGCAGGTAGATCGAGAAGCCCTGTTCGCGGCCGAACGCGGCGAGCTTCGCGCGATCGCCATCGCTGAGCGGCGCGAGGTGGCGGAACGTCAGCGCAATCGCGTCGTCGCCGGCGATGAATTCGATCTGCGGAATCTCGCGCCGTCCGTCGAGGCTGTCGACCAGCGCGGCGATCACGCCGAAGCGCTCGCCGATCGCCGGGATCACCGTGTGGCACTGCGCGATGTCGGCGACGAAGCGCGGATCGGCCTCGCGGAAACCCACCAGCGTCTTGCCCTTCTTCTCGACGCGGCGCACCGACAGGCGCCCCTTGCGGCGATAGCCCCAGGCGGCGTCGACCAGCGGCTCGAGCACCGACTTCGGCGTGACGTGGCCGATGCGCTCGAGGTTGTCCATCAGCACCCGCTGCTTGGCGCCGATCTGCCGCGCTTCGTCGAAGTGCTGCAGGGCGCAGCCGCCGCAGGTGCCGAAATGGCCGCATCGCGGCTGCACGCGCTCGGGCGAGGCGGCCACGACCTCGACCGTGCGCGCCTCGTCGAAGCTCTTGTGGCGCGCCGTGCGCACGGCGACGACCTTCTCGCCCGGCAGCGCACCGGCGATGAATACCGCCTTGCCATCGGGCAGGCGCGCGACGCCGCGGCCGTCGTGCGTGAGGTCGGTGATGTCGGCGGGGAACGGGGTCTGGTCGAGTCGGGCCACGGACGTGCTGCGGGGAAAACGGCCGCGCATTGTCCCCGAAAACGCCGATCCGGCCCTGAATCGCCCCCCGGAAAGACGATGGCCCGCCGAAGCGGGCCATCGGTTCGGCGCCCCGGGGCGCCCCTTCGAAATCGGTTACTTCTGCTTCCAGGCGCCGCCGGACTGGTACCACCAGCCCTTTCGCGCGCTGTCGATCCACTGCCGCGCGAACACCTCGCGGATGCGCGGCTCCCATTCGGGATGGCCGTTGGCGACGGCGATCTCGCGATACACCGCGGCGCGGTCGCGGTTGTCCTCCGCCACCGCCTGGTTCACGGCGACGCGGTCCTTGAGCGCGAGCTTCGACGCGTCGCGCACCGTCACCATGCCGTCGGACGTGAAGCCGAGCGCGCCGGCATCGAACGCGCCGCGCAGCTGCGCGTCGAAACGCTGCTCCATGCGCGCCTGGATCGCCTGGATCGCCGGCGTCTGGATCTTGATGTCCGGCTGGCCCTGCGCCTGCGCGGCGCCGATGCCCATCAGCGATGCGACGTCAACGCGCGCCAGCATGGCCGCCATGCGCTCGTTGAAGGGCGCTTCCAGCGACGCACTGCCGCCGCCCGGCTTCACCGGCTCCGCGGGCTTGGCGTCCGTCTCGTTGATCACCTTTTCCACGAACTGCTTGGCCGCCTCGCGCGCCTCGGCGGCGGGGAAGTAGACGTTGATCGTCACGCACGCGGTGAGCGCGACGGCGAGGGGCGGGAGCATCAGCCAGCGACGCATGGGAAATCTCCAGTCGGTTGAGGCGATCGTGCCCAAGCATGCGTGAAGCCCGGCGAAACGTGAACAGGGCTCCCGGTCATCGCACCTCCGGCTTGGCTTCGCCCTTGCCCACGGCGACGAGGCGCTCGACCAGCGTCGGCCAGTCCACGTGCCGGTTGATGCCGACCACCGTCAGCCACGGGATCCCGCCGCCGCGCACGATGGTGAAGCTGCTGGGCCCGCGCGCGTCCAGCCCGCCCATCTCGCAGATCTCGTCGGCGAGACGGCAATCGATGCCGATCGCGGAGTAACCGAAGTCGTCGAAGAACCCGATCAGGCGCGACTGCAGGCTGCTGACGATCGATGCATCGCCGACGCTCGACAGGTCCTGCACGGCGCGTTGGGAGATGCGCTGCGGCACGCCGAGGTGCTTGTCGGTGCGCAGGTGCGCGTCGAACGCGACCGGTTGCCAGTCCACGAGGCGCAGACCTCCGATGCGCCCGTCGAGCTTGCCGGTGATGCTGCCGAAGCCGAGCACGCCGGTCAGCGACATCAGGTCGAGGTCGTCGAACGCGATGTCGGCGCTGAGCGTGGGCGCGACGCCGAACGGGCGCTCCATCGACAACGCCGACACGTCGAGCCGTCCGCCGAACAGGTCCATCGACAGCCCGCCGTCGAAGGTGAGCTGCTGCGCGGCGTAGTGCGCGTTGGGGATGCGGCCCGACAGGCGCCCCGCGAACGCGGGCAGCTTCAGCGCCTTCGCCAGCTCGCCGATGTCGAGATTCTGCACGTCGACGCCGAAATCCGCGCGCGCGCCGGCCGTGGCGCTGGCGGGTTCGATGGACAGATGCTCGAAGGTCAGCCGGCCGCCGAGCATCGGCACGTCGACCGGAGCCGCGAAGGCGAGCCGGCCCTGCTCGCTGCGCATCGGCAGCGTCGTCGGGCCGAAGTCGACCCCGTAGACCTGGCCGGCGCGCCAGCGCACCGCGCTCTCGACCGGCGCATCGGCGGAGAAGCGCAGGTCGCCGTCGAGCCCGTGGAACGCGAACCGGCCCTGCGGATCGTCGACGTCGACGCCGCCGAGCGTGGCCGACGCCGTGCGCAGCGTGCCGCCGTCCAGCGACAGCCGCGCCGCGACCGGCCCGTGAAGCGCCAGGTCGCCGAGTCCGGCCGCGCCCAGCCAACCGGAGAAGTAGGGATCGCGCAGCTTGGCGAGGTCGTCCGAGCGCAGGTCGACCTGCAGCGAGCGAAGCGCCGCGTCGGGGCCGAACTCGGCCGCGCCCTGTGCGCGCAGCGCGCCGTCGTCGCGCCAGTCGAAGCGCGGGAGACGCCAGCAGCAATCGCCCGGCTGTTCGGCCTCCACGGTGATGTCGGCCATGCGCCCGGCGAGGGCGAGGTAGGCGGTGCCGAACAACGCTTCGCCGCCTCCGATCCGGCCGCGCAGGGCGACGCGATCGGTGGGACCGAGGAGCATGTCCAGATCGAGCCGCGCCGCCAGCCCCTCCGCCGCGATGCGGCCGTCGGGCGTGTCGAACGCGACGTTGCGCAGGTCGAGCGGTCCTGCGATACGCAGCCCGTCGTGCGGCGTGGTGACGCGCAGCGCCGCATCGCCTTCGCCGGATTTCAGTTGCGCCTCGGGCCACGCCTTGGCGAGCAGCGCGCGCATCCACGCGAGCGGGATCGAGGCCAGGTCGACGCGCGTCAGGTCCGGTGCCTCGCCGCGGCGCTGGACGTGGATCGAGCGCGCGCCCCGAGCCAGTGTCGCGTCCATGCCGCGTTCGGTGAGGTCGACGGTCAGGCGCATCGCGCCGGCCGCGGTACGCGCGGGGCCGTCGCAGTGCCACCGCTGCCAGCCGTCGCGCGTGAGCACGCAGCGCCAGTCGAGCGCCGCGAAGCGATAGCCGAGGTCGGGCGAGTCCACGCGCGCGGCGCGCAGCCGGAGCGATCCCTGCCGTGCCTGCGCGGGCCAGTCGAGGTCGACGCGTACGTCCCCCATCGTGCCCACGGGCGACACCACGCGCTGGATGCGCGCATGCGCCGAGCGCGCGTGCGCGGGCGCGGCGGCGAGCAGCGCGCCGGCCAGCAGCATCGCGAGGCGCGCGCGTACGATGGGCATCCGACGAGGATACCGACAGGACGACGACCGACGATGACGGACCATCGACACCCCCGCGCGCTGCTGGTCGAAGACGACCCGGTCAGCGCCGCGTTTCTCGCCGCGGCGCTCGACCGCGTGCCGTTGCGGGTCGACGTCGCGCACGATTGCGCGGCGGCCCGGCGCATCGGCGCGGGCGCGTCGCATGTGCTGTGGGTGATGGACGCCCACCTGCCGGACGGTCGCGGCGATGCGTTGCTGCGTGAACTCCGCGCGCAGGGCCTGACGACGCCGGCGATCGCGCATACGGCGGCGCGCGAGGGCGAACAGCACGAGCGCCTGCTCGCCGCGGGCTTCCTCGAGGTGCTCGTCAAGCCGCTTTCCACGTCCGAGATCGTCGCCGCCGCACGCATGGCGCTGGGCCTCGATGCACAGGTGCGGCGCAGTGCCGCCGCCGACGCGGGCCGCCCGCTCTGGGACGACGCGGCCGCGCTGGACGCGCTGCTCGGCGAACGCGCGCACCTGACTGCGCTGCGTGGGCTGTTCCGCCCGGAGCTGCTCGGCCTGCGCGACACGCTGCGCGCGGTCATCGATGCGGACGACGATGAGGCGCTGCGCTCGCACCTGCACCGCCTGCGCGCGAGCTGCGGTTTCGTGGGCGCAGCCCGGCTGGGCGATGCCGCCGCGACGCTCGCCGCCGGCGACGCGCGCGCGGAATGGCCGTCGTTCGCCGCGGTGCTGGAGGCGACGCTGGCTCAGTTCCCGGGCGACTGACCCGCTGCGCCCACGCGCGACAGTTCGCCGAGCATCTGCCAGGACGTCAGGCCGCGCGGGCCGAGATGGTGCTCGAGCACGCGTCGCATCGCACGTCGCAGCGTGGCGAGGTCGCCCGCGGCGGGCAGTTCGTCCGCAGCCAGCGACAGCAGCGCGCGCCCGGTCGGCGCATCGCTGCGGTCCGCGGCGCCGCGGTCGATCAGCAGGCGCCGCGGGCCGTGTTCGGGATCGAGCCGGTAGCGCGCCGCGGGATCGATCGGCGCGCCGTCGCCGTCCACGGCCCAGTCGAAACCCAACCCGAGCGATTCGAGCAGGTCGCGCTCGTAGCGGCGCAGCGTCCACGCGAGCGATTCCCCGGCGCGCATGCGCTCGCGGGCGCGTGCGTAGGCGGCGAACAGGTCGGGCTGCGGATCGTGGCGCGGCGCGAGCCGGAGCGTCAGCTCGTTGATGTAGAACGCGGCGAGCGCGGCATCGCCGACCAGGCGCGGTGCGGCGTCCACCGCTTCCGCGTTGGACAGCTGCGCGAGTTCGCCGCGCTGCACGGCGTCGAAGCGGATCCACTGCAACGGTTGCAACGCGGCGCGCAACAGCTGCCGCCGCGGGCCGGTGACGCCGCGCGCCAGCAGTCCGATGCGTCCGTGCTGCGCGGTGAGCAGCTCGAGCAGCAGGCTGGTCTCGCGCCACGGCCGCGCATGCAGGACGAACGCGTTTTCCTGTGCGTAGCGGATGGTCACGGCCGGCCCTCGGGTTCGACGCCGGTTATCGCGCCGGCGGCGGCAATGCCGCGCGAAGCCGCGCGGTGCTCGTCAGTCGTGGTAACCCAGCGACTTCAGCGCCGCCTCGTCGTCCGACCAGCCTTCGCGCACGCGCACCCAGGTTTCGAGGAAGACCTTCGAATCGAACAGCTTTTCCATCTGCTGCCGCGCACGCGCGCCGATTTCGCGCAGCCGCTCGCCGCCCTTGCCGATCACGATGCCCTTCTGCCCCTGGCGCTCGACCCAGATCACCGCGCCGATGCGCAGCAGCTCGCCATCGACTTCGAAGCGCTCGATCTCGACCGTCGTCGCGTACGGCAACTCGTCGCCGAGCTGGCGCATGAGCTGCTCGCGCACCATCTCGCCGGCGAGGAAGCGCTGGCTCTTGTCGGTGATCTCGTCCTCCCCGTACAGCGCGTCCTGCTCGGGAAGGTGCGACAGCGCGGCACGCACGAGGTCCTGCAGCCCCAGGCCCTTCAGCGCCGACACCGGGTGCACGGACGCGAAGTCGCGACCGGCGCTCACCTTGGCCAGATACGGCAGCAGGGCGGTCTTGTCCTTCAGGCGGTCCACCTGGTTGACGACCAGCACGACCGGGATGCCGGCCGCCTTCAGCGTGTCGTAGGCGAGGCCGTCCTCGTCGTCCCAGCGGCCGGCCTGCACGACCAGCATGGCGACGTCGACGCCCTCCAGCGCCCCGCGCGCCGCGCGATTCATCATGCGGTTCATCGCGCGCTTCTGCTCGCGGTGGATGCCGGGGGTATCGACCAGCAGCAGCTGGCCTTCCGGGAACGTCGCGATGCCCAGCAGCCGGTGGCGCGTGGTCTGCGGACGGTTCGAGGTGATCGAGATCTTCGCGCCGACGAGCGCGTTGACCAGTGTCGACTTGCCCACGTTGGGGCGGCCGATGACGGCGACGTGGCCGGCACGGTAGGGGGATGCGTCCATTCGACGCATTGTACGGCGCGGGGGCGCCGCCGGCCGTCAGCGGGGTTTGCGCGCCTCGATCAGCGCAAGCGCAGCCTCCGCCGCCGCCTGCTCGGCCGCACGTCGCGAACTGCCCTCGCCCTCGGTGACCAGTTCGGGCTGCGCGAGCGTGCAGCTCACGCGGAACGTGCGGGCGTGCTCCTCGCCCTCCTCGGCCAGCAACGCATAGACGGGCAACGGCTTCTGCTTGCCCTGCAGCCATTCCTGCAGCCGCGTCTTCGCGTCCTTGCCGACCTTGTTCGGCGGCGGCAGCGCGGCCATCGCAGGCTCGAACCAGGGCAATACGGCCGCCCGGCAGGTCTCGAAATCCGAGTCGAGGTAGATCGCCGCGACCAGCGCCTCCACGGCGTCGGCCAGGATCGAATCGCGGCGGTGCCCGCCGGATTTCATCTCGCCGGGGCCGAGCGTCAGCTTGGCGCCGAGATCGTGGTCACGGGCGATCTGCGCCAGCGACGATTCGCGGACCAGCTCGGCGCGAGCGCGTGTCAGCGCGCCCTCGTCGACCTTCGGCCATCGCGTGTAGAGCGCTTCGGCAACGAACAGGTTGACGAGCGCGTCGCCGAGGAATTCCAGACGCTCGTTGTGCGGCGTCCCGGCACTGCGGTGGCGCAGCGCCTGCTGAAGCAATTCAGGCCGGGTGAACCGATGGCCGGGCGCGCTGTCCACGGGCATCATTCGCCCGTGCGCTTGAATTCCTTCTCGGCGTTGAAGTGGCCGACGACGTCCAGGTTGGCGATCAGCGGACGCCGCACCTCGTAATCCACCGTCATCACCCAGCCCGCCTCCTTGCGACGGAGCTTCACGTTCTCCGGCTTCACGTTCTCGCCATAGTCGACGTCCATCCGGCGGAAGAAGTAATCCTTGATCCGTTCCGGATCGTTGTTCGCCATGTCCGGTTCGCTGGCCATCCCCTCCAGCGCCTTCTTCACCGAATAGTATTCCGAGTACATGGGAATCAGCTTCATGCCCATGTAGACGAACACGCCGACGACGGCGAGCACCAGGATGAAGCTGACCAGGGTCATGCCCTGCTGATTGCGTCTCATGACTCTTCTCCCCCGAGGGTCCGTGAGGCGGACGGTATCACTGGATCGTATTGCCGATGCGCGAGGCGTCGAAGGCGCCCGAGCAGAACCAGCCTTCGCAGTTCAGCCAGATCAGGAACGCCTTGCCGCGCAGGTTCGCTTCCGGCAGGAAGCCCCAGTATCGGCTGTCCTCGCTGTTGTCGCGATTGTCGCCCATCACGAAATAGTGGGCCGGCGGAACCACCCATTCGCCCTGGCCGTCGGCGCGGATCAGGTCGGTGCGTTCCAGCACGCGGTGCGGACGGGTCGGCAGCGCTTCGGTCATTTCCTCGGCGCCCGTCATCTCAGCGCCGTTGCCGACACCCTGGTAGACGCCGACCGGCTGCACCTGCACGGGCTGCCCATTGAGGAAGAGCTGGTGATCGCGATAGGCGATGCGGTCCCCCGGCAGGCCGATGATGCGCTTGATCCAGTCCTGTTCCGGATGATGCGGCGGCTTGAACACCACGACGTCGCCGCGGTTGGGTTCGCCGATCGGCACCACCTTCGCGTTCGTGATGGGCAGGCGCAGGCCGTAACTGAACTTGTTGACCAGGATGAAGTCGCCGGTGAGCAGCGTCGGCATCATCGAATTGGACGGAATCCGGAACGGTTCGGCGACGAAGCTGCGCAGCACCAGGACCGCCGCGAGCACCGGGAAGAACGACTTCGCGTAGTCGACCAGCAGCGGCTCGTCGCCGGCCTCGAGCAGGCCTTCGCGCGCGGCGCGGCGGCGCGCCAGGAACAGCTTGTCGGCGAGCCAGATCAAGGCGCTGACAAGCGTAAGCGCGACGAGGATGATTTCGAACCAGCGCATGGCAGTCCTTGGAAAGCGGAATTCGTGACGGGATTGGATCGGCGGCGGCGCGCGGGGTTCCCGATGCCCCGCCCGCCTGACGGCACTTGCGTTACTGGTCGACCTTCAGCACGGCGAGGAACGCCTCCTGCGGGATGTCCACGCGCCCGACCTGCTTCATGCGCTTCTTGCCTTCCTTCTGCTTCTCGAGAAGCTTCTTCTTGCGCGAGATGTCGCCGCCGTAGCACTTGGCCAGCACGTTCTTGCGCAGCGCCTTGACCGTCGTGCGCGCGATGACCTGCGCACCGATCGCCGCCTGGATCGCCACGTCGAACTGCTGCCGCGGGATCAGCTCCTTCATCTTCTCGGTCAGGTCGCGGCCGCGTCGGTCGGCGTGGCTGCGATGGCAGATGATCGAGAGCGCGTCGACCTTGTCGCCGTTGATCAGCGTGTCCACGCGCACGAAGGGGCCCGCCTGGAAGCGCAGGAAGTGGTAGTCGAGCGAGGCATAGCCGCGCGAGACCGACTTCAGCTTGTCGAAGAAGTCGAGCACCACCTCGGCCATGGGCAGTTCGTAGCTGATCTGCACCTGCTGGCCCATGTAGGTGATGCCGATCTGCATGCCGCGCTTTTCCTCGCACAGCGTGATCACGTTGCCCACGTAATCCGGCGGCGTGAGGATGTTCGCGCGGATGATCGGTTCGCGGATCTCGTCGACCATGTTCACCGGCGGCAGCTTGGCCGGGTTGTCCATCGGCACGATCGAGCCGTCGGTCTTGAGCACCTCGTAGATCACCGTCGGCGCGGTGGTGATCAGGTTGAGGTTGTACTCGCGCTCCAGGCGCTCCTGCACGATCTCCATGTGCAGCATGCCGAGGAAGCCGCAGCGGAAGCCGAAGCCCATCGCTTCGGAGCTCTCGGGCTCGAACCGCAGCGCGGCATCGTTGAGGCGCAGCTTCTCGAGCGCTTCGCGCAGGTCCGGATAGTCCTCGGCGTCGACCGGGAACAGGCCGGCGAACACGCGTGGCTGCATTTCCTGGAAGCCCGGCAGCGGCGCCGGCGCGGGGCTCGCGGTATGCGTGAGCGTGTCGCCGACCGGCGCGCCGTGCACGTCCTTGATCGACGCGGTGACCCAGCCCACCTCGCCCGCGCGCAGTGCGGGCAGCGGCTTGCGCTTGGGCGTGAACACGCCGACGCCCTCGACCTGGTGCGAGCGGCCGGTCGACATCACCAGCAGCTTGTCGCCCGGCTTGATCTCGCCCTGCATCACGCGCACCAGCGACACCACGCCGAGGTAGTTGTCGAACCAGGAGTCGATGATCAGCGCCTGCAGGCGATCGGTATCGCGCGGCTTCGGCGGCGGGATGCGGTGGACGATCGCCTCCAGCACGTCGATGACGTTCAAGCCTGTCTTGGCGCTGATCGCCACGGCGTCATCGGCATCGATGCCGATGACCGCCTCGATCTCGGCCTTCGCTCGATCGATGTCGGCCGTCGGCAGGTCGATCTTGTTGAGCACCGGCACGACCTCGAGGCCCTGCTCCACCGCCGTGTAGCAGTTGGCGACCGACTGCGCCTCCACGCCCTGCGCGGCGTCGACGACGAGCAGCGCGCCTTCGCAGGCGGCGAGCGAACGCGAGACCTCGTAGCTGAAGTCGACGTGGCCCGGCGTGTCGATGAAGTTCAGGAAGTAGGTCTGCCCGTCCTTCGCCGTGTACGGCAGCGACACCGACTGCGCCTTGATGGTGATGCCGCGCTCGCGCTCGATCGGATTCGAGTCGAGCACCTGCGCTTCCATCTCGCGCGCTTCGAGGCCGCCGCAGATCTGGATGATGCGGTCGGCCAGCGTCGACTTGCCGTGGTCGACGTGGGCGATGATGGAGAAGTTGCGGATCTGCTGCATGAAGCGGGCACGGCCGAGGCGAAATAACCCGGGATTATCGCATAGCCGCCGCGCCGCCCCCGCCGGCGACCGCGCGGGGCGGTCGCCGTGGGTCGTCAGCCTGCGGCCGGGTCGACCGCGACGAACTGCGTGGCGCTGCCGCGCCGAACCAGCAGCATCACCGCCTGCCCGCGAGGCAACGCGCTGACGGCCCGCGCAAGCGCCGCGGCGCTGCCGACCGCCGTGCGACCGACCTGCAGGATCACGTCGCCGGGCTGGAGGCCGGCGTCGCGCGCGGGCACGCCGTCGATGCGGGTGATGCGGACGCCTTCACCCGCGCGCAGGCCCAGCTTCTGGCGCTCGGCCGCGCCCAAGTCCTGCACGCCGATGCCGAGCGTGCTGCGCGTCGCCTCGGCCGCGGGCGCGGCCGGCGCGTCGTCGTTGCCGGCCGCCTCGCCATCACCCGACGGCCCGAGCGCGTCGAGCACGACCGGCAGCTGCACGGTCCGGCCGTCCCGCACCAGCGTGACCTGCGCGCGGGATTTCGGCGGCAGCGCGCCGATCAGCGGCGGGAGGTCGGCGGAATCGTTGACCGGGCGGCCGTTGACGGCGCGAATCACGTCGCCGCGCTGCAGGCCGGCACGGGCGGCGGCGCTGCCCGGCATGACGTCGGCGACCAGCGCGCCGGACGTGCTCGGCAGCCCGAACGTCGCGGCGGCCTCGGCCGAAACCGGCTGGACCTGCACGCCGAGCTGGCCACGCGAGACGCGGCCGGTCGTCTTGAGCTGCTGCACCACGGACACGGCGAGGTCGATGGGGATCGCGAAGCTCACGCCCTGGTAGCCGCCCGAACTCGAGAAGATCTGGGAGTTGATGCCGACCACTTCGCCGCGCGTATTCAGCAGCGGGCCGCCCGAGTTGCCGCGGTTGATCGCGACGTCGGTCTGGATGAAGGGCACGTACTGCTGGTTGGCGTACGGGTTGGCGCGACCCACCGCGCTGACGATGCCGGCGGTGACCGAATGGTCGAGGCCGAACGGCGAGCCGATCGCCACCACCCACTGGCCGGGCTTCACCGCGTCGGCGGCGGTACGCAGCGCGGGCAGGCCCTTGCCCTCGATCTTCAGCAGCGCGACGTCGGACTGCTCGTCGCTGCCGACCAGCTTGGCCTTGAACTCGCGGCGGTCGGACAGGCGCACGGTGATCGCGCTCGCGCCGTCGACGACGTGGTGATTGGTCAGAATGTAGCCGTCGTCCGACACCATGAAGCCGGTGCCCAGCGACACACCCTTCAGACCGTTGTCGGGCCCCTGCGGGCCGCGCGGGCCGCCGGGCAGCGGCATGTCCTCGCCGAAGAAGCGCTTGAAGAAATCGGGAATGTCGTCCTCGGACGCCATCTGGCGGCTGCCGCCGCGGATCTCCGCGCTGACGTTGACCACCGCGGGCCCGACCTTCTGCACGAGGTTGGTGAAGTCCGGAAGGCCCGAGACCATCTGCACGACGGGCGGCGCGGTGGACGGGACGGGCAGCGCGGCCGCGCCCTGCGGCTGCTGGGCCGTACAGGCCGCGGGCAGCGCGAGCGCGATTGAGGCGACGAGGGCGAGCGTGGGGAGCGGTCGGTTCATCGAGTCGGCTTCAGGACGTGGGACGGGCCGGCGGATGCCGGCCCCGGAGAACGGATCAGGGCGCCTCGGCGCGGACCTCCGCCTCGGCCGGCGTGCGCGGCTCGAACGGATAGAACGACGGCGAATCGCTTCGACCGGCGCCGGCGCTGCCGTAGCTGGCGGTCAGCCCGGCATCGGTGGACAGTGCGGCGCGCGGCCAGGGCCGCGTCGCCAGCGGGTCGGCGGCCGGAACGTGGAACGGATTCGTGGCGTCCGGCGGCGCGAACGTGGACGCGGCGAGCACGGCTGCGGGTTCGCGCAGGCCCGTCGCCGGGGCTGCCGAGCGTCGGGCGGCGCGCGCGGTGGGCCGCGCCGCCGGGCG
>NZ_SMRQ01000065.1 GCF_004359965.1 Cognatilysobacter segetis | reverse complement strand
TCCTGCGCTGCGTGCCCAACATGGTGGTGATGGCGCCGGCCGACGAGGACGAGTGTCGCAGGATGCTCTCGACGGGCCATTACTTCGACGGCCCGGCCGCCGTGCGGTATCCGCGCGGCACCGGTCCCGGCGTCGCCGTCGAGCCCACGCTCGACACGCTGCGGATCGGCCGCGGTGAGATCCGTCGCCGCGGCGCGCGCATCGCCCTGCTCGCGTTCGGTGCGATCGTGCCGGCCGCGCAGGTCGTCGGCGACGAGCTCGGACTCACCGTCGCCAACATGCGCTTCGTGAAGCCGCTCGACCGCGAGCTCATCCTCGAGCTGGCGCGCACGCACGAGGGTTTCGTCACCCTTGAGGACAACGTCGTCGCCGGCGGTGCCGGTGCCGGCGTCGCCGAGCTCCTCGCCGCCGAGGGCATCGTGCTGCCCGTACTTCACCTCGGCCTGCCCGACGAATTCCAGCACCATGCCAGTCGCGAACAGCTGCTGGCCGAGGCGGGCCTGGACGTCGCGGGCATCCGCGCGTCGGTGCTCGCGCGGTGGCCGCAGCTGCGCTCTCCGCCGCGCGCCGCCGCGGTCTGACGACACGCCTCGCGGCGCGCGACGCCGCGAGATCGGAGCAGTCGCGCGCGTGCGGCTACGGCGCGATGTGGTCCCCGTTCGCTGCGGCCTCGCCGGGGGCCTCGACCACGTAACCCTTCGACGCCAGCGCGGCCACCAGCCCGCTGCGCGACAGCACGTCGTTCATCGGCAGGATCGCGAACGTCGTGCGATGCCGGGCAAGGCTCGATTCCGCCTCCGCGATCCACTTGGCGCGCGCCTGCGACTCCAGCGAGTCCATGCCGTACTTGGCGGCGAACGCGCCGCCGAGCATCGCGCGCTCGCAGACGTCGCCGAGGTCGGGATTCGGCAGCGCGCCCAGCGCCTGCACGTCACCGCGCGCCCAGGCGTCGGCGCGCGCCGATAGCGCCGGCAGGTCGTGCTCGACGCGATCGAGCGTCTTCTCGAAGCATTCGCGGTCGGCGAACTGCGCGGTCTTGAATTCCTTGAGCACGCCCTTCGGATTGGCGACCTTGACGCGGGCGCTGACGGCCACCGGCTTCAGGCCACGCGCCTTCATCGTGTCGGCGAGCGCCGTGCGCACGACGTCGCGGCTGGAGAGTCCGACGCTGCGGACCGCTTCGTTGTACAGCTTCGACGCGGCGAAGATCGGTCGCCACTTCTCGACCGACGCGTCGCGCCCGATGTAGCGCTGCTTGAGACCGAGCCAGCGCGCATGCACGGGCGCCGGCAACACGTCGTTCAGTTGCCGGCCGTCCGGGTTGGCGCGCACGCCCACGAGCGACGGCAGCAGCGCCAGCTTGCCGAAGAAGCCGATGTCCGCATCGACCGCCACGGACGGAGCGCCGATCACCGCGTCAGCCTGCGCGAGCACGGCGCGCGCGCGGGCCGAATTCCACACCATGCCGGCCGGCAGCGGCGACACGGTACCCAGCACCCACAGGGTGTGGTCACCCTTGCGCACCTTCCACAGGCCGGGGCCCGGCATCCGCACCACGGCCGTATCGAGGACGCGCTCGCCGGATGGCACGGTTGGGGTCGGCGTCGGCGTCGGCGCGGGCTGCTGCGCATGGGCGGCTGCCATCGCGAACACGAATGCGAGCAACAGGGGACTTGCAGGACGCATGGGAACTCCCTTCCAGAGCCGCCGGCGGCGGCGAACGGCCGCTGTGACCGGGCGGGCGTGCCGGAAGTTCCGTGACGTTCGTCGCTTGGCCGCACCGGCCAGCGGCCGGCGAGAACGGGCAGCCCAGAACGACGACGCCCGGCACGGGGCCGGGCGTCGAGATGCATCGAATTGGTCGGGGTAGCCGGATTCGAACCGAC
The DNA here is from genome assembly GCF_004359965.1 of Cognatilysobacter segetis. Taxonomy (GTDB): domain Bacteria; phylum Pseudomonadota; class Gammaproteobacteria; order Xanthomonadales; family Xanthomonadaceae; genus Cognatilysobacter; species Cognatilysobacter segetis. Next base: position 17,145 of record NZ_SMRQ01000065.1, on the reverse strand, counting down.
GACCACTTGTCCCCCAGACAAGTGCGCTACCAGGCTGCGCTATACCCCGAAAGGTCCCGCCGGAGCGGGCGCGCAGTATAACGCGACCCGCCCCGCTACGCTGCTGCACGCCGGCGCGACGGGCGCCGCGAGTCCGGTCAGCGCCGCAGCAGCTGCAGCACTTCCTCGAGCTCCATCCGCACCTGTCGGATGATCTGCGAGCTCAGCGCCGACTCCTGCTTCTGGCCGTCGCCTTCCAGCCGCAGCCGCGCGCCGCCAATCGTGTAGCCCTGCTCGTACAGCAGGCCGCGGATCTGGCGCACCATCAGCACCTCGTGGCGCTGGTAGTAGCGGCGATTGCCGCGGCGCTTCACCGGGTTGAGCATCGGAAATTCCGTTTCCCAGTAGCGCAACACGTGCGGCTTGACGTCGCACAGCTCGCTCACCTCGCCGATCGTGAAGTAGCGCTTGGCCGGGATCGGCGGAAGTTCCTTGTTGCTGCCCGGATCAAGCATGGTCGACGGCTCCCGAATACGCCTCGACGCGTTCCTTCAGTTTCTGTCCCGGACGGAACGTCACGACGGTGCGCGCCGAGATCGGAATCTCCTCGCCGGTCTTCGGATTGCGGCCCGGACGCTGGTTCTTGCGGCGCAGGTCGAAGTTGCCGAAACCCGACAGCTTGACCTGACGGCCGCCCTCGAGCGCCTGCCGCAGCACGTCGAAGAACGAATCGACGAACTCCTTGGCCTCGCGCTTGTTGAGGCCGACCTCGTCGAAGAGTCGCTCGGCCATCTCGGCCTTCGTCAGCGTCATCGGTGCAGATTCCTCGGGCTCAGCTGCGGATCGTCGCGCCGTGTTCACGCTGCAGCGAAGCGACGACTTCGCCGACGACAGCGTCCACGTCGCGGTCGGTCAGAGTGCGATTTTTTTCCTGCAGGATCAAGCCCATGGCCACACTCTTGAATCCGGTTTCGACGCCCTTGCCGCGGTAGACGTCGAACAGCACGAGCTCGCGCAGGGACGGCCCCGCGGCGTTGCGGACGGCAGTCTCGATCGCCGACCAGGCCACCGCATCGGGAACCACGAACGCGAGGTCGCGGCGCACCGACGGATACCGCGACAAGCCCTGTGCTCGGGGTACCGGCCGCTGCTGCACCGCGTCGAGGTCGACTTCGAACGCGAGAACATCCGTGTCCAGGCCGAGCGACTGCTGCAGGCGCGGATGCAGTTGCCCGATCCAGCCGACCGGGCGGCCCGCCAGATGGATGTCGGCCGACCGGCCCGGGTGGCCCCACGGCCGCGACGACGGCAGGAAGGCCAGCGACGCGCCGGACAGCGCGGCCAGGCTTTCGACGTCGCCCTTGATGTCGTGGAAACCGACGGCCCGCGCAGCGCTGCTCCATTGCTCCGGATCGGCCGTGCCACAGGCGACGGCCGCGAGGCGCTGCGTATGGCGCGGGGCCTCGCCCGCCCCGGCGGCATGGAAGACGTTGCCCGACTCGAACAGACGCACGCGCGACTGCTGGCGCACGACGTTGCGCTCCAGCGCGGCGACCAGCCCGGGCAGCAGCGAGGTGCGCATCACCGCGAGCTCGGCGCTCAGCGGGTTCGCGAGCGCGACCGCGCCGTCGGCCAGCGACCACGCCTGCAGCCAGGCGGCATCCACGAATGCGTAGTTGATCGCCTCCAGGTAGTCGCGCCCGGCGAGCGCACGCCGCAGCTGGGCGGTGGCCACGCACGTCTCGGACGCCGGCGCCAGCGGCACCACGCCCGCCGGCAGCGTCGCCGGCACCGCGTCGTAGCCGTGGATCCGCGCGACTTCCTCGATGAGGTCTTCCTCGATCGCGAGGTCGAAGCGGCGGCTGGGCGGTGTCACCGTCCACTCGTCCTTGCCCGTTTCGAGCGCCAGACCGAGCGAGCGCAGGATGCGTTCGACCTCGGCGTCCGGCACGCGCGTGCCGAGCACGCGCAGCAGGCGCTCGCGGCGCAGCGTGATCGCCGCGGGGCGCGGCAGGTGCTCGTCGAGCGTGGCCTCCACGACCGGCCCGGGCCGGCCGCCTGCGATGTCCACGATCAGTCGCGTGGCGTATTCGATCGCGTCGCGCGGCAGCGCCGGGTCGACCCCGCGCTCGAAGCGGTGCGAGGCATCCGTGTGCAGGCCGAGCTTGCGGCCGCGGCCGATGATCGCATCGGGCGCGAAATGGGCGGATTCCAGGAACACGTCGCGCGTGGCGTCGGTTACCCGCGTGTCGTGCCCGCCCATGATGCCGGCGAGCGCCACCGCGCGATCGGCATCGGTGACGACGAGGAACTGCGGGTCCAGTGCGACGTCGCGGCCGTCGAGAAGCTTGAGCGTCTCGCCCTCGCGCGCCGGCCGCACGCCGACGGGACCCGTCAGCGTGGCGCGATCGAATGCGTGCATCGGCTGCCCGAGTTCGATCATCACGTACTGCGTGACGTCGACCAGGAACGACACCGGGCGGATGCCGCTGCGACGCAGGCGCTCGGCCATCCACACCGGCGTGGGGCGCGACGCGTCCACCCCTTCGACCACGCGACCGCAGTAGCGCGGAGCGGCGGCACCCGCCTGCAGCGCGATGTCGAGCGTCGCGGCCGTCGTCGCTTCGACCGCCTCGACGTCGAACGGCGCGACCTGCGCACCAGTGGCGGCGGCGACGTCGTAGGCGATGCCGCGCACGCTGAAGCAGTCAGCGCGGTTCGGGGTCAGCTTGATCTCGATGCTCGCGTCGGGCAGCGCGAGGAATTCGGTGATGCGCGCGCCGACCGGGGCATCGCCCGGCAGTTCGAGCAGGCCGGACGCATCGGCGTCGATGCCGAGTTCCTTCGCCGAGCACAGCATGCCGCTGGACTCCACGCCCCGCAGCTTCGCGGCCTTGATCACGATGCCGCCCGGCAGCGTGCTGCCGACGGTCGCCACCGGCGCGCAGAGCCCGACGCGCGCATTGGGCGCGCCGCAGACGATCTGCAACGGCTCCGCCGCGCCGATGTCGACGCTGCAGACCTGCAGGCGATCGGCCTCCGGATGACGCTCGGCGGAGACGATTCGGCCGACGACGACGCCGTCGAGCGACTCGCCCAGCGGCGCCACGTCCTCGACCTCGAGCCCGATGGCGGTGAGCGTCGCGGCGAGCTCGTCGCGCGTGGCGCGGGTGGGAACGTGTTCGCGCAGCCAGTTTTCGGAGAACTTCATGGGATCTCGCTCGTCACGCCGGCGCGGGCCGGCGCATCAGGATTCGACGAATGGGTTACGCGAACTGCCGCAGGAAGCGCGCGTCGTTCTCGAAGAAGCTGCGCAGGTCGTCGACGCCGTAGCGCAGCATCGCGAAGCGCTCGACGCCGAGCCCGAAGGCGAAGCCCGTGTACTTCTCCGGGTCGATGCCGACGTTGCGCAGCACGTTCGGGTGCACCATGCCGCAGCCCAGGACCTCGAGCCAACGCGTGCTGCCGTCGGCCTGCGTCCACGCGATGTCGACTTCCGCGGACGGTTCGGTGAACGGGAAGTAGCTCGGGCGGAAACGCATCTCGAGGTCCTGCTCGAAGAACGCGCGGACGAATTCGACCAGCGTGCCCTTGAGGTCGGCGAAGCTCGCGCGGTCGTCGACCAGCAGGCCTTCGACCTGGTGGAACATCGGCGTATGCGTCTGGTCGCTGTCGCTGCGGTACACCTTGCCGGCCGCGATCATGCGCAGCGGCGGCTGGTGCGCCTGCATGAAGCGCACCTGCACACCCGAGGTGTGCGTGCGCAGCAGGCGCCCGTCGCCGAAGTAGAACGTGTCGTGCATGGCGCGCGCCGGATGCTGCGGCGGGAAGTTCAGCGCCTCGAAGTTGTGCCAGTCGTCCTCGATCTCGGGGCCGTCGGCGAGCTGGTAGCCGAGGCGACCGAAGATCTCGGCGATGCGCTCGAGCGTGCGGCCGACCGGATGCAGGCCGCCGCGTGCGACGTCGATACCCGGCAGCGTGACGTCGATGGATTCGGAAGCGAGCCGCGCTTCGAGCGCGACGGCGTCGAGGTCCTGGCGCCTGGAGGCGAGCGCCGCGGTGACGGTGTCGCGTGCGGCGTTGATCGCTTCGCCGGCAGCCTTGCGTTGCTCGGGCGGCAATGCGCCGAGCTGCTTGAGCTGCCCGGTGATGCTGCCGGACTTTCCGAGCAGCGCGACGCGCAGTGCCTCCACCGCGTCCGGCGTCGCGGCGGCCGAGATATCGGCAAGCGCCTGCCGGGTCAGGGTCTGGATGTCACTCATCGCGCGTGCCGCTCATGAACGATTCTCTTCGCTGCGCGGCGTGAGGCCGCGATCCTGGTAGCCGTCGCGCGGGCCGGGGCCCGGCGGCGACGCAGAGGGCGACGCAACAACTGGCGCGCCATGGTTCCGCTACCCCAACCGAACATGGGGGAAGGACTTGCGCCCTTCCCCCATGCGTGAGGCTTTCGCGAAAGCCCGCGCATGGAGCGCGGGCTTCGCTGATGCTTCTTACGCCGCGAGCGCGCTCTTCGCCTTCTCGGTCAGCGCGGTAAAGCCCGCCGCGTCGTGCACGGCGATGTCCGCCAGCACCTTGCGATCGAGCGTGATACCGGCCTTCAGCAGACCGTTGATGAAGCGGCTGTAGCTCATGCCGTTCTGACGGGCCGCCGCGTTGATGCGGGCGATCCACAGGGTGCGGAAATGGCGCTTCTTCTGCTTGCGGCCGATGTACGCGTACTGCAGCGCCTTCGTGACCGCCTGCTTGGCGACGCGGAAGACCTTGCGACGCGCGTTGTAGTAACCCTTCGCCTGGGCGAGGACCTTCTTGTGACGGCGACGCGCCATCACGCCACGCTTAACTCGTGCCATGGTTCAGCCCTCCTCAGAGATACGGCAGCATGCGGTCCAGACGGCCCGCGTCCTCGGCACGAACGTGGTTCGTCTGCCGGAGGTTGCGCTTCCGCTTGGTCGCCTTCTTGGTGAGGATGTGGCTCTTGTTGGCGTGGCCGCACTTGTACTTGCCGGAAGCGGTCTTCCGGAAGCGCTTGGCCGCCGCCCGATTGGTCTTGATCTTGGGCATATCGATGTCCGTTCGGAGTTTCTGACTGGCTGGGCGGTGGCGGGCGCCACGCTTTCCTTCCTGCCCATACCGGCGTGTTGGTCGACGGCGGCCCATGGCCGACGTGACGGGTCCTGGCGCCTCTCGGCGCATCCCGGCGAACCGGGCCGCGTATTGTGCACGACCCGTTAAACCGGTGCAAATCAGGCAGTTGGCCACCAACCGGGGCCCGCCTCCGCGCGGCTCGGCCCAAGCGACTGGACCGCCTCTCACGCGGACGGCCCGCCGAGGCGGGCCGTCACGGGTACCGCGTGCCGGTTACGGCTGCTTCTTCTTCGGCGCGATCATCATCACCATCTGGCGGCCTTCCAGGCGCGGCCGGGACTCGATCACGATGTCCTCGCCCAGATCCTTCTCGATGCGCTCCGCCATCTGGCGGCCCAGCTCCTGGTGGCTCATTTCTCGGCCACGGAAGCGGATGTTGACCTTGATCTTGTCGCCTTCCTCCAGGAAGCGGCGCATGTTGCGCAGCTTGATCTGGTAGTCGCCCTCGTCGGTGACGGGGCGGAACTTCATTTCCTTGATCTCGACCTGCTTCGACTTCTTCTTGGCCTCGTTGGCCTTTTTCTGCTGCTCGAAGCGGAACTTGCCGAAATCCATGATCTTGCAGACCGGCGGGTCCGCATTCGGCTGGATTTCAACGAGATCGAGGCCTTCGTCCTGGGCCATCGTGAGGGCTTCGTCGCGCGTAAGCACGCCGATCATCTCGCCGTCGCTCCCGATGACTCGGACGCGCGGGACGCGGATCTCGCTGTTCTTCCTGTTCGGCTTTTCGGCGGTACTGATGTCGCAATCTCCGGTAATGGAACCGGCCGTCCGGACGGCCGGTCTTGTCAGCAACGCGGCCTAGAGGGCCTCGCCCTGCAGTCTCGCGGCGAACTGGTCGATGGTCATCGAGCCCAGATCCTCCCCACCGCGGGTCCGCACGGCGACCATACCGTTCTCCTTCTCGCGGTCTCCGACCACCAGCAGGTACGGCACGCGCTGCAGCGTGTGCTCGCGGATCTTATAGCCGATCTTTTCGTTCCGCAAATCGGAATGGACCCGGAAGCCTTGATCCATAAGGGTTTTCCGGACCGTGTCGACCCAGTCGGCCTGGGCGTCGGTGATGTTCATGACCACCGCCTGCACCGGCGCCAGCCAGCTCGGGAAGACGCCCGCATGGTGCTCGATCAGGATGCCGATGAAGCGCTCCATCGACCCGACGATCGCCCGGTGCAGCATCACCGGATGCCGGCGCTGCGAGGCCTCGTCGACGTATTCCGCGCCGAGGCGGCCCGGCATCATGAAGTCGACCTGCATCGTGCCGAGCTGCCACGTGCGGCCGATCGCGTCGCGCAGGTGATATTCGATCTTCGGGCCGTAGAACGCGCCCTCGCCCGGAAGCTCCTGCCATTCGACGCCGGCGGCCTGCAGCGCCGAGCGCAGCGCATCCTCGGCCTTGTCCCAGGTCGCGTCGTCGCCGAGGCGGTTGTCCGGGCGCAGCGCGATCTTGATCTGGATGTCCTCGAAGCCGAAGTCCGCATACACCTTCAGCGCCTGCGCGTGAAAGGCGCGCACCTCGGCCTCGACCTGGTCTTCCGTGCAGAACACGTGGCCGTCGTCCTGGGTGAAGCCGCGCACGCGGAGGATGCCGTGCAGCGCGCCGGACGGCTCGTTGCGATGGCAGGCGCCGAACTCGCCGTAGCGGATCGGCAGGTCGCGGTAGCTGTGCAGGCCCTGGTTGAACAACTGCACGTGGCCCGGGCAGTTCATGGGCTTCAGCGCATATGTCCGCTTCTCGGACTCGGTGAAGAACATGTTCTCCTTGTAGTTCTGCCAGTGGCCGGACTTCTGCCACAGCGAAACGTCGAGGATCTGCGGGCAGCGCACTTCCTGGTAGCCGCTCGCGCGGTACACCTTGCGCATGTACTGCTCGACGACCTGCCAGATCGACCAGCCCTTCGGATGCCAGAACACGAGGCCCGGCGCCTCCTCCTGGATGTGGAAGAGGTCCTGCTGCTTGCCGATCTTGCGGTGGTCGCGCTTCTCGGCCTCCTCGATGCGCTGGATGTAGGCCTTCAGCTGCTTGGCGTCGGCCCAGGCGGTGCCGTAGATGCGCTGCAGCTGCTCGTTCTTCGAGTCGCCGCGCCAGTAGGCGCCGGAGATGCGCGTCAGCTTGAACGCCTTGAGGAAACGCGTGTTCGGCACGTGCGGTCCGCGGCACATGTCGACGTATTCCTCGTGGTGGTACAGGCCCATCGCGGTCTCGTCGGGCATGTCGTCAACCAGGCGCAGCTTGTAGTCCTCGCCGCGCTCCTTGAACACCGCGATGACTTCCTCGCGCGGCGTCACCCGCTTGATGACGTCGTAGTCCTTGTCGATCAGCTCGGCCATGCGCTTTTCGATGGCGACGAGATCGTCGGGCGTGAACGGGCGCTCGTTCCAGATGTCGTAGTAGAAGCCGTCCTCGATGACGGGGCCGATCACCATCTTGGCGTTCGGATAGAGCTGCTTCACCGCGTGGCCCACGAGGTGCGCGCAGGAGTGGCGGATGATCTCGACGCCCTCGGGATCCTTCGGCGTGATGATGCGGAGCTTCGCGTCGTGGTCGATCACGTCGCAGGCGTCGACGAGCTTGCCGTCGACTTCACCGGCGACGGTGGACTTGGCGAGGCCCGGGCCGATCGAGGCCGCAACCTCGGACACGGAAACGGGATGGTCGAACTCGCGGCGCGAGCCGTCGGGCAACGTGATGGCGATCATGGGGGTCCGGTATTTCGGTGCCGGAAGCGGCACGGGAACGCGGCACCGGCGGCGGCCGGTGCGGGAGGAATTCAGCGCGGGGCGATGGTACTGCTCATGTCGCACGCTCGGCCGGCGTTCCCGCGGGCCACCTCGGTCTCGGGCGCGGCCGGATCGCCGCGCGGACGGTAATGGTTGGGGCTTTCGGCGCGCGCGTCAACGCGGGCGACGGCGGCCGTCGTGGAGATCGACTTCCAGGAGCACGTCCACAGCCCCGTCCGGCAGCTCGAGGCGGCGCTTCAGGCCGTCGCGCGCGGGCAGCCGGGCCTCGAGCCCCGCGATCTCGTCCGCGCCGAACGTCACCCGGAGCGTGGTGCCGGTGGCCTGCGGAGGCGCGTCGCCCCGCGCGACCTCGACGCGCCAGCCACCACCCGGCCAGTCGATCGATGCCACGAGCGTGCCGTAGACACGCAGTGCGCGGAACTCGTCGCCACTCACGCGCAGGCGGATGCGACCCGGCTCGAACTGCACTTTCATGACGAGAACGCCGCCCAGGCGGCCGGCGTGTTGACGTTCTCGAAGTCCGCCGCGTCCGTCGCCTGCAACGTGACGGCGCCGAGCCCGCGCAGCAGCGAACGCAGGGCCGGCCCGTGGGGTGCCGCCGCCACGCAGGCGGCGATCGCCGCCCGGGTCGCGTCGTCGACGCGGAGCCCGCAAGGCAACGGATGGCCGTCGAAATACACGGCACGCGCGGTGTCCAGCGCATCGACGAGCCGGCGCAGGGCGCCCGGAGACAGCCGCGGCATGTCGACCGGCACCACGACGGCCGCGCCGTCCGGACAGGCCGCCATCACGCTGGCCAGCCCACCCACCGGGCCGAGGCCCGCTGTGCGATCCGGCACGCCGGCGTGCGCGGGCCGCTCACCGCTGACGAGCACCTGCTCCGCACCGGCCTCGCGGAGGCGCGCGATCGCGGTGTCCAGCAGGCTGCGGCCGTCGAGCATGAGAAGCGCCTTGTCGACGCCCATGCGCGACGAGCGGCCGCCGGCGAGCACGATGCCGGTGAACGGCCGGTCGCTCACGCGTGGCACAGCGAGCAGCCTTCGCTCCATTCGCTGCTGCCGTCCTCGTAGTGCTCCTGCTTCCAGATGGGCACTGTGTGCTTGACCGCCTCGATGACCTGCCGACACGCGAGGAACGCCTCGTCGCGATGCGGCGTGCCGACGGCGACGACGACGGCGACGCCGCCGACCGGCACCCGGCCCTTCGCGTGCTCGATCCAGAGCCGCATCGCGGGGCCGACATCCTCGATCGTCTCCGCGGCGATCTCGCCGAAGCGCTGCAGCGCCAGCGCATCGAACAGGTCGTAGCTGACGGCTTCGACGCGCCGACCGTGGTTGAGGTCGCGGATCCGGCCGACGAACGCCGTGTAGCCGCCGAACGCGGGGTCGGCGACGAATTCGAATGCGGCGGCGATGTCGAGCGCGCCGCTCGAGGCGTCGACGATGCCGGTGTGCAGCCGAACCACGTCAGCCCCCGCTCACCGGCGGCAACAGCGCGAGACGCCCGTCATCGGGCAGCGCCTCGGCGTCGCGCAGGACGCTGGTCGAGTTGGCGAACGCGGATCGGGGCAACAGCGCGCGTGCGGCGTCGGGCCACGCCGCCACGCGCGCCAGCAGTTCGGTCCGGAGTTGCGCGACCGTCGCCGCGTCCGTCTCGAACGCGATGCGCGCGCCGGGCTCGGCCTCGCGCAGCGCCCCGAACAGTTGGATCTCGATCTCTCTCACGCGTCCACCGTCAACGGTTCCAGATGGCCGCGCCCGACCACCTCGACGAGTTCACCCGCCTCGAGGCGCTCGACGTCGGGCGGCACGATCGCCCACGCATTCGCGGCGAGCAACGGCCGGATCCGGAACGACTCCTGCCCGGCGAGCACCTCGACGCCGAGTCCGTCCGCATCGAATGCCAGCCGCGCCTTCAGGTGCATCCGCAGCGGCACGCGCTTGGCGTAAGCAGCGCGCAGCGGCAGGCGAATGACGCGCTCCGGCGGCATGCCGAGCATCGCGCGCAGCACCGGCTCGACGAAGAAGCGCAGGCCCACCGCCGTCGACGCGGGGTTGCCCGGCAAGCCGAAAAACAGCGCGCCTGACGGCAGCCGCGCCGCGAGCAGCGGCTTGCCCGGCCGGATCGCGACCTTGTGGAACAGCGTCGTCGCCCCGCGCCGCGCGAGCGCGTCGGGCACGAAATCGAAGCGCCCCATCGACACCGCACCCGTGCTGATGACGACGTCCGCGCCGGGCATCGAATCGATCGCGGCGAGGAACGCGTCCGCATCGTCCTCGACCGTGCGCACGCCCATCACCTCCGCGCCCGCCGAGCGCAGCCGCGCGGCGAGGAACGGTCCGTTGGAATTGCGGATCTCGCCGCCGGCGAGCGCACGCCGCGGATCGTCGACCAGTTCGCGACCGGTGTTCACCAGCGCGGCGCGCGGCCTGCGCCGCACCTCGACCTCGCCGATGCCGACGGCCGCGCAGACCATGACGAGCGCGGCATCGCAGACCGTACCGGCCTCCGCGATCACGGCCCCAGGTGCGATGTCGCTACCGGCCTCGCGCACGTGCTGCCGCGCTGCGACGTCCGCTTCCAACCGAATGCGGGACGGGCGCCCGGCAGCGCGCTCGAGTACGTGCACCTGTTCGACCGGGACCACGCTGTCGAAGCCGCGCGGCATCGGTGCGCCGGTCATGATTTCCCACGCGGCCGGCGCGTGCGCCTCCGCGATGCCGTCGCCAGCCGCGCTGGCGCCCGCGACGTCGAATTCCGTGCCGGCGACGATCGGGCGTTCGCCGCAGGCGAGCGCGAAGCCGTCCATCGCCGAGTTGTCGAAGGGCGGCAGCGCTTCGGGGCTGCACAAACGCGCCGCGAGAACCCGGCCTTCGGCCTCCGCGGCCGCGACGCGCTCGACGGCGGTTGGTGCCGCCTGCGACAGCAGGCGCTGCAGCGCGTCGTCGTAGCCGATCACGCGTGCCCGTCTCCATCCATCATCGACACCGCATGCGCGAGCAACGGCGCCAGGATCTCGAATCCCTGGCGCGCGGCGCGGGGGCTGCCGGGCAACGCCACCACGAGCATGCGATCGACGCGCACGGCGCGCGCGCGGCTCAGCCACGCCAGCGGCGTGTAGTGGCGGCTTTCGCTGCGGAACATCTCCGCAATGCCTTCCACCTCGACGCCGCCGGCCTGCAGGAGCGCCTCCGGCGTGCAGTCGCGCGGACCGAGGCCGGTCCCGCCGGTGCACAGGCACAGCCGCACGCCCTCGCCCGCCCGTGCGAGCAAGTGGCTGCGCAGCGGCTCGATGCCGTCAGGGAGCACGTCGACACGCACCGCCGCACCGAGCGACTCGAGGCCGCGCTGCAGCTCGGGACCGGCCGCGTCGTCGGCCGCGCCCACGCTCACGCGATCGCTCAGCGTCACCACCGCGCAGGCCACGCCGTCCAGGCGGGCGATCGCGCGCGGCCGGTAACGCGCCACTTCCTCGTCGCTCATGCCGAGCGGGTGGCGCCAGAGGCCTTTCTTGCCGCCTTCCTTGAACAGAAGTCGTACTGCGTCGATCGACAGCGCGGGCTCGACCGGCTTGGTGAGGTCGTACAGCGTGAGCAGCGCCGCGCTCGCACCGGCCAACGCTTCCATCTCGACGCCCGTACGCGCTTCCGTCGCGACTTCGCAGTACACACGGATGGCATGGCGCTCGGGAACCGGAATGCAGCGCACGCGGACCAGCTCGAGCAGCAGCGGATGGCAGAGCGGCATCAGGTTCGACGCCTGCTTCGCGCCCTGCAGCCCTGCGATCTCGGCCATCACCATCGCATCGCCCTTCGGCAGGCGCCGCTCGACGATCGCGGCGAACGCCGCCTCGCCCGCCTGCAGCTCGCCCACCGCGACGGCACGGCGGCGCGTGGGCCGCTTGCCGCGGATGTCGGCCATGTGGAATGCCTCGGTCACTCAGCCTCCGATCGATGCGAGGTGCGGCGTGATACCGCTGTCGCCGGCGTGCAGGCCGTGGCCCGCGGCCTTGAGCCGCAGCTGCGATGCGATCAGGCCGACCAGCGCGTCGCGGTCGTCGTCGCTCTGCAGCAGCGCGCGCAGCGGCACGCCGTGGTCGCCGAACAGGCACAGGCGCAGGTCGCCGCGCGCGGTCACGCGCAGGCGGTTGCAGCCGGCGCAGAAATCGCGGGAATACGGCGCGATGATGCCGATCCGGCCGGCGTAATCCGGATGCACGTACTCGATCGCCGGGCCGGCGTCGGACGCACGCATCATCCGCACCCAGCCGCTTTCGGCGAGCGTGCGCTCCATGGCGTCGGCGCGTACGTGGTGGCGTTCGAAGTACGCCACGTTGTCGTTGGTGCGCATGAGCTCGATGAAGCGCACCGAGACGCGGCGCTCGCGCAGGTAGTCGAGCCACGCGGGCAATGACTCGTCGTTGATGCCGCGCAGCAGCACCGCGTTGAGCTTCACCGCGTCGAAGCCGAGCGCGAGCGCGCGGTCGATGCCGTCCAGGATCTCGGGCAGGCGATCATGGCCCGTCACCGCTTCGAAGACGCCGCGGTCGAGGCTGTCCGCGCTCACGTTGAGCGACGTGAGCCCGGCGTCGCGCCACGGTCCGACATGCGCCGGCAGCCGCGTTCCGTTGGTGGTCAGCGCCACCTTCGCCACGCCGTCGATCCGGGCGGCGTCGGCGACGATGTCCACGAGATCCTTGCGCAGCGTCGGCTCGCCGCCGGTCAGGCGCACCTTGCGCATGCCGACGGTCGCGAACGCGCCGAGCAGCCGGCGCACTTCGTCGCGGGCCAGGAATACCGGCCGGCCATCCGCGGCGTAACCGTCCGGCAGGCAGTAGCCGCACCGGAAGTTGCAGGCTTCGGTGAGCGAGAGCCGCAGGTAGGGAAACGTGCGACCGAACGGGTCGGACAGGACGGACATCGGGCTCCTTCGCGCCGGCGACGCGCGCCGCCGGCATGACAGGGAACGCACTTTACCGCCTCGGGGATGCAGCGGCCGCGACGCGCTGTCATCCAGCTTTCAGCGTCGGCTCACCCGGTTGTCATGGCGGCTTCGAACAATGGCGGCGTTCGACCGGAGCCCCCATGCGCGCGACGCCCCCACCCCGCCCGATCCGCCGCCTGCGCCGCTGCCTGGTGTGGGTCGGGATCCTGACCGCCCTGCTGATCGCGGCCGCCTGCCGCCTGGACACCGCGGGCCGCGTGATCGCGTCGATCGGGGCCGTCGCCGGGCTCGCCCTGTGGTGCGCGCTGCTGGACGCGGAAGGCCGCGCCTGCGAGCGGCTGGAGGCGCGCTCGCATCGACGCAGCGGCTCGCGCTCGACCGCACGCAGCGCCCGCCCGCGTCCCGTCGGGCGCCGGCGCCGCGCCGCCTGACCCCGCAAACACAATCGGCGCGATCCGGAGATCGCGCCGTCTGGCCACAGATGTGGTGGGCGGTACAGGGTTCGAACCTGTGACCCCTACCATGTCAAGGTAGTGCTCTACCGCTGAGCTAACCGCCCGTTGCCGGTGAACCGCCCCGGCGAGGGGCGCACAGTGTAGCCAGCCGCGCCGCCGGCAGCAAGCCGGTTCAGCTCGCGAAGCCCGCCTCCTTCAGTTTGCGCAGCTGGTCGCGCACGTTCGCCGCCGCCTCGAACTCCAGATCGCGCGCGTGCTGGTACATCTGCTGCTCGAGCGCCTTGATCCGCGAGGCCAGCTGCGCGGGGCTGAGCGCCGCGTAATCCGTCTCCGGCTCGGCGACACGACGCGCCTTCTTGCCCTTGCCCTTCGCGTCCTCCGGCTCGCTGCGCGCGCCTTCCAGGATGTCCTTGATCGGCCGCACCACCGACTGCGGCGTGATCCCGTGCTCGGTGTTGTACTCGACCTGTTTCGCGCGGCGACGGTCGGTCTCGTCCATCGCCATCTTCATCGAACGCGTGACGACGTCCGCGTACAGGATCGCCTTGCCGCGCAGGTTGCGCGCCGCGCGGCCGATGGTCTGGATCAGCGAGCCCGCCGAGCGCAGGAAGCCTTCCTTGTCGGCGTCCAGGATCGCGACCAGCGACACCTCCGGCATGTCGAGGCCCTCGCGCAGCAGGTTGATGCCCACCAGCACGTCGAACTTGCCCAGCCGCAGGTCGCGGATGATCTCCACGCGCTCGACCGTGTCGATGTCCGAATGCAGGTAGCGGACCTTGATGCCGTGCTCGGTCAGGTACTCGGTCAGGTTCTCGGCCATGCGCTTGGTCAGCGTGGTCACGAGCACGCGATCGCCCATCGCGACGCGCTTGTTGATCTCGCCGAGCAGGTCGTCCACCTGCGTGGCGACCGGGCGCACCTCCACCTCGGGATCGATCAGGCCGGTCGGCCGCACCACGAGCTCGACGACCTCGCCTTCGGAGTGCTGCAGCTCGTACTGGCTCGGCGTCGCCGAGACGTAGATCGCGCGGGGCGCACGGTTTTCCCACTCCTCGAACTTGAGCGGCCGGTTGTCGAGCGCGGACGGCAGCCGGAAACCGAACTCGACCAGCGTTTCCTTGCGCGAGCGGTCGCCCTTGTACATGGCGCCGACCTGCGGGACGGTCACGTGCGATTCGTCGACCACCATCAGCGCGTCCGGCGGCACGTAGTCGAACAGGCACGGCGGCGGCTCGCCCGGCTTCTGCCCGGTCATGTGCCGCGAGTAGTTCTCGATGCCGTTGCAGAAACCGACTTCCGCCAGCATCTCGAGGTCGAACTGCGTGCGCTGCTGCAGGCGCTGCGCCTCCACCAGCTTGTTCTGCGCGTACAGCTGTTCGAGCCGCTCGCGCAGCTCGTCCTTGATGGTGTCGACCGCCTCGAGCACGGTCTTTCGCGTCGTCACGTAGTGCGACTTCGGGTAGATCGTGAAGCGCGGCAGCTTGCGGAAGACCTCGCCGGTCAGCGGGTCGAACGCGGAAATCTGCTCGATCTCGCCATCGAACAGCTCGATGCGGATCGCCTCGTTCTCGCGTTCGGCCGGATGCACGTCGATCACCTCGCCGCGCACGCGGTACGTGCCGCGGCGCAGTTCGGAGTCATTGCGCGAGTACTGCATCTCGGTGAGCTTGCGGATCAGCTCGCGCTGGTCGATGCGCTCGCCGCGGACCATGTGCAGCACCATCCGGTGGTACTCGCCCGGATCGCCCAGGCCGTAGATGGCCGACACGGTGCAGACGATCAGCGTGTCGCGCCGCTCGAGCAGCGCCTTCGTGGCCGACAGCCGCATCTGCTCGATGTGCTCGTTCACCGAACTGTCCTTCTCGATGAAGGTATCGCTCGACGGAACGTAGGCCTCGGGCTGGTAGTAGTCGTAGTAGCTGACGAAGTACTCGACCGCGTTGTTCGGGAAGAACGACTTGAACTCGCCGTAGAGCTGCGCGGCGAGCGTCTTGTTCGGCGCCATCACGATGGTCGGCTTCTGCACCTTCTGCACGACGTTGGCGATCGTGTAGGTCTTGCCCGACCCCGTGACGCCCAGCAGGGTCTGGTGTGCCAGACCGGCCTCGAACCCGGCGGCGAGTCGCTCGATGGCGGCCGGCTGGTCGCCGGCGGGGGAATAGGGGGAGACGAGCTGGAAGCGGCCGGGCGCGTCGCGGGCCGGAAGTGACGTGGAATCCATTTCCCCATCTTAGTCGCGGCGGATGAACGCCTCATGGGATTTGTCCGACGGCCCGGGCCGGCGCGGGCCTACGCCCGACCGCTGTCGCGGATCGCAGGCTGTGCGGACTCCAAGGACGGACAGAACGATGCGACCCACCCCGCGTGACTCCGGCTTTACCCTGGTCGAGCTGCTGGTCGCGCTCGCCGTCGCGGGCATCGTGCTGGGCATTGGCGCTCCGGCACTCGGCGGACTCATGTCGAGGATGCGGGCGCAATCGGCGCTCGGCAGCGTGTCCTCGTCCCTCGCCCTGGCCCGCATGGAGGCCATCTCCCGGAGGCGCGCCGTCACGCTCTGTCCATCGGCCGACGGCCGGAGGTGCTCCGGGAACCCGGACTGGTCGAACGGATGGCTCGTCTTCACGGATGCAAACGCCGATGGCCAGCCGGCGGAGTCCGAACTGATCCGTCGCGTCGACCCCGTCCCCGCCCCGCTGAGCCTTCGCTCGACGGCGGGCCGCGTGCGCATCCGTTTCCAGCCCAGCGGCTGGGCCTCCGGCACCAACGTGACGCTGAACCTCTGCGACGGCGAAACGCCCCGGGCGCGCGTGATCCTCAACACTTCGGGCCGGGCGCGCGTGGAGCGGGAGCGCGCCGAATGCGGCGATGCTTGACCTCGGCGACGGACGCTCTAAAATGCGGCTCCCCGCCCGAATAGCTCAGCCGGTTAGAGCACTTGACTGTTAATCAGGGGGTCGTTGGTTCGAGTCCAACTTCGGGCGCCAGATTCAAACAAAGAACCCGCCGAAAGGCGGGTTCTTTGTTTGTGCGCGTCGCAGGGATCAGAAGCAGCGCGCGGGCGTGGCGCTGGCGGTTCCGCTCACCGTCTTCGTCCCCTTCTGGTCGATTCGCATCGTGCCGCACTCCGTGTCCTTGGCCGCCTGCGTGCCGCGCGGCGTCGCGGCCAGCGTGTAGCTGGTGGCTGCAGGGCCGGCCGAGAAGCCGAAGGAGTAATGCGAAGCCAGTTCGGTCGTGCAGCCCGTTGCAGGCAACGCGGCGCCCGTGTAGCCCATGTTCGTCGAGTAATAGCGCTCCATGAACTGCGCCTGCTCCATGAGGCACGCCGCGCCGGCCGAACGACGCGCCTTGATCGTGTACTTGATGTACGCGGGATAGGCGATGCTCGCGAGGATCGAGATGATGACCACCACGATCATGATTTCGATCAGGGTGAAACCGCTGTTACGTGTCTGCATTGCGCCTCCGGTGATCATTGTGCGGGCACCACTTCGCGCCAGTTGACGCGGCTGGGCGTGCCACCGGACGGCGTGACGATACCGTTGCTCTCGGTATTGCCGCTGCCGCCGCCACCGCCGCCGCCACCGCCGCCGCCGCTCGAGAACGCGCCTGTGCCGACGGTGGCCAGGGCGTTCGTGATGTTCACTTCGGTCGGCATGCCGCCGGTGACGCCGATCGAGCCGATGACCCCGGTGCCGCCGGCATTGCGCACTGTGCCCGTGTCGGTGAAATAACCCGCGGTGGCCGGGCTCGTACCGGTGAACAGATTGAGTGCATTGGTGTAACCGCTACCGGTCACGCCTTCGCAATCGCTGCCGGTTGCCGGAATGACCGACGAGAGGAACATCGCCGTTCCATAGATCGTGGGCGCCGAAATCACGCG
>NZ_SMRQ01000064.1 GCF_004359965.1 Cognatilysobacter segetis | reverse complement strand
GGCGGCGCGTGGGTCGACTGGGCCGTGGATACCGACGACGCGCTCGCGTCCGGTTGCATGG
This sequence comes from Cognatilysobacter segetis, assembly GCF_004359965.1. GTDB lineage: Bacteria > Pseudomonadota > Gammaproteobacteria > Xanthomonadales > Xanthomonadaceae > Cognatilysobacter > Cognatilysobacter segetis. The sequence continues at coordinate 12,260 of NZ_SMRQ01000064.1, read as the reverse complement.
GCGCCGCGCTGGCGCTGGTGCGCGACGCGCGCGATTCGGCATGCGCGCGGCTCGGATCCGCGCCGACGCTGGTGCTGCACGGCGGCGGCGCGGCACCGCTGCGCGAGCGTCTCGCCGATGCGTCGTGGCGACCGTCGCTGGTGCTGGACGGCCTCGCGCGCTGGGCGATGGAGTGACGGCGGTCACGTCGTGCCGTCACGTCGCGATCGGAGCGCTCGCTAGAATCGACGCATGCTGATGCGCGCGCTGCTGGTGCTGCTCGTAGTGCTCAACGCGGGTGTCGCCGCGTGGTGGGCGCTGCATGCGGACGCGCCCGCGCCCGCCGTCGCGGCGCTCACTGCCGACGTGCCCGTGCTGCAGCTCGTCGCCGACGCCCGCGCGCCCGGCAATGCACCAAGGCCGCCGGCCGCACTGCGATGCTTCCGCTTCGGTCCCTTCACCAATGCGGCCGCGTTCGCCGCCGCGCGCACGGCGATCGCGCGCGAGGTCGAATGGACCGCGACCGGCGAACAGATCGCCGGAACGCCCCGCGCGTGGCGCGTGGTGCTGCCGCAGCCGGATCGCGCGACCGCCACCGCCACCGCGGCCCGCATCGGCGCGGCCGGTTTCAGCGATTTCCTCGTGCTGCCCGAGGGCGGCATCGACGCCAATGCGATCGCGCTCGGCCGTTATCGCAGCGAGTCCGCGGCGCGCGAACGCGTGGCCGCGCTCGCCCGCGCCGGGTTCGACGCGCGTGCCGAGCCCGTGGGTGGTCGCGTCGTGCATTGGCTCGACGTCGCGGCCGCGGCGGCATTCGCGCCCGTTTCGGCGACGCTCGGCCTCACCGGCACGCCGATCGACTGCAGCGGCGTCGTGCGCGACGGGCGCTACACTGTGCCCGGGCCGGCTTAGCTCAGTCGGTAGAGCAACTGATTTGTAATCAGTAGGTCGTCGGTTCGATTCCGACAGCCGGCACCAAGCCCGCCGCGGGATCGCAATGCCGGCGGACGCTGTCGCCCGGGTGAGGTAACGTCGGGCGATCACGGCGCGGGGAGCGCCGCCATGGGGACTGCGGTGGCTGCTGGGGTGGATGCGCGACGAACCGGGCCAGGCGTGCTGGCGATGCTGCCGCAGCTGGCGGGCGGCGTCGTTCTGTTCGCGCTGGCGGCCGTGCTCGCGCTGGGCATGCGCCGTGTCAGCGAAGGCACGGTATCGCTGTGGATCGCCAATGCGCTCGTGGCCGGCTACGCCGTGCGCAAGCCGGCGACGCCGCGCAGCCTGCTGATCGCGGTCACCTTCCTCGGGACGCTGCTCTCCGCCGGCTTTCCGTGGCGCTATCCCGCCGCGGTGATCGCGGCCGGCGTCGCCAACGCGGTCGAGATCGCGATCGTGCTCGCGCTGTTCCGCCGCGTGCAGCCCGGGAGCGACCGCGCGCCCGACGGCATCCGCCTGCTGACCGGGCTGGCCATCGCGGTCACCGTCGCGCCGGCGGTGAGCGCGCTGATCGGTGCGCTCGTGCCGGGGCCCGGCGTCGATCCGCAGGCATTGTTCGCGAGCTGGTTCTTCGCCGATGCCTTCGGCATGTTCGTCGTCCTGCCGCTCGCGTGGTCGTACTCGCGCGCCGGCGGCCGCGAACTGCTGCGCGGGCGGCGCGGCGCGGAGTTCGCGGCCTGCGCCCTGGCCGCGGTCGTCGTCTCGTTCGCGACCGTGGCCTACCTGCGCCATCCGTACGCGCTGCTCGCGCTGCCGCTGCTGCTGGTGGCCACGCGCGGCGTGCTCGCCACGGCGATCTGCAACGTGCTGGCGATCGCGACCGTGCTCGCGGTGACGTCGCTGCAGCAGCGCGGCCTCCTGCCGTCGACCGACGGCCCGGGCGATGCCGCGCTGCGCTTCGCCTGGTTCCAGGCCTGCGTGAGCGCCGTCGGGCCGCTGGTGGTGGCCGTGCTCATCGCCGACCGCGACCGCGAACGCAGCCAGGCGGTGCAGGCCGGCGAGCGCCTGCAGGTCATCACCGACAACCTGCCGGCGTACGTCGCCGAGTTCGGTCCGGACCTGCGCTACCGCTTCGTCAACCGCAAATACTTCACGTGGCTCGGCAAGTCGCCCGGATCGCTGCTCGGCAAGACGCCGGCGGACGCACTCGGCGAGGACGTGGCGCGCCGCCTGCGACCGCACATGCAGCGCGCGCTGGACGGCGAGCCGCAGCGCTTCGAGTTCCGCCTCGGCAGCCAGCGGCTGGACGTGTTCTACGAGCCGATGCCGCAGTCGGGCGGGTTCGTGCTGATGGCGCACGACGTCACCTGGCGGCACGAGGCCGAGCGGCGCTTCCGCAAGCTGCTCGAATCCGCGCCGGACGCGATGCTGCTGCTCGATCCCGCCACGCGCCGCATCCTGCTCGCCAACCGCCAGGCCGAGGCGGTATTCGGCTGCGCGCGCGACGCGCTGCTCGAGCGGCCGGTCGAGCGCTTCGTCGACGGCTTCGATCGCCTCGACGCGGCCGCGGTGCACGCGCACCTCGAAGCCAAGTCGGTGCGCGGGCAGGGCGACGTGCTCGAACTCACCGGCGTGCAGGCCGGCGGCGCGCGCTTCCCGGTCGAAGTGGTGCTGAGCGAGCTGCGCTCGGGCGACGACGTGCAACTGGTCGCCGCGATCCGCGACGTCTCCGCGCGCCGGCGCACCGAGCGTGCGCTGCAGGAGGAACGCGAGCGCGCGCAGGTCACGCTGGATTCCATCGGCGATGCGGTGATCACCTGCGACACCGTGCAGCGCGTGACGTCGATGAACCCCATCGCCGAGGCGATGACCGGCCTGTCGCGCACCGAGGCGCTCGGCCGGCTGCTGCACGACGTGCTGCGCCTCAAGCGCGTCGACGGCAGCGCGTTCGCCTCGCTGACCGGCAGCGGCGCGGCCATGCTCGACCGTCCGGGCGAGGAACCGCTGCACGTCGAGTACGCGCATTCGCCGATCACCGACGGCGGCGGCCACGTGATCGGCGGCGTGACCGTGCTGCGCGACGTCAGCGAGGTGCGCGCGATGGCCGAGCGCATGTCGCACCTCGCGCAGCACGATTACCTCACCGGCCTGCCCAACCGCGTGCTGCTGCAGGACCGCCTGTCGCAGGCGATCCAGCACGACGGCCACGGCGCCGTGCTGTTCGTCGACCTCGACTTCTTCAAGACGATCAACGACTCGCTGGGCCATCCGGTGGGCGATCGCGTGCTGCAGGAGATCGCCCGCCGCCTGAGCGGCGTGGTCAGCAGCGACGACACGGTGAGCCGGCAGGGCGGCGACGAGTTCGTGCTGCTGCTCACGCGCTTGGCGGACCCGAGCGACGCCGCGCGCGTGGCCGAGCGGCTGATCGCCGCGATCGAGGCGCCGCTCGACATCGACGGCCGTGCGCTGCACGTGTCCGCGAGCGTGGGCATCGCGCTGTTCCCCGAGGACGGGCAGGACATCCGCAGCCTGACCAAGCAGGCCGACACCGCGCTCTATCACGCGAAACAGGGTGGGCGCGGGCGCTACAGCTACTTCACCGCGGTGATGAGCGAGCGCGCCGACCAGCGCCTGCGGCTGGAAGGCGAACTGCGCAGCGCGATCGCGCGCGAACAGCTGTTCCTGGTGTACCAGCCGAAGATGGTGCTGCCCGAGCGCCGCGTGTCGGGCATGGAAGCACTGGTGCGCTGGCGCCATCCGGACGGCCACGTGGTGCCGCCGATGGACTTCATCCCGGTGGCGGAGGAAACCGGCCTGATTCTCGGCATCGACGACTGGGTGCTGCGCGAGGCCTGCCGCCAGAACCGCGCGTGGATCGACGCGGGTCTGCCGGAAACGCCGATCGCGGTGAACCTCTCGCTCGCGCGCTTCGATCCGCAGCGCGTGGTGGGCGGCATCGCGCGTGCGCTGAGCGACACCGGCCTGCCGCCGTGGCTGCTGGAGATCGAGATCACCGAGAGCCAGATGCTCGGCCACGGCGATCGCGCCGAGCAGCTCATCCACGGCATCCGGCGCCTCGGCGTGCGCGTGTCCGTCGACGACTTCGGCACCGGCTAGTCCAGCCTCGGCTACCTCACGCGGCACCGCTTCGACGCGATCAAGATCGACCGCTCGTTCGTGCAGGGCCTGCCCGGCGAGGCGGGGCAGGTGGCGGTGGTCGAGGCGATCGTCGCGATGGCGCGTGCGCTCGATTACCGCATCGTCGGCGAGGGCGTGGAGACCGAGGCACAGGCCGACGCGCTGCTCGCGCTCGGCTGCCGCGAGATGCAGGGCTACCTGCTCGGCCGGCCGCTCAGCGCGGGCGCGATGGAGCGGCTGCTGCGCAACGGCGCGCAGTGAGCCTTGCCCGCCGCCTCACGGCGGTGCGCGCAGGCTGGCGGTTCCCTACGCACGAGGCACCGACCATGAGCCGACATTTCCCGGGCGGCGCGCCGTCCACCGGCGTGGGCCGCCAGAGCGGCAGCGACCCGACCGCGCGCGGCGCCGACCGCGTCGACAGCAAGCTCGATTCGCGACAGGCCGTCGAAGGCCGCGAGGACGATGACCTCGCCGCCGGCAGCGCCGAGGAACTCGACATCCGCGGCGCGCGCAGCACGCCCTCGTCGGCCGACGTGCGCAGCGACGACCACGGCGTGCCCAACGGCGAGCCGCGCTGACCCGGACCCGGCCGGTCGCCCCGATACACTGCGGTCACCGGCCGGGCCTGCTGGGACGGGAAGTCGCGGCGCCCGGGCGCGGAGTGCGCCATGTCTGCATCCCGTTCGTCCCTCACCCTGATCGGTGCGCCCACCGACGTCGGCGCCGGCCACCGCGGCGCGCGTCTCGGCCCCGAAGCCATGCGCATCGCCGGCCTCGGCGAGGCGCTCACCGCGCGCGGGTTCGACGTGCTCGACCGCGGCAACCTCGACGGCCCGCGCAATCCGTGGCTGGATGCGGTCGACGGCTATCGGCACATCACCGAAGTCACCGAATGGAACCGCCTGGTCATGGAGGCGGTGTACGCCGAACTCGCGACCGGCCGCATGCCGATCCTGCTCGGCGGCGACCACTGCCTCGGCCTCGGCTCGATCACCGGCGTGGCGCGCTGGTGCCGCGAGAACGGCAGGAAGCTGCGCGTGCTGTGGCTCGATGCGCATGCCGATTTCAATACCAGCGACGTCACGCCGTCCGGCAACATCCATGGCATGCCGGTGGCCTGCCTGTGCGGCCTCGGGCCGACGCCGCTCACGCATCTGTCCGGCGTGTCGCCCGCGGTGCGGCCGCAGGACATCCGCCAGATCGGCATCCGGTCGGTCGACGAAGGCGAGCGCCGCCTGATCCGCCAGTACGGCATCGACGTCTACGACATGCGCCACATCGACGAGGTCGGCATGCGCGCGGCGATGGAGGAGGCGCTCGACGGCATGGACGACGACACGCACCTGCACGTGAGCTTCGACGTCGACTTCCTCGATCCGTCCATCGCGCCCGGCGTGGGCACGACGGTGCTGGGCGGGCCGACGTACCGCGAGGCCTCGCTGGTGATGGAAATGATCTGCGACACCGGCCGCATGGGCTCGCTGGACATCATGGAGCTCAACCCGCTGATCGACGACCACAACCGCACTGCGATCCTCGCGGTCGACCTCGTCGAAAGCCTGTTCGGCAAGTCCACGCTGCTGCGGGAGTGACGCGCGTCGGCGTCGCATCGTCGACGCCAATGCCGGGCCCTGCGTGAAGACGACCACGCCGGTGCAACGCCGGCCTCGCGGACATGAACGCCTCGTGAGGCCGGGCGCGTGCGAACACCGACAGTGCACGCGCGTTTCACGGGCGCTGCCGTGTCATCGCCCCACGCAACTTCCCTGCCGCGCCGCGGCATCCCCCTGGAGATGACACCATGAAGCGTCTGACTGCCCTGCTGCTGCTGGCCATGTTCTCGATGAGCACCCTCACCGCCTGCAACACGATGGCGGGCGCCGGCAAGGATGTTCAGAAGGTCGGCGAGAAGGTCGAAGACAAGGCGCAGGACTGCAAGGACGGCAAGTGCTGATCCGAGCGGTGCATGCGTGACGAAAAAAGGGCCGGAGCGATCCGGCCCTTTTTCTTGCGGCGCGTCACCAGCCGCGCGGCGGATCCGGCACGAAGCCGCCGGGGAGCGCGCGCGGCTCGCCACGGTCACGGCGTCCGTACCGGCTGGGGCCGATGCCGCGCTGCGCGAGCGCGTAGGCATCGTCGTAGCGGATCTCGGTGACCTGCACCGGACGCGAACTCGCGCGCAGGAAGCCGGTGCGCGACACCGGCGCGTACTCGCGCTCGCCATGCCCCGTGCCGATCTCCTGCGCCCGCGACTGCGCCATCGGCGGCGCGGCCGCCGCGTCGGCCGCGGGACGCTCGGGCAGGTACACGCGCGGCTGCGGCACGCGTCGCGCCTCGTCGAACACGGCGATGCCGATCACGCCGACGTTCGCCGCGCGGCCGGTGCGCGCCGCGTAGCTGTCGCCGATGTCGGAGAAGTAGAACTGCGCGACGTCGCGCATCGACTTGCGCCAGCCGGCGACCTCCGTGGTCGCGTACGGCTCGAGCACGTAGCCGGCCTGGTTCGAGCTCGCGGTCTGCCCGGTCACCGCGTTGACGCCGTCGACGCTGAGCACCACCAGCACGCGGGCGGGCGATCGGTTCACCAGCTGCACGGCGTAGCGGTGCCCCGGCGTGCCGGGCACCCAGGCCTGGCCGCGGTAGAGGTACTGCGGGAGTTCGTCGTAGGCGTCGCGATCGAGGATGCGCATCTCGACGCGATCGTTCGAGTCGTGCCATTGCGCGTGTGCGGCGCCGGTGGCGGTGGCGGCGAGCAGGACGGCGACGGCGAGGGCGGCGCGGCGGCGGGCGGTCATGGGTAGGCGCTCGTGGTGAGGTGATGGAATCAACGCACGGGCGATCTGAACGGGGTCGGCACCGTGGCCGGCGCCAATCGGCCGCGTTCATCCCCGGTTGCCGCCGGCCGCTGCGGACGCGCGCGGTAAACTCGCGCACCGCCCGTTGTCCCCCACGAAATGACCCGCACCCGCGTCCTCACCGGCATCACCACCTCGGGCACGCCGCACCTGGGCAACTACGCCGGCGCGATCCGCCCGGCGCTGGAAGCCAGCCGCGACCCGTCGGTCGAAAGCTTCTATTTCCTCGCCGACTACCACGCGCTGATCAAGGTGCAGGACCCGGCGCGCGTGCAGCGCTCCACGCTCGAAATCGCCGCGAGCTGGCTCGCCGCGGGTCTGGATCCGTCGCAGGTCTGGTTCTACCGGCAGAGCGACATCCCCGAGATTCCCGAGCTCACCTGGCTGCTCACCTGCGTCGCGGGCAAGGGCATCCTCAACCGCGCGCATGCCTACAAGGCGGCCGTCGACAAGAACCGGGAAGCGGGCGAGGACGACGATGCGGGCATCACCGCCGGCCTCTTCATGTACCCGGTGCTGATGGCCGCGGACATCCTGATCTTCAATGCCGACAAGGTGCCGGTCGGGCGCGACCAGATCCAGCACATCGAGATGGCGCGCGACTTCGGCCAGCGCTTCAACCATCTCTTCGGCGAGCACTTCACGCTGCCGGAAGCGGCGATCGAGGCGCACGTGGCGACGCTGCCCGGCCTCGACGGCCGCAAGATGAGCAAGAGCTACGACAACGTCATCCCGCTGTTCGCACCGCGCGAGCAGCTGAAGAAGCTGATCTATTCGATCGTCACCGACTCGCGCGCGCCCGGCGAGCCGAAGGACGCCGAGGCGTCGAACGTGTTCCAGCTGTACCGGGCCTTCGCCAGCGACGCCCAGGCCGCCGACATGCGCCGCGCGTTCGAGGCCGGGATCGCCTGGGGCGAGGCGAAGCAGGCGCTGTTCGAGCGCATCGACGCGGAGATCTCGCCGATGCGCGAGAAGTACGAGGCGCTGATCGCGAAGCCGGCGGAGATCGAGGCGATCCTGCGCGACGGCGCGGCGCGCCTGCGCGCGCGCTACGCGACGCCGCTGCTCGCGCAGTTGCGCGACGCGGTCGGGCTGCGCGATCTGTCGAAGGCGAGCGTCGCGGTGTCCGCGCAGGACGAGAAGCCCGCGCCGGCGACGTTCAAGCAGTACCGCGAGAACGACGGGACGTTCTACTTCAAGCTCGTTCGCGGCGATCGCGTGCTCCTCCAGAGCGCGGGCTTCGACGCGCCGCGCGAGGCGGGCCAGCGCGTCGCCGCGCTGAAGCAGGCCGGCCGGCTGGACGGCGATTCATCCGCCACGCTCGGCGACGGCGTGACGCGTGACGAGGTCGACGCGGCGCTCGCGCAGATGGCGGAGCCCGCGGAGTGAGCATGAGCCCGTCCGTGCAGCAGGTGCTCGCGCTGATCCTGTTCCTGCCGTGGTTCACGATCCTCGTGAGCCTGTTCTGGCTGCACCCGCGCGAGCCGCGCGATCGCGCGCGGCGCCTGTTCGACCTTGCCTCGATCGCCGTCGCGCTCGTCGCGTTCGTGCTCGTGGTGCGCTGGGCGCACGGCCATGCCGCGCCCACCGGCACCGCCGGCAACATCTGGCGCCAGGTGCTGGCCACGATCTCGGGCTATGCGGTGTTCCTCGCGGCGATGGTCGCGGCCTGGTTCGCGCGCCGGAGCTGGCTGCGGCGCCGCGCATCGGGCGGCTGACGCGCATTTAAACCCCCGGCGACCCCGGGGCATCGATACAGGACGCGGCGCAGGGTCGCGTCCCGCCATCGACAGGTCGCACCCATGACGCCTCGCCCGGTCCGCACGGCCCTCGCCACCGCACTGCTGCTCGCCGTCGGCATCGCCGCGGCCGAGCGCGCGCCCATCGCCGGCCGCACCTATACACCGGCCGATTTCGCGCGGTACGAGCCGCGCACCGCGCTCGACATGCTGCGGCAGGTGCCGGGCTTCGTGATCCGCGAGGCCGACCAGGAGCGCGGCCTCGGCGAGGCGACGGGCAACGTCGTGGTCAACGGCCAGCGCATCTCCGGCAAGTCCAACGACGTGATCACCGAGCTCACCCGCGTGCCGGCCGGCAACGTGGTGCGCATCGAGATCGTCGACGGCGCCAAGCTCGACATCCCGGGCCTCACCGGCCAGGTCGCGAACGTGGTGACGAAGGCCGGTGGCATCCGCGGGCAGTGGTCGTGGAAACCCGACGTGCGCGCCTACAACCCGCGACCGCAGGTCACGCGCGGCGACGTGTCGGTCAGCGGGTCGCGCGGCGCGCTGCAGTACACCGTCGGGCTCGCCAACACCGCGAGCCACAGCGGTGCCGACGGCGGCACGCGCATCGACAACGCCGACGGCAGCCTGCGCGACACGCGCTACGACCGCTGGACCGGCGAGATGGACATGCCCAAGCTCAGCACGCGGCTGGGCTGGACGTCGACCGACGGCGACATCGCGAACCTCAACGCGTCGGTGCAGAAGGAGTTCTACCACTACCGCGAGGACGGCTTCCGCAGCGGCCCGGGCCTGCCGGACCGCGAACGCCGCGTGCGCGAGCGCGAGGGTGGGCATTCCTACGAGATCGGCGGCGACTACGAGTTCGGCGTCGCCGGCGGGCGGCTCAAGCTGATCGGCCTCGACCGCTACGCGCATACGCCGTACTCGCAGGAGGTGGTGACGCACGTGGTCGACGGTTCGGCGCCCGATTCGGGCAGCCGCTTCGCGCGCGACAGCGAGGAGAGCGAAAAGATCGCGCGCGCCGAGTACCGCTGGAAGACCGGCGCGAGCGACTGGCGCGTGTCGGCCGAAGGCGCGTTCAACCGGCTCGACAGCGCCTCCAGCATCGCGGTGCTCGACGACGGCGAGTTCGTGGGCGTGCCGCTGCCGGGCGCCGATGCGACCGTCCAGGAAGACCGCTACGAGCTGATCGGCAGCTGGGGCCATCCGCTCGGGGCGACCGCCAAGCTGCAGGTGTCGGCGGGCGGCGAGTACTCGAAGCTCGAGCAGGTCGGCGGCGGCGGGCTCACGCGCACGTTCAAGCGGCCGAAGGGTTCGATCGCGCTGGCCTGGAAGCCGTCGGACACGCTCGACGTCAACATCAAGCTGCAGCGCAAGGTCGGCCAGCTCAACTTCTACGATTTCCTCGCCTCGGTGAACCTCAACGACGGCCGCGAGAACGCCGGCAACCCCGACCTGGTGCCGCAGCAGAGCTGGGAGTTCGAGGTCGAGGCGACGAAGAACCTCGGCCGCTGGGGCACCACCACGCTGCGCGTGTACGACCATCGCATCGACGACCTCATCGACATCGTGCCGATCGGTGCGGACGGCGAGAGCCCCGGCAACATCGACCGCGCGCGCGAGTACGGCGCGGAGTGGAAGGGCACGTGGAAGCTCGATCCGTTCGGCTGGCAGGGCGCGAAGCTCGACACGCGCTGGTGGGTGCAGCAGAGCGAGGTGCGCGACCCGCTCACCGGCGTCGAGCGGCGCATCAGCAACAGCCTCATCCATTTCTGGGAGGTCAAGCTGCGCGACGACATCCCCGGCACGTCCTGGGCCTGGGGCATGAACGTGAACCACGAGCTCGACGCGCTCGACGTGCGCCTGACCGAGATCGGCCATACCTGGGAAGGACCGATCTGGGGCGAGCTGTTCGTCGAGCGCAAGAACTTCCACGGGCTGACGCTGCGCGCGGCGGTGGCCAACGCGCTCGGGGCGCGCAGCTACCGCGACCGCTTCGTCTACCTCGACCGTCGCACCGGCCCGGTGGACTTCCACGAGGTGCGCGACCGCCGCATCGGCCCGATCCTCGCGTTCCAGGTGTCCGGCACGTTCTGAGGCGCGGCGGGGACGCGGCGTTCCGCGACGCGCGTCGATCGCGGCGGCGCGCGGGGCGACAATGCCCCGCATGCGAGGACTCTTCGTCACGGGAACCGACACCGGCGTCGGCAAGACGCGCGTCGCCACCGCGCTCGCGCATGCACTGTCGCTTCGCGGCATGCGGGTGCGGGCGCGTAAGCCGGTGGAATCCGGCGTGGACGCGCGCACCGGCCCGCTCGATGCGCAGGCGCTGCGCGAGGCGGCCGGCGCACACGAGCCGCTCGACCGCGTCTGCCCGCTGCGGCTGCGCGCGCCGCTTTCGCCCGAGCGCGCCGCGCGGCTGGAGGGCGTCCAGCTGGACCTCGACGATCTGCTCGCCTCGCTGCGCGCCGATGCCGACGACGGCTTCGTGCTCGTCGAAGGCGCCGGCGGCTTCCTGTCGCCGATCGCGCGCGGCGCGCTGAATGCGGACCTCGCGCAGGCGCTGGCGCTGCCGGTGCTGGTGGTCGCCGCCGACCGGCTCGGCACGCTCAACCACACGCTGCTGACGATCGAGGCCGTGCGCGCGCGCGGGCTGGCGGTCGCGGCCGTCGTGCTGAATGCGCCGGTGGCCGGCGATACCCGCGAGATGGACAACGCAGGCGAGCTCGCGCGGTGGCTGGGCCGGCCGGTGGCGTCGCTGCCGCACTGCGATGCCGCCGTGCCCGCCGCCTGGCGCGACGACGCGTCGCGCTTGGTTGCCGTCGTCGACGCGCTGCTCGACGGCGGCCCCGCATGAAGCGCACGGGCAGCGCCGCGACGATCGCGCGGGGCGCGGACGTGCTGCGCGCCGGCGGGCTGGTCGCGTTCCCCACGGAGACCGTCTACGGCCTCGGCGCGGATGCGCGCGATCCGCAGGCGGTGGCGAAGATCTTCGCCGCGAAGGGCCGCCCGGCCGACCATCCGCTGATCGTGCACCTGCCCTCGGCCGCGCTGCTGCCGCGGTGGGCGGCGCACGTGCCCGACGCGGCGCAACGGCTCGCCGACGCGTTCTGGCCCGGCCCGCTGACCATCGTGCTGCGGCGCGCCGCCGGCGTGCCCGATGCGGTCACCGGGGGGCTCGAAACGGTCGGCTTGCGGGTGCCGCGGCATCCCGTCGCGCTGGCGCTGCTGGAGGCGTTCGGCGACGGCGTCGCCGCGCCCTCGGCCAACCGCTACGGGCGCGTCAGCCCCACGCTCGCCGCGCACGTACGCGAGGAACTCGACGACCGCGTCGACCTCGTGCTCGACGGCGGCCGCTGCGACGTGGGCATCGAATCCACCATCGTCGACCTTTCCGGCGATGCGCCGGTGCTGCTGCGCCCCGGTGCGGTGACCGTTGCGATGCTCGAGGGCGCGCTCGGCATGCCGGTGCGCGCGGCGGGCGAGGGCGCGACGCCCGCGCCCGGTCGCAAGCCGTCCCATTACGCACCGCGGGCCCGGGTGCTCATCGCCGGCGAGGCCGAGGCGGTCAGCCTCGCGCGCTGCTTCATGGCGGGCGGCGCGCGCG
>NZ_SMRQ01000063.1 GCF_004359965.1 Cognatilysobacter segetis | reverse complement strand
CGCGCGCAGCAGGCGCTCGCGGGCCCCGTCGTCGAGCTCCGGAAAGCACAGGCGGAGGTTCACGCGCGCGGCGTGGCGGCGCGAAGGCGCGAGGGCGAAGGCGAGCGCGCCGAGGCCGCGCCCGAGCGCGCGCTGCAGTGGCCAGGGCAGGCGCGCGGCCGCGGTGAGCAGCGCGACGCCCGCACGCATCGGCCAGTGCCGCGGGCCACGCGGCACGTCACCCGCCGACGTCGGGCCGACCGCCGTTGTCATGCCGGCGCGGGCTCCGTCGCGGGACGGTCGGTGGCGAGCAGGCTGCCCGCGTAGAGGGCGAACAGCATCAGCGTCAGCCCGCCCCAGAACGTCGAATAGAACGCGAGGTGCGTGTTGAGCGGGAACACGGTGACGACCAGCGCGAGCATCGCCGGACGTGCCTGCCGCCGCGCCGCATCGTCCGCGTAGCGCCAGGCGCGCCAGGCCTGCGCGGCACCGGCGAGCCACAGCAGCAGGCCGAGCGCGCCGGTCTCGCTGAGGATTTCCAGCACGATCTGGTGCGCGTGCAGCGCCGGGCCCTCGCCCCACTCGGCCGGCTGGCCGGGCGCCGGGTCGCAGCCGGCAAACGCCTGGCGGAATCGCCGCACGCCCACGCCGTTGACCGGGTGCTCGCGCGCCATGCACGCGGCGGCGGACCAGATGCGGCCGCGGCCGGACAGCGCGCTGTCGATGTCGCGGTGGTCGCCGGCGAGCGCGCGCGTCGTGCGTTCGATGCGATCGCGCACCTGCGGCACCGTCACCGCGAGCACGGCCAGCGCCACCGCGCCGAACAGGAACACGCCCGCCAGGCGCTTCCAGCCCAGCACGCGCCAGCCCGAGAGCAGCAGCACGAGGCCGTAGGTGATCCACGAGGCGCGCGAGCCCGCCAGCACGATGACGATGCCGACGGCCGCGGCCGCCGCGAGCCAGCCCGCGGCACGGAAGCGCGCGGCCGCCGCCCACAGCAGGAACGGCGAGAGACTGGCGACGACCTGCCCCAGCTTGAGGTTGCAGGGCCCGAGGAAGCCGCTGAGCCGGTCGAGCTGCGCCACCGCGTCGGCGGGGCACATGCCGCGCCCGCTGATCGCCTGCTTGGCCTGGTCGATCATCGCGAACAGCGGGCTGGTGCCGCTGACCGCCTGCAGCAGCGCATCGACGACCCAGACCGCGACGATCACCGCGAGGCCGCCGAAGGTGCGACGCCGCGATTCCGCATTCGCCACCGAGGCCGCGACCAGCCACAGGAACGGGAGATGGCGCAGGTCGGCGGCGGCGTCGAGCAGCGCGCGCGGCGGGTCGAACGTGTCGAAGGCCGAGATGAAGCGCGGCACCCAGTACGCCGCGAACATCACGCTCGTCAGCGCCCAGGCCGGGCCGCTCAACAGGCGCGTGCCGCCGCGGAAGCGCGCGCGCACCAGCATGAACATCGCGATCAGCGCGCCGATCACCAGCACGGCTTCGGCATAGCCGGGCGCGGGCCACAGGGCGACGTAGGCCAGCACCCAGGCGGGCGCCCAGCGCCAGCCGGTCGGCGGCACGCCGTCAGCCGGCGAGTTCGTGATAGACGCCAAGCGTCGACTCCTGCATGGCCTGCAACGTGAGCGGAATGCTAGCCGGCGGCCGTGGCGGCCGCGCGAGCAGCGCGCGCGCCGCGGCGTGCAGGTGTTCGGGGTCGAAGGGCGCCACCGCGCCCTCCGGCTGGAAATCGGCGAGCAACTCGCCCACGCCGCCATGCGCCCAGCCCAGCACCGGGCGGCCGACCGACAGCGCCTCGAGCACCGTGCGCCCGAACGCCTCGGGCTTGCGCGACAGCTGCAGCACGAGATCGCTCGCCGCGTAGGCGCGCGCGATGGCGTCGGTCGGCGGCGTGAACGCCACCGCCGCGGCGATGCCGAGCTGCGCGGCCTCGCGCTCGAGCTCGGCGATGTAGGCCTCGCGGCCAGGCTCGCGCGCGCCGGGCAGCCACAGGCGCGCGTCGAGGCCGTCGGCACGCAGCGCCGCGAGCAGCGCGAGACCGTCGCCGTGGCCCTTCAGGCGCGTGCCGCGACCCGGCAGCAGCAGCAGCGGGCCGTCGCCGGCGAGCGCGGGATGCTGCGACGCGGCCCATGCGCGGGCGTCCGCGTCATGCGCATCGACGCGCGGGAACATGGCCGCGTCGATGCCGCGCGGGATCACCCGAAGTGTCGACGCATCGGTCGCCGGGTAATGCGTCATCACGTAGTCGCGGACGGTTCGCGAGACGCAGATCACCCGCTCGCCGCGCGTCATCACCGCGCTGTAGCGGGAGGGCGAGTTCAGGCCGTGCACGGTGGTGACGAAATGCGGGCGGCGCGGCGCGTCGATCCCGCGGAGCGCCAGCAGGCCGACCCAGGCGGGCAGGCGCGAGCGCGCGTGCACGATGTCGGCGCCGCCGATCACGCGTCGCAGCGCCGGGACCTGGCGGAGCACGAGCGGCGACTTGCGACCGATGTCGAGCGCGACGTGCGTCGCGCCGAGCGCCTCCAGGCGCCGCACCAGCCGGCCGCCGCGGGACACGACGATCGCGCGATGGCCGGCCTCGACCAGCGCCTGCGCGATTTCGAGCGTCGAACGCTCGACGCCGCCGGATTCCAGCGCGGGCAGCAGCTGGACGACGGTCAGGCGGCGGGACGGATTCGGAGTCGAGGCCATGCCGGGCTCGGGGCCGCGGGCCTCAGTCCTCCAGCACGAACTCGGCGCCGCAGTACGGGCACTGGCATTCGCGCTCGGCCTCGATCGGCAGGTAGACGCGCGGATGCGAGTTCCAGAGCGCCATTTCCGGCAGCGGGCAGCTCAGCGGCAGGTCCTTGCGCGTGACCGTGTAGCGCTTGCGGGCATTGGCCGGCTCGGCGGTCTGCGGGGCGGAAGCGTTGCGTTCGGTCATGGCGGCGCGGCGATGCGGACTGGGCGACGATTCTACCAGCCGCGTCGCCGGGACCCCGTCAGCGTGGCAGGTCGAACAGCAGCAGCTCGGCGGGGCCGTTGGCCTCGACGTGCAGCGGCTCGCCTTCGTCGACGAAGCCCAGCGCGTCGCCGGCGCGGAGCACGCGGTCGGCGGCGAGCACGGTGCCGCGCGCGACCTGCAGCCAATAGCGGCGACCGCTGTCGAGGGCACGATGCGTCGAGGCGCCGGCTGCGAGCGCGATGCGGTACAGCCGCGCGTCCTGCCGGATCGCGAGGCTGCCGTCGGCGCCGTCGGGCGAGGCGATTTGCACCCAGTCGCCGGCATCGTCGCCGGGCTGCGGCGCGCGCTGCGCATAGGCCGGCGGCGCGTTGACGCGATCGGGTTGGATCCACACCTGCAGGAAGTGCACGGGTTCGGTAGGCGAGCCGTTGAACTCGCTGTGCTGCACGCCGTGGCCGGCGCTCATCCACTGCACCTCGCCGCGGCCGATCGTGCCGCCGCCGCCCGCGCTGTCCTTATGCGCGAGCTGGCCGTCGAGCACGATCGACAGGATTTCCATGTTGGCATGGCCGTGCGGCGGGAAGCCCCCGCCGCCGGCGACGCGATCCTCGTTGATCACGCGGAGCGGCCCGAAGCCCATCCACTGCGGGTCGTAGTACTGGCCGAACGAGAACGTGTGGTGGCTGTCGAGCCAGCCGCCGTGCGTCGCGTGGCCCCGCTCGCTGCCCGGGCGCTCGATGATCATGGCTTACTTCTTCTTCGGCGCCGGCGTCGCGGGCGCGCCGTCCGCCTTCGGCACCATCGCCTCGGTGGTGATGCGGATCTGGATCTCGTCGCTCACGTTCGGCACGTAGGCGGCCACGCCGAAGTCGCTGCGCTTGAGCGTCGTGGTGGCATCGAAGCCGACCGCCTCGCGCTTGGTCATCGGATGCGGGCCCGCACCGTTGATCGTGACGTCGAGCACGGTCGGCTTGGTCACGCCATGCACGGTGAGGTCACCGCTGACGCGCAGCTTCTTGTCGCCCGCGGCCTCGACCTTCGTGCTGCGGAAGGTGATCGTCGGGTATTTCTCGGCGTCGAAGAAGTCGCTGCTGCGCAGGTGCTTGTCGAGGTCGGGGATCGTGGTGTCGAGGCCGGCGAGCGGCAGCGTCACGTCGACCTTCGACGCGCCGACGTTCTGCGCGTCGTACACGATCGCGCCGTCGGCCTGGCCGAAGTTGGCGAACGGGTGCGAGAAGCCGAAGTGGCTCCACGTCGCGGTGACCTGCGTGTGGCTCGGGTCGATCTTGTACGTGAGCGGCGCGGCGAAGGCGGCGCCGGTGACGGCGGCGAGCGCGAAACCAAGGGCGATGCGCTTGAACATGGAGGTGCTCCGGGTGAGGGCTTAGAGGATCTGCGCCGCTTCGTCGAACGGCAGGCGGGGAGAACGCGGGAATACTTGGCTGAAATCGCCGGTGCCCAGGTTCACGAGGAAATTGGACCGGATGCGGGTGCCGGCGAAGAATTCGGCGTCGACCTTCGCGTTGTCGAAGCCCGACATCGGGCCGGTGTCGAGGCCCAGCGCGCGCGCCGCGAGGATCAGGTAGGCGCCCTGCAGCGAGCTGTTGCGCAGCGCGACGGTTTCGAGGTGCGCCTCGGGCTTGCCGTCGAACCAGCCCTTCGCATCCGTATGCGGGAACAGGTACGGCAGCTTCTCGTAGAAGGCCATGTCGTAGGCGACGATCGCGGTGACCGGCGCTTCGACCGTCTTGGCGCGGTTGCCCTCGTCGAGGAACGGCGCCAGGCGCTGCTTGGCTTCGGGCGACTTCACGAAGACGAAGCGCGCGGGCGTCGTGTTCGCAGTGGTCGGGCCCATCTTCACCAGCTCGTAGAGGCGGTGCAGCGTCTCGTCGCTCACCTCGCCGGTGAACCGGTTGTGGGTGCGCGCGGTGACGAACAGCTGGTCGAGCGCCTCCTGCGAAAGCGGCTGCGGCATCGGCATTTCCTCGACAAGGGGGAAGCGCAGTGTAGAGTCACGCCGCGAAACGGCCGAGGCTGGCCCCGGAACGGATCGATCCGACCCGTGCAACGCTCTTCCCCCACCCGACTCGTCACCCTCACCGACGGCCATGCCGGCAACCTGCGGCAGGCGCGTGCGCTGGCGGCGGCGCTGAAGCTCCCGTCCAGCGACATGGTGCTGGCCGCGCGCGCCCCGTGGCGCTGGTTCGCTCCGCGCCGCCTCGCCGGCAGCGAACGGGCCTTCGGCGATGCGTTCTCGCAGCTGCTCGCCGACCCCGTCCTCACGCGCACGCTGGTGATCGGCTGTGGCCGGCAGTCGGCGCTCGCCACGCGGCTGCTGCGCGAGCGCGGCGCGCATGCGGTGCAGATCCTCGATCCGCGCATCCGCACCATGCACTGGGATGCGGTGATCGCGCCGCGCCACGACCGACTGCGCGGCGACAACGTGATCGTGCTCGACGGCTCGCTCAACCCGGTGCAGGACACCTGGCTCGGCGCCTCGCGTGCGGCGTTCGCGGCGTTCGGCCAGTTGCCCTCACCCCGCACCGCGGTGCTGATCGGCGGGCCCACCTCGAACTTCTCGCTGTCGCCGCGCCAGCTCGATCGCTGGGTGCGCGATCTGCGTGCGCTGATCGAACGCGAGGGCGGCAGCGTGCTCGCCACGACCTCGCGACGCACGCCGCCCGCGATGGTCGCGCGGGTGAAAAAGCGCCTGCACGGGCTGCCCGGCGTGGTGTGGACGGGCTCGGTCGACGGCCGCAATCCGTACGCGGCACTGCTGGGCTGGGCCGACCGCATCGTCTGCACCGCCGACTCCGTGAACATGGTGTCCGAAGCGAGCGCGACGCGCGCGCCCGTCTTCGTCGCCGGCGAGCGCCGCCTTCGCGGTCGGCCGCGGCGCTTCGTCGATGCGCTGCTGCGCGCGGGTCGCGTGCGCCCGCTCGATGCCACGCTGGCGCCGTTCGATGCGCCGCCGCTGCGCGAGACGCAGCGCGTCGCGGCCGAACTGCGGCAACGCTTCGGGATCGACGGCTAGGCGGTCCGCTAACGGGCGGCGTCGGCGCCGAAGTCGAGCCCGCAGTCGGCCGCGATCGCCCGCACGACGGCGCGCGCATGCTCGACCGCGTCCTCGCGCGGCACCCGGCGCGCGCGTCGATCCAGCGTGCAGTCGAGCCCGCGCGCGAGCAGCACGGCATGCGCGTCGGCCAGTCGCGTGGCATCGCCCGGCGACAGCACGCCGGCCTCGCGGCAGGCCTCGATCAGGTCCGCGCTCGCGCGCGGCGGTAGCAGCCCGGGGTGTGCATGCGCATGCACGAGCACGGCGGCCTGCAACACGAATTCCAGATCCACCAGCCCGCCCTCGCCCTGCTTGAGGTCGAACAGCGCGGCGTCGCTGCGATCGAGCTCGGCCCGCATGCGCAGCCGCATCTTCGAAACGTCTTCGCCGACCGACGCCGCATCGCGCGCGTGGCCGAGCACCTCGGCACGCACCCGCTCGAAGTCGCCGCACAGGTTCGCATCGCCGTCGATGCAACGGGCGCGCACGAGTGCCTGGTGTTCCCAGGTCCATGCACGTTCGCGCTGGTACGCGGCGAAGCTCGCCAGGCTCGAGACCAGCAGTCCCTTGGCGCCATCGGGCCGCAGGCGTACGTCGACGTCGTAGAGGCGGCCGGCGCCCGTGGGCGTGCCGAGCAGCGCGACCACCTTCTGCGCGAGGCGCGCGTGCCAGCGCTGCGCGTCGAGCGGGCGCGCGCCGTCGGATTCGGCGTCCGCCGGCGCGTCGAACAGGAAGACGAGGTCGAGGTCGGAGCCGAAGCCGAGTTCCTCGCCGCCGAGGCTGCCGTAGCCGAGCACCGCGAAGCGCGCCCCCGGCACGCGTCCGTTCGCGGAGGCGACCTCGGCGTCGGCGATGCGCACCACGGCCGCCACCCCCGCGTCGGCCAGCCACGCGAGTTGTCGCGCCGCGTCGGCGGCGGAGGCGCGGCGGTCCCGCACCGCCATCGCGACGCGGAAGCTCAGCGCCTGCCGCACTTCATTGAGCGCGCGCAGCGCCTGCTCGGTGTCGTCGATGCCGGCGACTGCCGCCTCGCAGGCGTCGTGCACCGCCGCGCGCCCCGGCAGCGGGCCGGCCACGCGCGCGTCGAGCAGCTCGTCGAGCAGCAGCGGATAGGCGGCGAGCCGCTCGGCGAGCAATGCGCTGTTGGCGACCACGTCGACCAGCCGCGCGAGCGCCTGCGGCTGTTCGTCGAGCAGTGCGAGGTAGGCGCTGCGCCGCAGGATGTTGGCGACCAGCGCGAGCAGCCGGCGCATCGCGAGCATCGGTTCGCGCGAGCGAGCGGCGCCTTCGAGCAGCGCGGGCATCACGCGGTCCAGGCGCGCGCGGGTCGTGTCCGAAAGTGCGTGCACGGCCGGCGCGCGCGCGAAGTCGCGCAGCAATGCGTCGGCCTCCACGGCATCGGCGAAGCCCGCGTCGGCGAGGCTGTGCGCATCGCCGCCGTCGGGTAGCGCGTGCCAGTAGGCGGCCAGCGCGCCCGGCGCGATGACCTGTTCGCGCGGCGCCAGCAGCGCCGCGAACTCGGCCGCCACGGCGCCGCGGACGGCATCGAGGCCGGCGCGGAAGTCGTCCCAGCCCGCATGCCCGAGCCCGCGCGCGATGCGTTCGCGGTCGACGGGATCGGTGGGCAGCGCGTGGGTCTGCGCATCGCGCAGCATCTGCAGGCGGTTCTCGACGCGCCGCAGGGTGAGGTAGTGCCGCGCGAGCATGTCGCCGGTCGCGGCGTCGACATGGCCGGCCGCCACCAGCGCGCGCAGGGCCGGCAGCAGGCGCCGCTCGCGCAGCGCGGGCTCGCGGCCGCCGCGGATCAGCTGCAGCGCCTGCGCGAGGAACTCGATCTCGCGGATGCCGCCCGGCCCGCGCTTGATGTCGTCGACGCGGTCGCGCCGCGCGACTTCGGCGGCGATCGACGCCTTCATCGCGCGCAGGCCGTCGAGCGCGCCGAAGTCGAGGTAGCGCCGGTAGACGAAGGGACGCAGCGCGTCGAGCAAGCGCTCGCCCGCGGCGATGTCGCCGGCGACGGGGCGCGCCTTCTGCCAGGCGTAGCGCTCCCAGTCGCGGCCCTCGCGCTGGAAATACTGCTCCAGCGCCGGGACCGACCAGGCCAGGCGGCCCGCGGTGCCGAACGGGCGCAGGCGCAGGTCGACGCGATGCGAGAAGCCGTCGGCGGTGACCTCGTCGAGCAGCTTGGCCAGCTGCTGGCCGAGGCGCGCGAAGTAGGCCTCGGCGTCGAGCGCGCGCGCGCCGTCGGAGACCCCGCCCTGCTCGTAGGCGTAGACGAGGTCGATGTCGGAACTGAAGTTGAGCTCGCCGCCGCCGAGCTTGCCCAGCCCGAACACCACCAGCCGCTGCGCGTGCCCGTCGGCATCGCGGACCACGCCATGGCGCGCGACGAACTGCGCTTCGATCGCGCCCAGGGCCAGTGCAAGGCAGCGCTCGGCGAGACGCGTGCTGCCCGCCAGCGTCGTCTCGACGTCGTCGAGGCCGTGCACGTCGCGCCAGACCAGCCGCGTCGAGCCCGCCGCGCGGTAGCGTCGCAAGGCGCGCGCCCAGTCGGCGGGCGCGTCGGGGGACAGCACGGGCTCCGGGATGTCCGCCGCGCCGTCGTCGGCGAGCAGCCGCGCCAGCAGGTCGGGATCGCGGGCGAGCGCGTCGATCGCGAAGTCGCTGGCGCGGGCGACGGGCACCAGGCGGTCGCACGCGTTCGGCGGGGCCTGCAGGCGCTGCAGCGCGCGTTCGACGAGCGTTTCGACGGCTCCGGGGGCCGCGGCGAGGGAAGGCATGCGCGGATTCTGGCATGCGGCCGCACTGCGTCCGGGACGAAAAAAAGCCCGCTGGCGTTGCCGCCAGCGGGCCCTTGCTCCCTCCCCCACGTCGGGTGCACGTCTACTGTTAAAGAGACGTGATGGGGAATGCACGCTGCAGCGCAGCAAAAGCTATACGGTTCAGCCGGCCTTCCGTGGCCGGCAGTGCGCGGCTCAACGGTTGACGGTGATCACCGGCGACGTCCACGTCTCCCAATGCGCCGGGTTTTCCGCGTCGCCGAGGGCCTTGAGCACCTCGAGCTCGACGGTGTAGCGCCCGTTCGGCACGGTGTAGGTCTTGTTGCCCGCGACCGTCGTTCCGTCCCAGGTGAACGCGAAGAAGCCGGTCGGCGTCGAGTTGCGGCCCATCCACTCGGTCTGCAGCGCGCGATGCCACGACTTCCCGCTGTCCGCGTCGCGCACCGTCATGCGTACCTTCTGCGACTGGTGCTCGAAGTGGATGAGGAAGAACGGCACGTCGTTGCCGGTCATCGTGTACGTCGCGCCCGAGGGCTGGTTCACGTAGTTGGCGCCGCTGAGCTTGGCCAGCCACGGGAAGCCGAACGCGGTCGGCACCAGCACCTGCCGCGCCTGGTAATCGCCGATGTAACCCGCGAAGGGCACGCGCAGCACCGGGCTGCCGTCGTCGGGCGTGGCCACCACGAAGCCGCCGTACAGGCCGCCTGCCGTGGACGCGAGCGTGGGCGGCGGGGTGACCGTCACGGCGACGCCGAGCGCGGTGGACGGCGGTACGGTGATGGTCGAGCGCGAGAACGCCACCGACGCGCCGTTGCTGAAGAACGACGGCGTGTACGTCGACGGCCCGGTGGTCAGCCCGTTGACCGACGACAGCGTGTACGTCACCGCGCGGCGACCGCGGTTGTCGAGCACGAGCGTGCGGGTCTGCGGGCCCGCCTGGCTCTCGCCGAGCGACAGGTTGGCGGGCTCGATGCGCGTGGTGGACAGCACCGCGTTGTCGATGCGCAGCATGCCGCTGCCCTGGCGCTGCACCGGCTCCAGGAACCCGAGCCCGGGGTTGCCGGACCAGAGCTTGGGCTGCGCGCTGTTCTCGAGGATCGTGCGCACGGCACCGGCGGCGGTGCGCGGCGCCGCCTGCAGCAGCAGCGCCACCGCGCCGGCCACGTGCGGCGAGGCCATCGAGGTGCCGCTCATCGAGCCGTAGCCCCCGAGTTCCAGCGGGATCGTCGAGTAGATCGACCCGCCCGGCGCGCCGATCTCCGGCTTGAGCTGCAGGTCGGGCGACAGGCCCCAAGACGAGAACGACGAGATCAGGCCGCCGGTCGGGTTCGGCACCGAGGCCTGGAACGGCCCCCAGGTGAGCTGCGTCGGTCCGGCGGCGATGCGGCCGTCGAGCAGCGCGCCGTCGTCCATGCTGATCGCGACCACCGGGATGTTGATCGACGGCGTACCGGCCACCGTTGGCGTTATGAAGCCCGCCGCGTTGTTGTAGAGCACGACCGCCGCCGCGCCCGCGGCCTGCGCGTTGGCGGCCTTGATGTAGAACGAGCAGGTGCCGCGGCGGATCAGCGCGGCCTTGCCGGCGAGGCTGTTGGCTGGCAATGCCGAGCAGGCATCGGCGGTGGACGCCGTCGTGCCGGTCCGCGCCAGCACGGCGGTGCCGGACGACGGCGGCGGCGGTGCGCTGGTGGCGGCGGAGAAGCCGACCTTGCGGTCGTCCGGCGACACCGAGAAGGCCGGCAGGCGCACCGCGGTGTTGTCGAACGAGGCGACGCTGATCACCTTGTCGCCCACGCTCGGCGCGCCCAGCGAATACATGCCCGTCGCGCCGCTGTTGCCGGCGGAGGCGACCACGACCACGCCCTTGTTCACCAGGCGCGACGCGGCCTTCGCGGTCGGATACTCCGGCCACTGGTAGGCCGCGCCGATGCTCATGTTGAGCACCTGCATGCGATCGGACAACGCCCGTTCCATCGCGGCCAGCATGATGTCGGCGGTGGTGGAGCCCTCGCAGCCGAACACGCGGTACGCGCCGAACGTCACCTTGGGCGCGACGCCCTTGAGCGCGCCGTCGGCGCCGATGATGCCGGCGACGTGCGTGCCGTGCCCCGCGCAGTCGTCGGGGCGCGCATCGGGCGTCGGGACCGGGTTGTAGGAGGGCGACGTGGCATCGGCGTTGAACGCGTCGCCGACGAAGTCGTAGCCCGTCGCCACGCGCGCGCTCGGGAACGCGGTGGCGCCGTTGACGCCGCCGCCGCCGAACGCGGGATGGTCGATATCGATGCCGGTGTCCATCACCGCGACGCGCACGCCGCGGCCGTCGAGACCGAGGCTGTTCTGCGCGACGTCCGCGCCGGTCATGGCCAGCGCGGTGTAGAGCTCGGGGGCGCCGCCGCCGGGCAGCGGCTCGGGCGGCGCGATGGTCTCGACCGGGTAGATCGCCTTGACCCCCGGCATGCGCGCCAGCGTGCCCAGCTGCGCGCGCGACACGGTGACGGAAAAGCCGTTGAAGAGGTTGTCGAACGCGTAGTTCTCGATGTAGCGAAGGCCCGCGTTGCGGGCGGCGGCGCGGAACGTCTGCTTCTCGGTCTGCAGCGCGGCGGTGGAGCCGTTGTCGCCCAGCGGGGCGTTGGACAGCTCGACGAACCAGCGCTGCGGGGTCTCGTCGACCGGTCCCGCGTCCGGGTCGGGCGCGGGCGCGGGCGATTCGGGCTGGACCCAATTCACTTCGAACGCATCGTCGGCGACGGCCGCGAGGCAGGCGCTGGCGAGAAGGGAGATCGCGATCATGGAGGACTTCTTCACGGCATACCTCGGCTATGGGGGAGTGGAGCCACGGGACCGGAACGCGACGCCCCCCGGTGGTCGGCCAAGGCGGGCGTCGGCATTTAGCCTAGCTTCACGAAACGCGACTCAGGTCACGCTTTCGCCGCGGTACGACGAACGGTTGGACAGGTTCGTGACCGGCCGGGCCCCGGACGACGGCGCCGGCCTGGCGACCCCGCCCGCCGCCCCCGGCCGAATTGCCAAAGAAAAAGCCCCGCCGAAGCGGGGCTTTTCGTACTGCGGTGACGGGCTACCGGGCTGGTGCCGGGCGACCTGTCGCGGCGGGATCAGAAATCCATGCCGCCCATGCCACCCATGCCGCCGCCGCCGCCCATCGCGGGCTCTTCCTTCTTCGGCAGCTCACCGACCATCGCTTCGGTCGTGATCATCAGGCCGGCGATCGACGCGGCGTTCTGCAGCGCGGTGCGCGTGACCTTGGTCGGATCCAGGATGCCGGCCTCGAGCATGTCGACGTACTCGCCGGTGGCGGCGTTGTAGCCGAAGCTGCCGTTGCCCTCGATCACCTTGTTGAGGATGACCGACGGCTCTTCGCCGGCGTTGGTCACGATCTCGCGCAGCGGGGCTTCCATCGCACGCAGCGCGATCGCGATGCCGTGGTTCTGGTCCTCGTTCGCACCCTTGAGGTCGCGGATCGCGGCCTTGGCGCGCAGCAGCGCAACGCCACCGCCCGGCACGATGCCTTCCTCGACGGCCGCACGCGTGGCGTGCAGGGCGTCTTCGACGCGCGCCTTCTTCTCCTTCATCTCGATCTCGGTCGACGCACCGACCTTGATCACCGCCACGCCGCCGGCGAGCTTCGCCACGCGCTCCTGCAGCTTCTCGCGGTCGTAGTCCGAGGAGGTCTCCTCGATCTGCGCCTTGATCTGCTTGATGCGGCCTTCGATGGCGGCGGTGTCGCCGGCGCCGTCGATGATGGTGGTGTTCTCCTTCGAGACCTGCACCTTCTTCGCGCGGCCGAGATCCTTGATCGTCGCCTTCTCGAGCTGCAGGCCGACTTCCTCGGAGATCACGGTGCCGCCGGTGAGGATCGCCATGTCTTCCAGCATCGCCTTGCGACGATCACCGAAGCCCGGCGCCTTGACCGCGCACACCTTGACGATGCCGCGCAGCGTGTTGACGACGAGCGTCGCCAGCGCTTCGCCCTCGACTTCCTCGGCGATGATCAGCAGCGGCTTGCCGGCCTTGGCCACGCCCTCGAGGACGGGCAGCAGGTCGCGTACGTTCGAGATCTTCTTGTCGTGCAGCAGGATGAACGGGTCGTCCAGCTCGGCCTGCATCGACTGCTGGTTGTTGATGAAGTACGGCGAGAGGTAGCCGCGGTCGAACTGCATGCCCTCGACGACGTCGAGTTCGTTCTCCAGGCCCGAACCGTCCTCGACGGTGATCACGCCTTCCTTGCCGACCTTGTCCATCGCCTGCGCGATGAGGTCGCCGATGTTGGTGTCGCTGTTGGCCGAGATCGAACCGACCTGCGCGATTTCCTTGCTCGTCGACGACGGCTTGGAGATGTTCTTCAGCTCGGCGACGGCAGCGGTGACCGCCTTGTCGATGCCGCGCTTGAGGTCCATCGGGTTCATGCCGGCGGCGACCGCCTTCATGCCCTCGCGGATCAGCGCCTGCGCCAGCACGGTCGCGGTGGTGGTGCCGTCACCGGCGTTGTCGGAGGTCTTGGACGCGACCTCCTTCACCATCTGCGCGCCCATGTTCTCGAACTTGTCGGCGAGCTCGATCTCCTTGGCGACGGACACGCCGTCCTTGGTGATCGTCGGGGCGCCGAAGCTCTTCTCGAGCACGACGTTGCGGCCCTTCGGGCCGAGCGTGGCCTTGACGGCATTGGCGAGCACGTTGACGCCGCGCAGCATCTTGGCGCGCGCGTCCTCACCGAAACGGATTTCCTTGGCAGCCATTGTTGTGACCTCTAGCTAATGTGGTTCGAAAGGGAGTGCGTGGGACGGAAGGCCGCGATCAGCCGAGCACCGCGAAGATGTCGTCTTCCTTCACCACCAGGTACTCGGTGCCGTCCAGCTTCACTTCCGTGCCGCTGTACTTGCCGAAGAGCACCTTGTCGCCGACCTTGACCTTGGGCGCGCGCACGTTGCCGTTGTCGAAGGCCTTGCCCTCGCCGACGGCGACGACTTCACCCTTGATCGGCTTCTCGGTGGCCGAGTCCGGGATCACGATCCCGCCGGCCGAAACCTTTTCTTCTTCCATGCGCTTGATGACCACGCGGTCGTAGAGCGGCTTGATGTTCATGCACGAACCTCCGGCTGAGCTTGTAAGTGGTTGAAATTACGGCGAAAGACGGGAAATTTTAGCAGTCGCCGGCAGAGAGTGCCAAACCTGCGCGACGACCCGCCCGCATCGCGGACGGGGCGGGATATGGGATGCGCCGGAGCGCTTTCAAGGGGCGTTCACGAAAATCGGTGCCCGAGGCCCGCGCGGCGATCGCGGATCGCGAACGCAAAAAAAGAGCGCGTCCCGAAGAAACGCGCTCCCTGGTCCCACGGACGGCCATCCAAGCTCGCGCAATCCGGCGCGCCTCCGTAGGAACCTGACCCCATGTCCCATCGACCGTCCATGTCGATGTGCGGCGATTGTGGGCGGGCCACGTCACCCTCGCCAGTGGCTACCGGGACACCGCAATGTCCGATTCCGGTAGCGGATGGAAAACGGCCATTTATGAAATCGTATTCATTGCCGGGTTTAAGTCGGTCTTCAGCCGAGACTGTGACCTGAAGCGCACATCCTTGCGACGATATCGGTAGCGAGGTGAAACGCGGTAGAGTCGGGTTCCTGCCGCGCATCATGTGACGGGGAGCGTCACTTTCGATGAATCCACAGCAGCGCATCCGCCTCGCGCGACGCCATGCGGGCCTGTCGCAGGCCGCCCTCGCCGAGGCCGTGGGGGTGCAACGCAGTGCCGTCAGCCACTGGGAAGCCGTGCAGGGCAAGAGCCCGAGCATGGCCAACCTGCGCCGCGTGGCCACGGTGACCGCCGTGCAGTTCGAATGGCTGGCCACCGGGCGCGGGCGCATGGGCCTGTCGCCGGACGAAACGCTCGACGGCGTGTCGGCGGTCGACGCCACGATGGTCGACGAGCCGCTCGAGCTGCGCATGCTGGCCGCGTTCCGCACCCTCGCCCCGCGCAGCCAGGCGCCGCTGGTCGAGCTGATGGAGCAGATGGCGGCCATGCGCACGGGGCGTTCGCGCGCGAGCCGGCGCGACGACTGAGCGCCGCCGGGCCGCGCCGCTGCGGCCGCTACAATGCGCGGATGCGCGCCGTCGTCATCCAATGCACCTGCCCGGACGACGCGACCGCGACGCGCATCGCGACCGCGCTGGTCGAGGAACGCCTTGCCGCCTGCGTGCAGCGGGTGCCCGGCGTCGGCGCCACCTACCGCTGGGACGGCCGGGTCGAGAACGCGACCGAGACGCTGCTGCTGATCAAGACGGCGGCCGACCGCATCCCTGACGTATTCCGCCGCGTACCGGAGCTGCACCCCCACGACGTGCCCGAACTGCTCGCGCTCGACGCGCGCGACGGCACGCCCGCCTATCTCGACTGGGTCATCGCCCAGAGCCGTGACGATGCCTGACTTACTGCGCCGCCTCGCGCGGCCGATCGCCGCCCTCCTTCTTGCTGCGCTGGCACCGGCCGCCGCCGCGATCACCCCCGACCAGCTGCCGCCCGTCGACCAGGTGTTCGTGCCCAGCGCGCGCTACACGGACGGCGCGATCGAGGTGCGCTGGACGATCGCGAAGGGCTACTACCTCTATCGCCATCGCACGTCGGTGCAGGCCGATGCCGGCTTCGACGCAGAGCCGCTGCGCATGCCCCGGGGCGACGCGCACCGCGACGAATTCTTCGGCGACGTCGAAACCTACCGCGGCGCGCTGGTCGCGACGCTGCCCGGCACGGCGAAAGCGGCGCGCACGGTGCTGACGGTCAAGTACCAGGGCTGCGCCGACGCGGGCGTCTGTTACCCGCCGCAGACGCGGCGCCTGAGCGTCGATCTGCCCGCGCCGGAGGCCGCTGCCAGCGACGTCATCGCCCCCCCATCGCCGTTCGGACGCGCCCGCGGCACCGCCGGCCTGGTCGACGCCGCCCCGCTGCCGGAGGCCGAGGCGTTCCGGTTCGAGGCGATCGCCGGCGACGGCAACACCGTGCTGCTGCGGTTCTCGCCCGCGCCCGGCTACTACCTCTACCGCGATCGCACGACGTTCGCCCTCGATGCCGCCGCGCGGAAGGCCGGCTTCGCGCTGGGCTCACCCCGCTGGCCGCCAGCGCGCGGGCACCGCGACGAGCACTTCGGCGACGTGGCCGTGTACTTCGATCCGGTCGACCTCAGCCTGCCGGTTACCCGCACCGCCACCGCGGCGCGGACCCTGCAGCTCACCGCGCGCTTCCAGGGCTGCCAGACCGACGGCATCTGCTACCCGCCGATGACGCGCACGGTGGCGGTCGAACTGCCGGCCGGGCGCATCGGCGCGACTCCCGCGGTCGAACCGGCCACCAGGACGCCCGACCCCGCGGCGGCCTCCACGCCGAGCGATGGGCCGCCCGCCGCCCTTCCGCCGACCGCGGCGGCCGCCGCGACGACGG
>NZ_SMRQ01000062.1 GCF_004359965.1 Cognatilysobacter segetis | reverse complement strand
TGAGTGCGTCGAGCAGCTGCTGCATCGACGGGTTGTGCGCCTTGTCGAGCACCACGCGGATCGTGGTCTGCGGCCGCTTGGTGCCGAGCACGCGCATCGCGTCGAAGCTGCCCAGGTGCGAGCCGACCAGCAGCACGCCCTGGCCGCGGTCGAGCGGCGCGTGCACCGCTTCGACGCCGTGCACGCGGATGTCGAACCGGTCGAGCTTGCCGCCGAGCAGGAAGATGCGATCCAGGATCGTCGCGGCGAAGGTGTGGATGTGCTTCGCGACGTCCCACAGCGTGGCGCGGCGCCCGAGCGCGACGGTGAGGAAGCGCCGCGATGCATCACGCTCGTAGCCACGGCGCAGCAGGAAGTACAGCGTGATCGGGTACAGGCAGGCACGGCCGACACCGCGGCCGCCGTAGCGGCCGATCGAGCGGATCAGCCACAGCGCGAACCGGCCGCCGCCCTCGGGGCGCTGCTTCCAGGCGTCGGTCACGGCGCGTCCCCGTCGACGATGTCGCCGCTCGCCAGCAGGGCCTCGCCGCGCAGCACCCGGAAGCGCCAGCGCGGCGCGGCGCCGTCGAGCTCGATGCGCGCCGGCTCGCCCGGGCGCAGCGGTTGCAGGAACTTCACCTGCGGCAGGCGCAGGCGCGCGAGCGGGCCGTGCGTGGCTTCGACCGCTTCCACGACGCGATCCAGCAGCACGACGCCCGGCACGATCGGATCGCCCGGGAAGTGGCCCGGCAGGCTCGGATGCGAGGGGTCGACGACGAAGTCCATGTCAGTCGTGCGCGAGCAGGTCGACGACCGCGGCGCGCGCCTGCGCGGCGAGGCGGTCGCGCGCCTCCGAGCCCGTGCCCTCGGCGACGATCGGCTGGCCGATGCGCAGGCGGATCGTGCCCGGCCGCACCCGGAAGCCGTGCGGCGGCAGGATCGCGCCCGCGCCGCTCATCGCCATCGGCACCACCGGCACGCCGGCGCCGATCGCGACCTGGAACGCACCGGGCTTGAACTCGCCGACGCGGCCGTCGGTATTGCGCGTGCCTTCCGGGAAGATGCACAGCACGTGGCCGGCCTTCACGATGTCCGAGGCCGCGCGCAGGCTGCGCACCATCGACGCGCGATTGCCGTCGCGCTCGATGAAGCACATGCCCATCGACTTCGCATACCAGCCCACCATCGGCATGCGCGTCATCTCCTGCTTGAGCATGAAGCGCAACGGCACCGGCACCGCGCGGAACAGCGCGCAGATGTCGATCACCGATTCGTGCGTCGCCACCAGCACGCAAGGCTTGCTCCAGTCGACGTTCTCGACGCCGCGTACGTCGAGCTTCGCGCCGGCGCCGCCGAGCAGGCCCGGGGCCCACAGCCAGGACGCCATGCGCAGCGGCGCGCGGTTGCCGCGAGTGATCGCGCGCACGAGCATCGCCAGGCAGATGCCGGCCGCGGTCCAGAGCAGCGTGAACGCGAGCTGGAAGGTATTGGCGACGGTCCAGAACACGCGCAGCGGCAGCGGTTCGGACAGGCGGAGGGTCTGGGATGTCGCGGACATGGGCGGGTCGTCGGGGTCAGCGCATCACGTCGCGCCAGAAGGCGGGACCGAGCGCGCCGAGGCGGCGGATGAAATCGGGGAGATCGCGGTAGGGGCGATCCGGGAACAGGCGCAGGCGCACGAGGTACTCGACCACCATCAGCACGCCGGCGACGCCGTAGTCGAGCAGGTTCGCGCACCAGGACCACACCGCCTGCGGCACGGTCACCACCGGCGCGTGGCCGAGGTGGACCAGCAGCCCATCGGGCACCGCGATCAGCCCGAGCGCGAGGTTGGCCAGGCCGATGCCGGTGAGCACCACCGCCCAGAGCGTCGTCAGCCAGCGCGTGTAGGCCTTGAGCCGCGGCGCGAGGTCGGCGGGCGCGCACTGCTCCAGCCCGCCGACGATGCGGCTGATCAGCGGCACGCTGCCGGGCCGCAGCGTGCGCGCGAACCACCAGGCGACCAGCCACGGGAACAGCACCGGCGGCAGCAGCAGGAACACCGGCAGCGTCGCCGAGCCCTGGACCGCGAACAGCGCGACCGCCGCCGCGCCCACCGCGAGCCAGGCGCCGATGCGCCGCTGCGCGAGCGGCACCACCAGCAGGATCAGCACGATGTCGAGCAGCGCGAGCGCGGCGAGCCGCGGGTCGCGCGCCGTGCTCGCGGCATGCGCGAGCAGCGGGTAGGCCACGCTCAGCAGCAGGCGCGCGAGCGCGGCGTTCATCGATCAGGCCGTGCGGTTGGCCTGCACGTGCTCGCCGAGCGCGCGCAGGGAGCCGAAGATGCGGCGGTTCTCGTCGCTGTCGCTGCGCAGCTGGAAGCCGTAGCGCTTGCTGATGGCCAGCGCGAGCTCGAGCGCGTCGATCGAGTCCAGGCCCAGGCCGTCGCCGAACAGCGGCGCCTCGGGGTCGATGTCGGCGGGCGCGACGCCCTCGAGGTTCAGGCTCTCGACGATCAGCTCGGCGAGTTCGGTTTCGGCAGGCGTCTGGTTCGACATGGGTCTTCCGTGGTGGCGAGGGTCGCCACGATCGACCCGGGCGGCCGGGGCCGCAAGCATGAACGCTTCAGCGTGCCCGGCGCGGCGCGCCCGGTATCATTCGTGGGATGAACGATGCGCGAAATTCTGCCACCGATGCCCCGGTGGCGTGTGATGTGCTGATCGCCGGCGGCGGCCCGGCCGGGAGCACCGCGGCCACGCACCTCGCCCGCGCGGGCTGGAAGGTGGTGATGCTGGAGAAGGCGGCGCACCCGCGGTTCCACATCGGCGAGTCGCTGCTGCCGATGAACATGCCCATCCTCGAGCGCCTCGGCGTGCTCGACAGGGTACGCGCGATCGGCGTGGAAAAACGGGGCGCGGACTTCCCGACCGAGGGCGGCCACTACAACGTCTTCCATTTCGACCGCACGCTGCGGCCGGGCACCGGCTACGCCTTCCAGGTCCGGCGCGAGGACTTCGACCGCGAGCTGTTCGAGCATGCGCGCGCTGCCGGCGCCGACGCGCGCGAGAACACCCGGGTCACGCGCGTGGAGTTCGGCGACGACGGCCGCCCCGCGGTCGTCCACGCCACCGGGCCGGACGGCGCCTACACGCTGCGGCCCCGCGTGCTGCTGGACGCCACCGGCCGCGACACCCTGCTCGGCGGCGCGCTCAAGCTCAAGCGCAAGAACCGGCGCCACCAGTCCGCCGCGGTGTTCAGCCACTTCCGCGGCGTGGCGCGTCGCCCGGGCGAGGACGCCGGCAACATCACGATCTACCGCCACGCGCACGGCTGGATGTGGTTCATCCCGATGCGCGAGGACGTGATGAGCATCGGCGTGGTCTGCTCGCCCGAGTACCTCAAGGAGCGCGGCGGCGACAGCGAAGGCTTCCTGCTGCGCACCGTCGGCTCGGTGCCCGAGGCCGCCGAGCGGATGGCCGGCAGCGAGCGCTGCGGGCCCGTGCACGCCACCGGCAACTACACCTACGACTGCGCGCGCATGCACGGCCCGGGATGGCTGTTGCTCGGCGATGCCTACGCCTTCGTCGATCCGATGTTCTCGTCGGGCGTGTTCCTGGCGATGCACGGCGCCGAGCAGGGCGCGCAGGCGGTGGACGCCGCGCTGCGCGAACCCGCGCGCGAAGCCGCCCTGTTCACGGCCCTGCAGCGATCCTTCGACGCCGGCCTCGACGAATTCAAGTGGTTCATCTACCGCTTCACCACCCCGACGATGAAGCACCTGTTCGCCCATCCGCGCGATTTCCTGGGCGTGGAGCGCGCGGTGGTGTCGATGCTCGCCGGTGACGTGTTCGACGCGCGCCCCGTGCTGTGGCGGCTGCGCATCTTCCGCGTGATCTACGCGATCGCCGCGCTCGGCACCGCGCGCGATCGCCTGCTGGCGCGCCTGCGCCGCCGCGGCGGTCTCGACGCCGCGATGCAGGACGTGACATGACGCTGCCCCTGGCCCGCCGCGCGCCGTTGCTGTCGACCACCTACACCGATGCCCCGCTCGACGCGCTGCTCGCGCAGCCCGACGTGCTCGCGGTGATCGCCTTCGGCGCGCAGGCGCCGCATTCCGACGATCCCCGGCTGATCCGCGTGGCGCTCGAACCGCTCGGGCACGCGCCGCTGGAGGTCTGGCGGGGCGGCGCGCCGGTGCGGCACGGCCGCGTCGACGACCTGGCGTTCGCGCATGACGACCACCTGCTGGTCGCGGCGATGGACGTGCCCGAGATCGACGGCGACATCCGCACCGCGGCCGCGCACGCGTACGCGTCGCTGCGCACGCAGACCGCCGCGCTCGGCTATCCGCACCTGCTGCGGATCTGGAACTACGTCGACGACATCACGCTCGGCGAGGGCGACGAGGAACGCTATAAGCAGTTCTGCGTCGGCCGCGCCGCCGGGCTGGGCGAGGGCTTCGTCACCGAGACGCTGCCGGCCGCCACCGCGATCGGCCGGATCCGCCCGAACGGTCGCCTGCAGGTCTACTGGCTCGCCTCGCGCACGCCGGGCACGCCGCTGGAAAACCCGCGTCAGGTCAGCGCCTATCGCTACCCGCGCCAGTACGGCCCGCAGCCGCCGAGCTTCGCCCGCGCGATGCTGCCGCCCGCGCCGATGCCGCTGCTGCTGTCGGGCACGGCGTCGATCCGCGGCCATGAATCGCTGCACCACGACAGCGTGGAAGCGCAGCTCGACGAGACGCTGGCCAACATCGACGCGCTGATCGACGTGGCGCGCACGACGCGCCCGGAGCTGCCCGCGGCGCCCGCCGCGTCGACGCCGCTGAAGGCCTATGTGCGCGAAGCCGACGAGCTGGCGCGCGTGGACGCCGCGATGGCGTCGCGCCTGCCCGGCGTGCCCCGCGTGGTACTGCATGCACGCGTGTGCCGGCGCGAACTCCGGCTCGAGATCGACGGCTGCCACGGTGAGGTGACGACATGGGACTGATCAGCCTGATCTGGGGCATCGCGATGCTGCTGTGGATGCTGCTCGCGCTGGTCCCGCTGCTGGGCATCATGAACTGGCTGGTGATCCCGTTCGCCGCGGTCGGCGCGGTGATCGCGGCGATCGGCATCGCGCTCTCGCGCGAGGGCCATCGCGGCCGCGCCAAGGCCGGCCTGCTGCTCAACGTCGCGGTGATGGTGGTCGCGGCGATCCGCCTCAGCCTGGGCGGCGGCCTGCTCTGACCGCAGGCGAGGGTCGCCACGGCGGCGCATCCGTTGGCGGCGCGCAGCGCAGGCGGCCGGCGGCGGTGCGGGGGAGTCGAATCGCGCCTGACCCGCCCGTCCCGGGCGCCCGGGTAGCGGGCACCGCCGGGCGTAAACTGTCGCGATGAGCTATCCCTACGTGCGCCCGCGGCGGATGCGCCGCGACGATTTCTCGCGCCGGCTGATGCGCGAGACGGTCCTCACCGCGAGCGACCTGATCTATCCCGTCTTCGTCCACGAACTGGCCGGCCGCGCGCCGGTCGCCTCCATGCCGGGCGTGGAGCGGCTGTCGGTCGACGAGCTGCTGCGCGTGGCCGAAACCGCCGCCGAGCTGCGCATCCCCGCGCTTGCGCTGTTCCCGGTCACCGCGCCGGAGGCCAAGTCGCTCGACGCCTGCGCGGCCTGGGACGACGAGGGCCTCGTGCAGCGCGCGGTGTTCGCGCTGAAGTCGCGCTTCCCCGAGCTGGGCGTGGTCACCGACGTCGCGCTCGATCCGTACACGTCGCACGGCCAGGACGGGCTGATCGACGAGAACGGCTACGTGCTCAACGACGAGACCGTCGACGCACTGGTCAAGCAGGCGCTGAGCCATGCGCGCGCCGGCGCCGACATCGTCGCGCCCAGCGACATGATGGACGGCCGCATCGGCGAGATCCGCGCCGCGCTGGAGATGGACGACCACATCCACACGCGCATCCTCGCCTACAGCGCGAAGTACGCGAGCGCGTTCTACGGCCCCTTCCGCGACGCGGTCGGCAGCGCCGCCGCGCTCGGCAAGGCCGACAAGAAGACGTACCAGATGGACCCGGCCAACAGCGACGAGGCGCTGCGCGAAGTGTCACTGGATCTCGCCGAAGGCGCCGACATGGTGATGATCAAGCCGGGCCTGCCGTACCTCGACATCGTCCGCCGCATCAAGGACGAGTTCGGCGCGCCGACGTTCGTGTACCAGGTGAGCGGCGAGTACGCGATGCTCAAGGCGGCCTCGCTCAACGGCTGGCTGGACGAGCGCAAGGTCGCGCTGGAATCGCTCACCGCGATGAAACGCGCGGGCGCCGACGGCGTGCTGACCTATTACGCGCTCGACGCCGCGCGCTGGCTGCGCGAGGACGGCTGACCCACGCCGCCGACGTCGCCTTCGATCCACGAACGGCCTGCCCTGCGGCAGGCCGTTCGCGTTGGAGCCGCCCCCGCGCTCAATCGCAGCGGGCGTCGCCCTTCACCGTCGGCACGAGCACGCGGTACACGTCGAGCCGGCCCGCCTTCGGCGACGGCGCGGCGCCGCTGACCAGCATCTCCACCGGCCGATTCCAGTCCACCATCGGCGCGCGCGTGATGCCGTCGGCGGTATTGAACGCGAGCGCGAGCGGCGCGACGTCGGGACCGCGCCCCGCACGGCACGTGGCGACGAACAGGCGTACCGGCGCCGAGGCCACGTCGTCCGAGCGCGCGAACACGATCGCGTCCTCGCCGATCCACGCGCCGTCGCATTCGTCCGCGTCCGTCGCGAGGCCCGGCAGCGCATGCGCGTCGCCGAACGCATGGCCGTTCCAGCGCGCGACGAACAGGTCGAGGCCGCGCGCGCCGCCACGTCCGTCGCTCGCGAACATCAGCCGCACGCCGTCGCGGTTCGGCACGGGCGCGCGGTCGTCGCCGCGCGAGTTGACGGCCGCCCCCAGATGCACCGCCGCGCCGATGCGCCCGTCGGTGTCGACGGGCGCACGGTAGAGATCGTCGCCCCCGACGCCGCCGGCGCGATCGGAGGCGAAATACAGCCAGCGACCGTCCGCACTGAACGCCGGATCGGCCTCGCGCGCCGCGGTGTCGAGCGCGAGCGGCATCGGATCCTGCCAGCGACCGTCGACGCGCCGTGCCTGCCACAGGTCGCCGCCGCCGGGCCCGCCCGCGCGATCGGGGCTGGCCCACACGATCGTCGAACCGTCGGGGCTCACACTCGCGCGCAGCTCGGTATCGCGCGTGGACACCACGCCCACGCCTTCCATGCCCCAGGGTGCGAACGCCGTGCACGGGAGGGCGAGCAGGAACGTCGCGGCCAGCGCGAATCGCGAACGGTGGTGTACGGTGCGCACGCGTGAGTCCAGGCCGCCGAGAACCGATGCACCGTAACCGATTCGCCGTGTTCGGCCATCCCGTCGCGCATTCGCGTTCGCCGTTCATCCATGCGGCGTTCGCGGCGCAGTGCGGCATCGCGCTCGATTACACGCGGATCGACGCGACGCCCGCGGAGTTTCCTATCGCACTCGCGGCGTTCGCGCGCAACGGCGGCCGCGGTGCGAACGTGACGCTGCCGCACAAGACCGCCGCCGCGGCGCTGTGCGAATCGCTGAGCGAACGCGCCCGGCGGGCCGGCGCGGTCAACACGCTCGTGCGGCTCGACGCCGGCGACGCCGCCGCGTCGCGCTGGCACGGCGACAACACCGACGGCATCGGGCTGGTGCGCGACCTGCGCGATCGCCACCGCGTGCGGCTCGATGGCGCGCACGTGCGGCTGATCGGCGCCGGGGGCGCGGCGGCCGGCGTGGCGCCGGCGCTGCTGGAGGCGGGCATCGAGAGGCTCGACATCGTCAATCGCGGCGCGGCGCGCCTGGCCGCGCTCGTCGATAGGCTCGCGGATGCCCGCGTGCGCGGCATCGCGTGGTCGACGCCCGCGGCCGACGACGACGCCGATACGGCGCGCGCCGACATCGTCGTCAACAGCACCTCGGCGGCGCGCGGGGACGCGCGCGTCGACTGGCCGCTGCCACGGGGGCTCGCGACGGGCTGGGTCGCCGTCGACCTGGGTTACGGCGAGTCCGCCCGCGCCTTCCTCGAGGCCGCGCGCGAAGGCGGGGCGAGCGCCCGCATCGACGGGCTGGGCATGCTGGTCGAGCAGGCGGCGGAGAGTTTCCGCCTGTGGCACGGCGTCATGCCCGATACCGCGCCGGTGTACGCCGCGCTGCGCGCGGGCGTCGACCTGCGCTGAGGTTCGCCGCGCCGCGGCCGGGTCACTGGTAGACGCGGCCGCGCCAGCGCAGCCAGCCGTCGGGGTGCGAACCGCGCGGATCGTCGTGCGTCCAGTGCAGCGTGCCGCCCTTGGGGTTCCATACGTACTCGCCCCGGAACTCGACCGTCTCGCCTTCCGCCAGGCCGTCCAGCCGCGGGGCGAGGTCGAGGTTGTGCGCGACCAGCACCGTGCCGCCGTCGGCCAGGCGCAGCAGGAACCGCTGGTGCGGGCTGCCCTTGCGGTCCTCGGGCAGCAGGCGCCACACCGTGCCGCGCCCTTCGACATCGACGTCCTGCGCATGCGCGCGAACGGCGGCGGCCACCGTGTCGCGCGGGGCGCTGACCGCCGCGACCGGTGGATCGACCGCGTCCGTCGACGGCGCACAGGCGGCGAGACCGGCCAGCAGCAGCGCGGCGGTGGAACGCAGGACGCACGGAACGAGGGCCATGCGCCGATCATGGCAGCCGGCGCGACCCCCGTCTCGGTCCGCACGACGCACGTCACTGCCCGCTTAACGCGGCGGCGTGCACAATGCCGCCACCCGCACGCATCGTGCGGCGGCGCTCTTCATGACAGGGATCCGGCCGATTCGGCCGTCGCTGCGCCTTGCCCGAGGAGACTCATGTCCGTTCGACCCGACACCGTCCGCGCCCGCGCGGTCCATGACCGCATCGTCGACATCGATCCGAGCTGGCTCGACTTCGGCCCCGACGATCCGCTCGAGGCCGAGCGCTGGATCAACGACTGCGCCGCCTGCGGCAATGCGCCCACCCTCGCCTTCGCCGACCTGCGCTGGCAGGTGCGATGCGGTTGCGGTCAGTGCGGCACGCCGGGACAACTGGCGGCGATCGCGGCGGTGAACTGGAACAAGTCGCCGCTGTCGCGGCATCCGGCCTATGACACCGTGCCTTTCTTCGGTCTGCAGGGCCTGAGCATCCCGAAGGCGCGCGAGAAGCTGATCCGCGTGCGCGACTACCTCGAGGAACAGAAGCGCCGCTGCGAGCGCCGCATCCGCGCGCGCGAGCCGTTCGGCCATCGCTACTTCCAGCGCATCCGCGCCTACCTCGCGTGGGCGATCTACGCGCAGGGCCTGCTCCGCGAGGCCGAGAACGCGCTGCTCGCGCAGGCCGCGGCGCCCGCCGCCGTGCGCGTCGCGCACTGAGCGTTACAGCGCGCCGGCGCGCTTGATCGCCAGGTAGGTATCGACCAGCGCCGCTGGCAGTGCGTCGGTGGTCACGTCCAGCACGCGCACGCCATGGCTGCGCAGGGCCTCGTGCGCGGCGGCGCGGCGTTCCAGGTATTGCGCCGTCGCCGCGACGGTGAGCGCGCCGGGCAGGTCGTCGACCTCGCGCGCGAGCGTCGCGTCCAGCGCCGCCTCGCGCAGGCTGGCCACGCAGACCATGTGCCGACGACGCAGCAGCTGCACGGCGGCGAGCACGTCGTCCATGTCCTCGTCGCGCAGGTTGGTGACCAGCATGACCAGCGAGCGCCGCCGCTGGCGCAGCGCGATCTCGGTGGCGGCGGCGAGGAAATCGGTGGCGACGGGGCGGGGCTGCAGCGCATAGGTGGCGCGCAGCAGGCGCTCGATCGCAGTGGCGCCGCGTTGCGGCGGCACCCAGGCGGCCTCGCCGCCGCTGGCGAGGAGGCCGACCGCATCGCCCTGCCGCAGCGCGAGCCAGGCGACGACGAGCGATGCGTCCAGCACATGGTCGAAATGGCTCATCGCGTCGTCGCGCGCGAGCATGCGGCGGCCGGTGTCGAGCATCAGCACGAGCTGCTGGTTGCGCTCGTCCTGGTATTCGCGCGAGATCAGCCGGCGCGTACGCGCGGTGGCCTTCCAGTCGATCTGCCGCATCGAATCGCCGACGCGGTACTCGCGCATCTGGTGGAAATCGGTGCCTTCGCCGCGCCGGCGCTGCACGTGCGCGCCGACCAGCCGCGACGCCTGTTCGGCGCTGAACATCGCGAACTTCGCCAGCGGCGCGAAGTTCGGATAGACGCGCACGGCGCGCGGCGTGCCGACGACGACGTCGCGCGTGAGCAGGCGCCACGGCGACTGCAGCCGCAGCTGCACACGGTCGAAGGTGGCGTCGCCGCGCCGATCAGGCGTGAGCCGGTACTCGACCGACGTCGCGAGGCCGGGGTGCAGCTCGAGCCGGCGCGGCAGGCCGTGCACGCGCCACGCGCCGGGATGCAGGTCGAAGACGTCGACGCGCAGCGGCGCGGGCACGTCGTCGAACGCCAGTGTCACCGCCGTCTCCACGCCGACCGGCCAGGTATCGGGCATGCGTCGCGCCCCCTCCGGCGGCGCGCGCCGCAGCAGGCGCACGCCATCGACCAGCACCAGTGCGGCGATGGCGGCGCCGGCGAGCGTCCAGGCGCTGGACGGCAGCGCGCCCGCCAGCCACGCCACGCCCACGCCCGCCCACAGCGCGAGCAGGCCGAGCAGCGCGGGCGCCGGCCGCGGCCAGCGTCGATCCGCGCGAGGCCGCGCCGGACTCACTGGCGCGGCGCGTCCACGCGGGCGAGCAGCGCCTGCAGCACCGCATCGGCCGACTGGCCTTCCAGCTGCAGCTCCGGCGCCAGCGCGATGCGATGGCGCAACGCGGGCAGCGCGACCTCGCGCACGTCGTCGGGGGTGACGAAATCGCGCCCCGACAACACCGCCTGCGCGCGCGCGCAACGCACCAGCGCGATCGAGCCGCGCGGGCCGGCACCGAGCGCGATGCCGGCCCAGTCGCGCGTGCTGGCCGCGATGCGCACCGCGTAGTCGATGATCGCGTCGTCGACGTGCAGCGCGGCGGTCGCGTCCTGCATCGCCACGATGTCGCCCGGGCCGAGCACGCGCGGCACGCGCGAGAGATCGAACGTGCCGGAGGCGCCGCGGCTGACGTCGGCCACCATGCGCACCTCGTCGGCACGCTGCGGATAGCCGATCAGCACTTTCAGCAGGAAGCGGTCGAGCTGCGCCTCGGGCAGCGGGTAGGTGCCCTCGTGCTCCAGCGGGTTCTGCGTGGCCAGCGCCATGAAGGGCGGCGGCAGCTCGAAGCTGCGGCCCTCGATGGTGACCTGGCGCTCGGCCATCGCTTCGAGCAGCGCGGCCTGCGTCTTGGCGGGCGCGCGGTTGATCTCGTCGGCGAGCAGGAGATTGGTAAACACCGGGCCGCGGCGGATCGAGAACGTCTCGGTCTTCGGATCCCAGACCGCGTGGCCGCTGATGTCGCTGGGCATGAGGTCGGGCGTGAACTGCACGCGCGCGTAGTCGCAGTCGATCGCCTGAGCGAGCGCGCGCACCAGCAGGGTCTTGCCGAGGCCGGGCACGCCCTCGATCAGCACGTGGCCGCCGGCGAGCAGCGCGACGAGGATCTGCTGCAGCACGTCGGGTTGCCCGATGAACGCACCGGACACCGCCTCGCGCAGGCGGGCGGCATGGTCGGCGAGCGCGTCGCCGGTGAGCGGGGTGGGCTGCGTATCGGTCATAGCCGGTTTCTCATGCGGACAAGGGTGGCGATGCGGGCGACGAAGGCCTTCGCGTCGCGGGGTTCGGGGGCTCGCAGCGCGTCGCGCATCGACGCGGCGGGCAGCTTCAGGCGCTCGACGAGGCGCACGAGTTGCGGCTCGCCCTCGAGCGCGGCGGCCTGCGGATCGCGGCGGCGCAGGCGATCGAACATCGCCGCGCGCATCGCGTCGTACAGCACGCCGCCGCGGCCGTAGCGCCACTGGTGCTGGCCGCTGGCGGCGACGTGTTCGAGCAGCGACCGGCGCTCCAGTGCGGGCGACGGCAGCAGGGGGCCGAAGCGTCGCATGCGCGCCCACAGCCAGCCGCCGAGGAGCAGCACGAGCGGCAGCCACACCGGCCAGCCACGGCGCAGCAACGTACGCCACAGCGACGGCATGCTCGCCGCATGCACGAGGTGCACGGTGCCGCGCGGATCGCCCGCGGCGAGCAGTTCGTGCGCGAACGCGCGGTTGACGGGCGCTTTCAGGTAATCGGTGGTGAGGAACGCGAGCGAGCCCAGCACGTCCACCGAGCCGCGGCCGTGGTGGACGCGCGCGAACACGTCGCCGTCGACATCGCCCAGGCGCACCGCCGTGCCGCGCGGCGCCTCGAAGCGGCGACCGCTGCAGAGCGCCATGGGCGTCGCCTCCCCGTGCACGCAACCGGCATCGGTGCGCCGCGCGGGAACGCGCACGCCGAGTGCATCGAGCAGCGGCACCGCCATGCGGCCGTCGCGCGGCACGCCGTCGAACGCATCGGCCGCGACGTCGGGCTCGGGCACGCCGACGACCAGATGGCCGCCCGCGCCCACCCAGTCGAGCAGGCGCGTGCGCGCCGGCGTCGGAAGCGTGCGGACGTCGCCGTCGAACAGCAGGGTGTCGTGCGGGGTCAGCCCCATCGCGGCGGGGTCGAGCCGTCGCCACGCGCGCGCGCGGCGGCCGTCCTTCTGCACGGCGAGGCGCAGCGCGAACAGCGGATCGCGCGCGGCCTCGCCGGTGCGCGGCAGGTCGACCCAGCGCTCGACGCGCTTGAACGTGTGCAGCCACCACGCGACCGCGCCGGCCACGAGCAGCGCGCCGACGGCCGCGGCGAGCCAACCGCGCGCCTTCATGCGCGCCACCCGAACGCGGCGGCCGCGTCGTCGAGGGCGGCGTCGAAGTCGGCCCGCGCCGGCAGGCGTTCCGCCCACGCGGCGTACTGCCACAGCCGCACCACGCGCGCGAACGCCTGGCGCGGCACGTCGGGCAGCGCCTGTGCCACGCGCAGGCACTGCGCTTCGGTCGCGCCCGGCGGCAGCACGCGCCCGGTGGCGGCGAGCATCGAGTCGACCGCCGCGCGATACACCAGCGCCAGCGCCTCGCGCGGCTGGCCCGCCTGCCACAGCC
>NZ_SMRQ01000061.1 GCF_004359965.1 Cognatilysobacter segetis | reverse complement strand
CCTCGACCTGCAGCTGGCGGGCGCGGAGTCGCTCGCGGTCGTGCCGATCGGCAAGCGCAACCGCATCGACCTCGCGTCCACGTGGCGCCATCCGAGCTTCCAGGGCCTGTCGCCCTGGCGCAGCCGCATCGATGCGACGGGCTTCCGCGCCCAGTGGCAGGTCGCCTCCGTCGCGACCGACGCGCAGCGGCAGTACCTCGCGGGTCGCGGAACGGTGCCGTTCGGCGACCCGTCGGCCGCGCGCGCGGATCCGGGCGTGGGAGTCGACACGCTCGGCGTGGTGCTGGCCGACCCGGTCGATGCCTATACGCAGGCCGACCGCGCGACCAAGTACGGCGTGCTGTTCGTCGTGCTCACGTTCGTCGGTTTCTTCATGTTCGAGCTGGTGAAGCAGGTGCGCATCCACCCGATCCAGTACGGCCTCGTGGGACTCGCGCTGGTCATCTTTTTCCTGTTGTTGGTGAGCCTCAGCGAGCACGTCGCCTTCGGCCTCGCGTATCTCGCCGCGAGCGTCGCCTGCATCGGCCTGATCGGCTTCTACCTGAGCGCCGTGCTGCGTAGCGCCGCCCGCGGCACGGCATTCGCCGCGATGCTCGCGCTCCTGTACGCCGCGTTGTACGGGCTGCTGATTTCCGAGGACAACGCGCTGGTGCTGGGCGCCGGCCTGCTGTTCGCGATCCTCGCCGGGATCATGATCGTGACCCGCCGCGTCGACTGGTACCGGCTCGGCGCGCCGAGCCCCGGCGCCGCGTGACGGGCACGCGGAGCGGCCGCCGCCCGGCGGCCGCTACTGCGTCTCGAGCGCGAGTTCCATGCCGAGCCCGTCGAAATAGCCCTGTTCGGTGCGCAGGTCGGCCTTGAGCAGCGGGCGCGCGTCGAGCCAGCGCGTCGCCAGCGTCAGCACCAGCCGTTCGCCCTCGAGGCGCGCGCCGAGTTGCGGGACGGGCTCGTCGTCGCGGCCGCGGTGCAGCACGACGGCCACGCGGAGCAGCGCGGCCAATCGCCGCGCCGCGCCGAGCAGGCGGTCGGGCAGGGCATCGAAATCGGACTTGTGCACGCGGCGACGATGCGTGCGGATCAGCGCGGCCAGGAACTGCTGCTGCTGCTGCGAGAAGCCGGCGATGTCGGAGTTCTCGACGATGTACGCCCCGTGCAGGTGGTACTTGCTGTGCGCGATCGTGAGGCCGAGCTCGTGCAGGCGCGCGGCGCGCGCGAGCATCAGGCGGTCGTCCTCGTCGAGCGGTGCGTCGGCGGCCACCTGGTCGAACAGGCGGAGCGCCGTCTGCTCGACGCGCTCGGCCTGCGCGCGGTCGATGCCGTAACGCTCCGTCAGCGCGGTGACCGAGGCTACGCGCGGATCGTCGGAACCGCCGCGGCCGAGCATGTCGTAGAGGATGCCCTCGCGCATCGCAGCCTTGCTGACGGCGAGCCGCTGCAGGCCCAGCGCGTCGAACGCCGCCTCCATGACCAGAAGTCCGCCCGCGATGATCGGCTGGCGGTCGTCCGACAGGCCGGGCAGGTCGATGTCGTCGATATGGCCGGCCTGCAGCAGGCGATCGCGCACCTGCGGCAGCGCCTCGGCCGT
This sequence comes from Cognatilysobacter segetis, assembly GCF_004359965.1. Classification (GTDB taxonomy): domain Bacteria; phylum Pseudomonadota; class Gammaproteobacteria; order Xanthomonadales; family Xanthomonadaceae; genus Cognatilysobacter; species Cognatilysobacter segetis. Next base: position 17,728 of record NZ_SMRQ01000061.1, on the reverse strand, counting down.
CACCGCGCCCTTGGTCAGCTTCATCGCCGCGCAGATCTCGCCGATGGCCTTGGCGGTGCCGGACGAGCCCAGCGCCTCGTCCCAGCCCAGCGCCCGGTACGTGCCGGCGAACTGCTGCAGCTCGGCGCTGACGGCGGCCACCCCCGACTTCCATTGCTTGCGCGACAGCTTGCCGTCGGCGAAGAAGCGCCGTGTGGTGGCGATCGCGCCGACCTGCACGCTCTCGCGCTCGATCGCCTCGAAGCCGGTGCCGATGATGAATTCGGTCGAGCCGCCGCCGATGTCGATCACCAGCCGCAGGTGGCCCGCCTTCGGCGGTTGCTCGTGGGCGACGCCCAGGTAGACCAGACGCGCCTCCTCGCGGCCGGAGACGACTTCGATCGGATGCCCGAGCGCGCTTTCGGCCGGCGCCAGGAACGCCTGCGGCAGCGACAGGCGCCGCACGGTGTTCGTGGCGATGGCGCGCACGTGCGCGGGCGGGATGTCGCGCAGCCGCTGCCCGAACCGCGCAAGGCATTCGAGCGCACGCTCGCGCACCGGCGCGGTCAGGCCGCCCTTGCCGTCCAGGCCCTCGGCCAACCGCACGGTTTCCTTGATCCGGTCGACGATGCGCAGCTGGCCCAGCACGTAGCTCGCCACCACCATGTGGAAGCTGTTGGAACCCAGGTCGACGGCCGCGAGCAGGTCGCCGTCCTTCAGCGGCAGCCGCGCGGTATGCAGGAGTCCGTTCATCCGCAGAGCTTCGCCAGCAGCTTGAGCTGCGCCGAATGCGGCTGCTCGCCGTCGGCGGGTCGCACGCGGCGGTATTCGCCGTCGGCCGACAGCGCCCAGGCATTGCAGTTGTCGGCGAGGTAGTTCTCCAGCGCCTCAGCGAAGATGCGCCGCTCCACGCGCGGATCGACGATCACAAAGCCCGTCTCGACGCGGCGCAGCAGGTTGCGCTCCAGCCAGTCGGCGCTGCCGCAAAGCAGTTCGTGCTCGCCACCGTTCTCGAACCAGTACACGCGCGAATGCTCGAGGAAGCGGCCGACGATCGAGCGCACGTGGATGTTCTCGGACACGCCCGGTACGCCGGGTCGCAGCGAACATGCCCCGCGCACGATGAGGTCGATGCGCACGCCGGCCTGCGAGGCGCGGTACAGCGCGCGGATCACCTGCGGCTCGTTGAGCGCGTTCATCTTGGCGATGATCCGTGCCGGCTTGCCGGCCTGCGCGTTTCGGGCTTCCCGCTCGATGCGCATGAGGATCCCGCTGTGCAGCGTGAACGGCGACTGCAGCATCCGGCGCAGTTCGAGCGAGGGCGCGAGGCCGGAGATCTGCTGGAAGATCAGGTGCACGTCGTGGCCGATGTCGGCATCGGCGGTGAGCAGGCCGATGTCGGTGTACGTACGCGCGGTGCCGGAATGGTAGTTGCCCGTGCCCAGGTGCACGTAGCGGCACAGGCCGCGGCCTTCGCGGCGGACGATCAGCAGCATCTTCGCGTGGGTCTTGTAGCCGACCACGCCGTAGACCACCTGCACGCCCGCCGCCTGCAGCCGGTCGGCCAGGCCGAGGTTGGCCTCCTCGTCGAAGCGCGCGCGCAGCTCGACGACCACGGTGACGTCCTTGCCGTTGCGCGCGGCCTGGATCAGGTGCTCGACGATCGGCGAGTCCTTGCCCGCACGGTAGAGCGTCTGCTTGATCGCGAGCACGTGCGGATCCTCCGCCGCCTGCCGCAGCAGCTCGAGCACGGGCGTGAACGAATCGAACGGGTGGTGCAGCACCACGTCGTGCGCGGCGATCGTCTCGAACATGGACTCGACGCCGGGCAGGATGCGCGGCGTGAACGGCGGGAACTTGAGGTCGGGCCGCTTGACCAGGTCGTAGACCTGGATCGCGCGGTTGAGGTTCACCGGGCCGTTGATGCGGTAGACCGCGCTCTCGTCGAGCTCGAAGTTCGCGAGCAGCAGCCCCACGATGTCGGCCGGGCACTGCTCGGCGATCTCCAGCCGCACGGCGCGCATATAGCCGCGACCGAGCAGCTCGTCCTTGAGCGCCAGCGCGAGGTTCTCGACTTCCTCCTCGTCGACCAGCAGCTCGGAGTTGCGCGTGACGCGGAACTGGTAGGCGCCCTTCACCGTCATGCCGGGGAAGAGCTCGTCGACGAAGGCCGACAGCACGGCCGACAGGAACACGAAGTCCGTGGGCCCGCCGGACACCGCCTCCGGCAGCTGGATGATGCGGGGCAGCGAGCGCGGGGCGCGGACGATGGCGAGATGGCCCGCGCGACCGAACGCATCGCGGCCCTCCAGCACCACCACGATGTTCAGCGACTTGTTGAGGATCTTCGGGAACGGATGCGCCGGGTCCAGCCCGAGCGGCGACAGCACCGGCAGGATCTCGTCGAGGAAATGCGCACGGAGCCAGTCGGTCTGGGCATCGGACCACGCATCGCGGTGCAGCACGCGCACGCCCGCATCCGACAACGCGGGGCGCAGCACCGTATTCCAGCAGTCGTACTGCGCGGCCACGAGTTCGGCGGCGCGCTCGTGGATGCGGCCGAGCGTGGCGGCCGGCACGAGACCGTCGGGGCCGGCGGCGAGACCCAGCTCCTGCGCGTGCTGCAGCGTGCCGGCGCGGATCTCGAAGAACTCGTCGAGGTTCGTGCAGCTGATGCACAGGTAGCGCAGGCGCTCGAGCAACGGCACGGCGTCGTCCTGCGCCTGGGCGAGGACGCGGAAGTTGAAGTCCAGCTGCGACAGCTCGCGGTTGAAGTACAGCGACGGCTCGCGCAGCAGGTCGTCCGCGCTCTCGTGATCGCTCATGCGGTGTGCTCCAGGGGCAGGCGCGGGCGCACGCGCGCCGCGCCGAAATGACAGGAAAAGGTGCTGCCGACGCCGACGTCGCTGCGCACGTCGAGCCGGGCCTGGTGCAGCGCGAGCACGTGCTTGGCGATGGCGAGGCCGAGGCCGGTGCCGCCGCTCTCGCGCGAGCGGCTGTTGGATACGCGGTAGAACCGTTCGGTGATGCGCGGCAGGTGCGCGGCGGGAATGCCGTAACCGGTGTCGGTGACTGACAGCGCGACGCCTTCGCCGCCGTCGGCATCGCGCTCGCGTTCCCATGCGATGCGGATGCGCCCGCCGGCGGGCGTGTAGCGCACCGCATTGGCGACGAGATTGGAGAACGCGCTGTGCAATTCCTTCGGGGAGCCGTGGAGGTCCACGCCGGCGCTGTCCCCGACGTCGATTTCGTGACGCCCCTGGCTGAGGGCCTGCGCCTCGCGGCGCAGCGCGGCCAGCATCCCGGCCATCGGCACGGTTTCGTCCGTGGGCAGGTCCACGCGCGACTCCAGCCTCGACAGCGTCAGCAGGTCCTCGACCAGCTGTGTCATGCGCGTCGACTGCCGCTGCATTTCCTCCAGCATCGGCGCCCATTCGGGCTGCTCGGCCGGATCGAGCATGTCGAGATAGCCATGCAGCACGGTCAGTGGCGTGCGCAGCTCGTGCGAGACGTTGGCGACGAAATCGCGCCGCATCTGCTCCAGCTGCAGCAGCCGGCTGACGTCGCGTGCGACCAGCAGCCACAGGTCGTCGGAGTAGGGCAGCAGGCGCAGGCTCAGCGTGGCCGTCGAATCGAGCGGCGAGCCCGCCTCCAGCGGCCCGGCGCGGCGGCCGCGGGCCAGCCACGACGCGAGCGGCAGCGCGGGCAGGCGCGCCACGATCGACGCCTGCAGGTCGGTCGGATAGCGCAGCCCGAGCAACGTCGTGCCGGCCTCGTTGAACCACACGATGCGCTGCGTCTCGCGTTCGACCACGATCACCGCGTCCGGCAGCACGGAGGCCGCGGCGCGGTACGCCCGCAACATGGCGACGAGCCGCCGCTTTCGCAGCCGCGTGCTGGTCTGCCGACGATGCAGCACGCGTTCGATCTCGCCCTGGATGTCCGGCGACACATCCGGCCGCGCATGGCGGCCCGAAGTCAGGTGTTCGACGAGGGTGCGCGTGCGCCACGCCTGCCAGCCCAGCGCGACGAGCGCGCCGATCGCCGTACCCAGCGATGGCCGCCCGGCGATCGCGCCGCACAGCAGCCCGGCAGCCACCGTCGCGCCGACGAGGCCGAGCGTTCGCAGCCAGGCGGAGCGGGCGCTGGACGTCATGCCGGCAGTCTAAACGGCGGCGGCCGGCATGCGGCCGGCGTGTTCACTGCTCGGGCGCGGCGGAAAACCGGTAACCCGCGCCGCGCACGGTCTGCACCATGCCGTCGAGACCGGTCGGCTCGAGGGTCTTGCGCAGCCGGCGGATGTGCACGTCGATCGTGCGCTCCTCGACATAGACGCTGCCGCCCCAGACGTGGTCGAGCAGCTGCGACCGCGAGTACACGCGGTCGGGATGCGTCATGAAGAAGTGCAGCAGGCGGTATTCGGTGGGCCCGATCTGCACCGTCTGCTCGCCGGCATCGGTGCGCGCGATGACGCGATGCGCCGCCCCGTCGATGCGCAGGTCGCCCACCACGATCGAGCCGTGCTCGTCGTCCTCGCGCGAGCGGCGCAGCACCGCGCGGATGCGGGCGAGCAGCTCGCGCGCCGAGAACGGCTTCACCACGTAGTCGTCGACACCGGCCTCGAGACCGCCCACGCGGTCGTTCTCCTCGCCACGCGCGGTCAGCATGATGATCGGGACCTCGCGCGTCAGCGATTCGCGACGCCAGCGGCGCGCCAGCTCCAGGCCGCTGGTGCCGGGCAGCATCCAGTCGAGCAGGATCAGGTCGGGGACGCGGTCGGCGATGGCTTCCTGCGCCTCGCGGGCATCGCCGGCGTGCACGGGGTCGAACTCGCCCTTGCGCAGGGCGAACGCGACCATGTCGCGGATCGCGGGCTCGTCTTCGACGATGAGGATGCGCTTGTGCACGCGGCTACCGGCTCATTCGGACGCGGTCACTACACTACCGCCCGGTTACAGCCCGATGACAGCCGCTCAGCGCTTGAGGTCTTCGTCGCGGATGCCCTGGCGGCGCAGTTCCAGCACCGTCGGCGTGATCTCGGCGATGCGCGCGTCGATCCGCGTGCGGGCGTAGTAGTCGAGGTCCGGGCGCTTCTTCAGGGTATTGAGCTGCACCAGCGCCTGTTCCGGACGGCCGCTCAGGTAGGCGGCCTCGGCATGCGCCTCGCCCGCCCGGACGGGATCGCCGGCGATCTCGCTGGCCCGCGCGTAGGTGCGCTGGAAGACCGGGTCGTCCGCCAGGCTGCCCATCAGCGGCCGCAGGATCGCCTGCGCGCGCTTGCCCGCGGCGGGGCTGCTGCGCTCGCCGAGCACCTTGGCGTAGGTCAGCACGACGGCGCGGCTGCCGGGCGTCTTGCGCACGAGGTTCTCGAATCGCGCGTCGGCGGCGGCGCCGTTGCCGGTGGCGGCCTCGACCTCGCCCAGCGCCAGCTGCGGCCAGAGCTCGCCGGGCTTGCGCGCGACCACGCCTGACAGCAGCGGCAGCGCGGCCCGCGGCTGGCCCGACAGCATGTGCGCGACCGCGAGCCCGTACTGCTCGGCGTCGGTCAGTTCGCGCGCGCGCCGGATCGACGCGTATTCCTGGACGGCCGTCGCCGGCGTGAGCGCGCTGAGCACGCGCAGCCGCTCGCGGGCGTAGTCGAAGAGGCCGGTCGGGCCGGTCCCGGTGCCCGCCTCGACACGCAGGCCACCCGGCAGCATCGGGTTGTCGGAGGCGAAGGTGCCCGTGTACGCGGGCTGCGCGCGCAGGCGCTCGGCCCGCTCGCGCGCTTCGGTCACGCGCGAGACGGTCATGGGGTGGCTGCGCAGGTAGTCCGGCGCTTCGTCGCCGAAGGCGCTGGCCTCGTTCGTGCGCATGCGCGACTGCAGCTTCGAAAAGAAATCCGCCATGCCGCGCGGGTCGAAGTGGCTGCGCGCCAGCAGCTGCATGCCGACGCGATCGGCCTCGGCCTCGTTGGAACGGGTGTAGTTGATCTGGCGCTGCGCCGACAGCCCGACCGCCGCTGCCATCGCCGCCTGCGCCGCGTCGTCGGCCGAATTGCCGTGCGCCTGCTGCGCGATGACGATCGCGCCCAGGATGCCCAGCAGCGTCGGCAACTGGTCCTGTTTCTGCCGTTCGACGCTGCGGAGCACGTGCTTCTGCGTGACGTGCGAGATCTCGTGCGCGAGCACGCTCGCGACCTCGTCCTCGCGGTCCGCCGCCAGCACGAGGCCGGAGTTCATGCCGACGTAGCCGCCTAGGGTGGCGAAGGCGTTGATCTGCCGGTCGCGCAGCATGAAGAAGGTGTAGTGGCGCTTGGTGTCGTCGCTCGCGCCGGCGAGGCGGTGGCCCAGCGTGTCGAGCCAGCTGTCGATCAGCGGGTCCTCGAGCACGTAGTCGAAGTGCCGCAACTGCGCGAGCGTCATCGCGCCGTAGGCCTCTTCCTGCGCCGGCGTGATCAGCTCGCCCGCGGACGAGCCGATGTCGGGCAGGCGCGACTCCTGCGCGCCGGCGAGCGGGGCGGCGAGGGCGATGACGACGGCGGCGGCGAGCAGGCTGCGAAGCAAGGTGGTGTCCCCGTGGCGGCGGCCTCGCCGCGCAGCGAGCATGCCGCGACGGCCGCCTGCGGGCGTGAATCGCCCGTTAAGTGACGGCTTCGACCACACGGCGATGGCATCGTTCCCGCGTGCGCCGCTGTGTTCCGGCCCGTGGGCTGGAAATGCCAGCACCCCATCGCCATAGTCCTTCGACCCTGCAGGAGAGCCTTCGTGAGCAGCACCGCCAACATCGTCATCTACACCACCGCCGTGTGCCCGTACTGCGTCGCGGCCAAGAACTTCCTGCAGAGCAAGGGGCAGACCTGGTCGGAAGTGCGCGTCGACACCGACCCAGCGGAGCGCCAGAAGATGACGTCGATCACCGGCCGCACCAGCGTCCCGCAGATCTTCATCAACGACACCCACGTCGGCGGCTACGACGACATGATCGCCCTGCATCGCAAGGGCGGCCTGGAGCCGCTGCTGGCCGAATCGCCGCGCTGAGCGGTCATCGCGCCCGGCCGCGGGCCCGGCGGGGCGTAGCCATGCGCACGCCGCGCCTGCGCGGCACCTCAATTTTCCGGAGCAAGACACCGTGACCAGCACCACCGAGAAGGACCGCGTCGCCGAGTTCACCGCGTTCCGCAAGCGCATGAACGAGCGGATCCTCGCCGAGCCCAACCAGGTCGTGCGCCGCTTCTTCGCGCTCGACACCCAGACCTACCAGCCCGGCGCGCTCGACGTGAAGACGAAGGAGCTGCTCGGCCTCGTGGCCTCGATGGTCCTGCGCTGCGACGACTGCATCAGCTACCACGTGGCCCAGTGCCGGGAAGCGGGCGTCAACCGCGACGAGATGTTCGAGGCCTTCTCGGTCGGCCTGGTGGTCGGCGGCTCGATCGTGATCCCGCACCTGCGCCGGGCCGTCGATTTCCTCGACCGGCTGGAGCAGGGCGAGCCTGCGCCGGCGGCCCACGACCACGCCTGAGCCGCCGTTCCGGCGGCTGCCCGCAACGAAGGCCCGGCAGTCCGCCCGGGCCTTCGGCATAATGGCGGGCTCTCATTCGGCGCCGTACGGTCCGCTGGCGCCCCAGCTCGGAACTCAGAAATGACGCAAACCATCACGGTCATCCGCGGCGACGGCATCGGCCCGGAAATCATGGACGCCACGCTGCACGTCCTGGATTCGATGAACCTCGGCCTCTCGTACGAGTTCGCGGACGCCGGGCTGGTCGCGCTCGAGAAGCAGGGCGAGCTGCTGCCGGCGGCGACGATGGAGTCGATCCACCGCAACCGCATCGCGCTCAAGAGCCCGCTCACCACGCCCGTGGGCGAGGGCTTCTCCTCGATCAACGTCGAGATGCGCAAGCGCTTCGACCTGTACGCCAACGTGCGCCCGGCGAAGTCGTTCCCGAACACCAAGTCGCGCTTCCCGTCGGGCATCGACCTGATCACCGTGCGCGAGAACACCGAAGGCGCGTACAGCGCCGAGGGCCAGCAGGTGTCGGAGGACGGCGAGACCGCCACGTCGATCACGCGCACCACGCGCCGCGGTTCCGAGCGCATCGTGCGCTACGCCTTCGAGCTCGCGCGCCGCACGGGCCGCAAGAAGGTCACCGTGGTGCACAAGGCGAACATCCTCAAGTCGACGTCGGGCCTGTTCCTGAAGACCGCCCGCACGGTCGCGCAGGAGTATCCCGACATCGAGTGCAACGAGATGATCGTGGACAACTGCTGCATGCAGCTGGTCATGAAGCCCGAGCAGTTCGACGTGATCGTCACCACGAACCTGTTCGGCGACATCATCTCCGACCTGTGCGCCGGCCTCGTCGGCGGACTGGGCCTCGCGCCCGGCGCCAACATCGGCACCGACGCCGCGATCTTCGAAGCCGTGCACGGCACCGCGCCGGACATCGCCGGCCAGGGCAAGGCCAACCCCTGTGCACTGCTGCTCGCCGCCGCGCAGATGCTCGACCATCTCGGCAAGGTCCAGGAGGCCGAGCGCCTGCGCCATGCGATCGTGGCGACGCTCGAGGCGAAGGACTCGCTGACGCCCGACCTGGGCGGCACCGGCAACACCATGTCGTTCGCGCAGGCGATCGCCAAGCGCATCTGACCTGTCAGACGCACACGAAAAAGGCCGCCATCGGGCGGCCTTTTTCATTGGCGCGTGGGATCAGCGGCGCGACTGCAGCTTCGACAGCAGGCGCAGGATCTCGAGGTACAACCAGACCAGCGTCACCAGCAGCCCGAACGCGGCGTACCACTCCATGTACTTCGGCGCGCGGGCCTCGACGCCCTGCTCGATGAAGTCGAAGTCGAGCACCAAGTTCAGCGCCGCGATCGTGACCACCACGGCCGAGAACACGATGCCCACGGTGCCGCTGTCGTGGATGAACCCGAAGCCGCCGAAGCCGAACAGCCGCGCGCCGATGTTCACCAGGTACAGCAGGGCGATGCCGCCGGTGGCGGCGACGATGCCGAGCTTGAAGTTCTCGGTGGCGCGGATGAGGCCGCTGCGGTACGCCGCGAGCAGGGCCGCGAGGGTTCCGAACGTCAGGCCGACCGCCTGGATGACGATGCCGGGGTGGCGCGCTTCGAACACGGCCGAGATCGCGCCGATGAACAGGCCCTCGAGCACCGCGTAGGCCGGTGCGGTCACCGGCGCCCACGCCTTCTTGAAGACCGTCACCAGAGCGACCACGAAGCCGCCGAGGCCGCCGCCGAGCACGTAGGGCATCAGGGCGGCCGCGTCCTGGTTGGCGAAGTAGCGCGACCAGGGAAGGAGGGCGGCGGCGAGGGTCAGTACCAGCAGGAACGCGGTGCGGTTGACCGTGCCATTGAGCGTCATCGTGCCGGCGCGCGCATCGACGATCGCGCCGCTGCCGAGGTCAAGGAAGGCGGAACTCTTGAGGGCGGGGTTGCCGCTGCGCATGCCGGAGGCTCCGAACGGGTGAATCCGCCGAGGATAACGGGCCGCGCAAGCGGCCGCGCCGATTGACACTGAAGCGTCTGCGACTGAGAATGCCCACCCTTTCGCGGCGCTGGCGCGCGACGGAAGGTCCGGCCGGGGCATAGCGCAGTCTGGTAGCGCATCTGGTTTGGGACCAGAGGGTCGGGGGTTCGAATCCCTCTGCCCCGACCATTCCGGCGCCGCCGGACCTGCAGACGGTACCGCTCGGGATATGCGCCCGTAGCTCAACCGGATAGAGCACCGGCCTTCTAAGCCGGTGGTTGCAGGTTCGATTCCTGCCGGGCGCGCCGAGGTGCGGGCGATCGAAAGCGCGAGGAACGTTTCGCGCTGCGGCGTCCGGCGATACCGATATACTGGCGCTCTGCTGCTGTCGAGCAGTCGTCACACGTTCTACGGTGGCTGTAGCTCAGTTGGTTAGAGTCCTGGATTGTGATTCCAGATGTCGGGGGTTCGAGTCCCCTCAGCCACCCCAGTTTCGATATCGCGGTTGCGTCGATCGCGATAGGTGTTAAAATTCGCAGTACGGGCCGTTAGCTCAGTTGGTAGAGCAGTTGACTCTTAATCAATAGGTCCAAGGTTCGAATCCTTGACGGCCCACCACCTTCGAAGCACCCGGTCCCGCCGGGTGCTTTTTTCTTGGGTGGCGTACAGCGCGAAAGTGGCGGAACTGGTAGACGCACTGGATTTAGGTTCCAGCGCCGCAAGGCGTGCGGGTTCGAGTCCCGCCTTTCGCACCACGTCGTCCGGCGATGGGACGGCGCTTCCGGCGAACCGGCCGCCGCGTATCGGTGACGTGGTCGAGGCCCCGTCTCGGCCGGTGTCGCGGTAGCGCGCCACTGGACGGACCGGCGGCAGAGGTCGTGCGTCCTCACGCCCGGCCGCTCGACCCGCCACGCCGAAGCCGCCCAACTGGCGCCGCTTCATCCGATCCGCCAAACTACCGCGTTCCTCAACGCGACGCCGGCCAGCGGCCGGCGCCCGAACCGTCAGACAGATACGTGCCGCGGCGTCGCCGCGGTCACAGGAGTGGATATGCAAGTTTCGGTCGAATCCGTCGGCAATCTCGAGCGCCGCATGACCCTGAGCCTCCCGGCCGACCAGCTCGAGTCGGCGGTCGACGCGCGCCTGCGCGAGATCGCGCGCAGCGCGAAGCTCAAGGGCTTCCGTCCCGGCAAGGTGCCGACCAAGGTCATCGAGCAGCGCTATGGCCAGCAGGTCCGCAGCGAGATCCTCGACCAGATGCTGGGCGACAGCTTCCGCAATGCCGTGCGCGAAAACGCGCTGCAGCTGGCGGGTTCGCCGCGCATCGAGCCCGCGCAGGGCGACGACGGCCAGCTCGCCTTCGTGGCGGATTTCGAGGTCGTGCCGGATTTCGGCGACATCGACGTGGCCAAGCTCAAGGTCGTGCGCCACACCGCCGAGGTGACCGACGCCGACATCGACACCATGCTCGAGAACCTGCGGATGCAGCGCCGGACGTGGCAGACCGTCGAGCGCAGCGCGATGACGGGCGACCTCGTCGAGTTCGAAACGTGGTCGATGGCCGACGGGAAGCGCGTGCCGGCCGAGGGCGTCGAGCACGGCGCCGACGTGATCGGCTCGGGCATGATGTTCGAGGCGATCGAGCAGCAGCTGACCGGCACCAAGGCCGGCGAGTCGCGCCAGTTCGACGTCGAGTTCCCCGCCGACTGGCGCGTCCCGGAATTCGCCGGCAAGACGGTGCAGGTGAACATCACGGTGAACCGCGTCGCCGAAGCGGTGATGCCGGAGGTCGATGCCGAGTTCATCCGCAGCTTCGGCGTGAAGAGCGGTGATGCCGAGCAGTTCCGTGCCGAGATCCGCGCCAACCTCGAGCGTGAGCTCAAGGGGGCGCTGATGGCCCGCCTGCGTCGCGAAGTCGGCGAGCAGCTGATCGCAGCCTACGAACACGTCGAGCTGCCGCCGCGCCTGGTCGAGAATGAAGTGCGCGCCATGGCTGCGCAGGCCCTCGAGAACGCCCGCCGTCAGGGGCACGAGGGCGACCTGCCGCCTGACGCGCTGGAGCAGCTCCGCGACCCGGCGCGCAAGCGCGTCCTGGTCGGCCTGCTGGTCGGCGAGCTGGCCCGCCGCAACGAGCTGCGCCTCGACCCGCGCCGCGTGAACGAGACCATGCGCCTGATCGCCTCGACGTACGAGGAACCGCAGCAGGTCATCGAGCTCTACCGCCAGGACGCGAACCTGATGCAGGGCCTGCAGAACCGCGTGATGGAGGAGCAGGTGATCGACTGGATCGCCGAGCGCGCCGAGCATACGGAACAGCCGCTGAGCTTCGCCGAGGCGATCCGCCAGTAAGCCCTTGTGTGGCGGTCCGGCCGGCCCCACCCTTGGCTGGACCGCCAACACACAGCAGAGATTTCCCGACCCATGGACAACCGCCCCCACGCCCTCAACCTCGTGCCGATGGTGGTCGAGCAGACCAGCCGCGGCGAGCGCGCGTACGACATCTATTCGCGCCTGCTCAAGGAGCGGGTGATCTTCCTGGTCGGGCCGATCGACGACCACATGGCGAACGTGATCGTCGCGCAGATGCTGTTCCTCGAGGCGGAAAACCCCGAGAAGGACATCAACCTGTACATCAACTCGCCCGGCGGCGTGGTCACGGCCGGCATGGCGATCTACGACACCATGCAGTACATCAAGCCGGACGTGAGCACGATCTGCGTCGGCCAGGCGGCCTCGATGGGTGCCCTGCTGTTGGCCTCCGGCGCGGCCGGCAAGCGTTACGCGCTGCCGAACGCCCGCGTGATGATCCACCAGCCGCTGGGCGGCTTCCAGGGCCAGGCGTCGGACATCGACATCCACGCCCGCGAGATCCTGACCCTACGCCAGCGCCTGAACGAGATCCTCGCCAAGCACACCGGCCAGCCGATCGAGACGATCGCCCGCGACACCGAGCGCGACAACTTCAAGAGCGCCCAGGCCTCGAAGGAATACGGCCTCGTCGACCAGGTGCTCGAGCGTCGTCCCGACGAGTCGATCCAGGCCGCCTGAGCCACGGTCCGCGGGTTCCGCGGACCGCTTCACGAACCCGGAAAACCCGGCATCCCGGGCCCGCGAGGGCCTCGGGACGCTGTGCTATCCTCGGGCCGCCATTCAGCGGTGTGCCTCCACACTGCTAATCCAGCAACAGCAGGCAGAACATGAGCGACGACCGACAGGGCCGAACGGGCGAAAGCAGCAAGATCCTCTACTGCTCGTTCTGCGGGAAGAGCCAGCACGAGGTGCGCAAGCTCATCGCCGGCCCGAGCGTGTTCATCTGCGATGAATGCGTCGAACTCTGCAACGACATCATCCGCGAGGACCTCCAGGAGAAGGCGCAGTCCACGCGCAGCCATCTCCCGAAGCCGAAGGAGATCCTCGAGGTCCTCGACCAGTACGTCATCGGTCAGGCGCGTGCCAAGCGCACGCTCGCCGTGGCCGTCTACAACCATTACAAGCGCATCGAGAGCCGTCAGCGCAACGACGACGTCGAGCTCGCGAAGTCGAACATCCTGCTGGTCGGGCCGACCGGCTCGGGCAAGACGCTGCTGGCCGAGACGCTGGCGCGCCTGCTCAACGTGCCGTTCACCATGGCCGATGCGACGACGCTGACCGAAGCCGGCTACGTCGGCGAGGACGTCGAGAACATCATCCAGAAGCTGCTGCAGAAGTGCGACTACGACGTCGAGAAGGCGCAGCAGGGCATCGTCTACATCGACGAGATCGACAAGATCTCGCGCAAGTCGGACAACCCGTCGATCACGCGCGACGTGTCGGGCGAGGGCGTGCAGCAGGCGCTGCTCAAGCTGATCGAGGGCACGGTCGCGAGCGTGCCGCCGCAGGGCGGTCGCAAGCATCCCCAGCAGGAGTTCCTGCAGGTGGACACGCGCAACATCCTCTTCATCGTGGGCGGTGCGTTCGCCGGCCTGGACAAGATCATCCAGCAGCGCAGCACCGATTCCAGCGGCATCGGCTTCGGCGCCAAGGTCAAGAGCTCCGAGCGCAAGGCCGAGATCGGCAAGGTGCTGGCGGAGGTCGAGCCCGAGGACCTGATCAAGTTCGGCCTGATCCCCGAGTTCGTCGGTCGCCTGCCGGTGATCGCGACGCTCGAGGAGCTCGACGAGCCGGCGCTGGTGAAGATCCTGACCGAGCCGAAGAACGCCATCACGAAGCAGTTCAAGAAGCTGTTCGAAATGGAAGAGGTCGAGCTCGAGTTCCGCCCGGACGCGCTGGCCGCGATCGCGAAGAAGGCGCTCAAGCGCAAGACCGGCGCCCGTGGCCTGCGCACGATCGTGGAATCGGTCCTGCTGGACACCATGTACGACCTGCCGTCGCTGGAGAACGTCAGCAAGGTGGTGGTCGACGAATCGGTGATCGAGCACAAGGCCGAGCCGTACCTGATCTACCAGAACCCGCCGGCGCCGCAGGCGAAGGCCGCTTCGGGCGAGTAATCGCGGCTGAAGCGTGGCACGACGGGCGGCCCTGGCCGCCCGTCGTCGTTTCCGGCCTGAGGAATCCGTCGCGTCGTCGGCCTTCACGACGTGCGAGCCTGCGGCGCAGAGGAGGCGTTTCAATTCACGGCCGCTTGTAGCCGCGGTCATCAGAATCAAGGGCTTGTGGCTCGTGCGCGCGCTGGTACGACGCTTGCAACCCTTACCGCAAGCCCCATTAAGGGTCTGGGCGTTTCCTCCACGCCCCTTTTTCGGCGCCGGCCGCATGCTGGCCCGAGCCATGCATCCGGGAGTAGCTCAATGACCGAATCCACCGCCCGCGAGACCCAGGACCTCGCCGTCCTGCCGCTCCGCGACGTCGTGGTCTTTCCGCACATGGTCATCCCGCTGTTCGTCGGGCGGGAAAAGTCGATCCGGGCGCTCGACCACGCCATGGAATCCGACAAGCGGATCCTATTGGTGGCGCAGAAGTCGGCCGACGTCGACGATCCCACGGGCAACGATCTGTATTCGGTCGGCACCCTCGCGCATGTCCTGCAGCTGCTCAAGTTGCCTGATGGCACGATCAAGGTGCTGGTCGAGGGCGTGGCGCGCGCGAAGGTGGACAAGGTCGTCGAGCGCGACGGTGCGCTGGTCGGTCGCGCGAAGGTGATCGAGGTCGAAGCCGATCGCGACGATCGCGAGCTCGAGGCGGTCACGCGCACGCTGCTCGGCCTGTTCGAGCAGTACGTCAAGAGCAATCGCAAGCTGCCGCCGGAGCTCATGCAGACGCTGCAGGGCATCGACGACCCGGCTCGCCTCGCGGACACCATCGCCGCGCACCTCTCCGTGCGCATCTCGGAGAAGCAGCGGCTGCTGGAGGCGACGGGCGTGGGCGCACGGCTCGAAATGCTGGTGGGCTTCGTCGACGGCGAGATCGACGTGCAGCAGCTGGAGAAGCGCATCCGCGGCCGAGTGAAGTCGCAGATGGAGCGCAGCCAGCGCGAGTACTACCTCAACGAACAGATGAAGGCGATCCAGAAGGAGCTGGGCGAGCTGGACGATGCGCCGAACGACATCGAGGAGCTGACGCGCAAGATCGCCGAGGCGGGCATGCCGAAGGAGGTCGAGGCGAAGGCCAAGGCCGAGCTCAACAAGCTCAAGCAGATGTCGCCGATGTCGGCGGAGTCCGCCGTCGTGCGCAACTACCTCGACTGGCTGCTCGGCGTGCCGTGGAAGAAGCGCACGAAGGTACGCAAGGACCTGAAGGTCGCGCAGGACGTGCTCGACGCGGATCACTTCGGCCTGGAAAAGGTCAAGGAACGCATCCTCGAATATCTCGCGGTGCAGACGCGCGTGCAGAAGATGCGCGGCCCGATTCTCTGTCTCGTGGGCCCGCCGGGCGTCGGCAAGACGTCGCTCGGCCAATCGATCGCGAAGGCGACGAATCGAAAGTTCGTGCGCATGTCGCTGGGCGGCGTCCGCGACGAAGCCGAGATCCGCGGTCACCGCCGCACCTACGTCGGCTCGATGCCGGGCCGCATCGTGCAGAACCTCAACACGGTCGGCAGCAAGAACCCGCTGTTCGTGCTGGACGAGATCGACAAGATGGCCATGGACTTCCGTGGCGATCCCTCGTCGGCGCTGCTCGAGGTGCTCGATCCGGAGCAGAACAGCGCGTTTAACGATCACTACCTCGAAGTCGACCTGGACCTCTCCGAGGTCATGTTCGTCGCGACGTCGAATTCGCTGAACATCCCGGGCCCGCTGCTGGACCGCATGGAGGTCATCCGCATTCCGGGTTACACGGAGGAGGAGAAGCTCAACATCGCGGAGCGGTACCTGTTGCCGAAGCAGATCAAAGCCAACGGCCTTCGCGACGACGAACTCAAGGTGACCGACGACGCGTTGCGCGACACCATCCGGTACTACACGCGTGAGTCGGGCGTGCGCAACCTCGAGCGCCAGATCGCGAAGATCTGCCGCAAGGTGGTCAAGGAACTCGCACTCGCCGGCGCCAAGGTCCGGAAGGGCCCGGTGGTGGTGAATCCGAAGAACCTCGAGAAGTACCTCGGGGTGCAGCAGTACGACTTCGGCCGCGCCGAGGAGCAGAACGAGGTCGGTCTCGTCACCGGCCTGGCATGGACGCAGGTGGGCGGCGATCTCATGCAGATCGAGGCCGCGCTCGCCCCGGGCAAGGGCGCGATGCTGCTGACCGGCCAGCTGGGCGACGTCATGAAGGAATCCGCGTCGGCCGCGCTGTCGGTGGTGCGAGGCCGCGCCGAGCGCCTCGGCATCGACATCGATTTCCTCACCAAGCACGACCTCCACGTGCACGTGCCCGAGGGCGCAGTACCGAAGGACGGCCCGTCCGCAGGCATCGCGATGGTCACCGCGCTCGTCTCGCTGCTCACGCGCAACCCGATCAAGGCCGACGTGGCGATGACGGGCGAGGTGACGCTGCGCGGCCGCGTGCTCGCGATCGGCGGACTGCGCGAAAAGCTGCTCGCGGCGCTGCGCGGCGGCATCAAGACCGTGATCATCCCGGACGAGAACAGGAAGGACCTCGTCGACATGCCGAAGTCGGTCACCAAGGGGCTGCGGATCGTGCCGGTGAAGTGGGTCGACGAAGTGCTCGACGTCGCGCTCGAACGCCCCGTCACGCCGACCGCCGCGCCGGTGCCGGTGCCGGAGGAAATGCCGGTCCACGAGCCGCCGGTCGGCACCGTGCCGGTCGAAGTGACGCACTGATAACGCGTCGCCGGATGTGCTAGCGAGCCGGAAAGCCGCGTCGTTATTGGCTTTCCGGCTTGCACCTGTCGTGAACGCGCTGGTATAACGAGCGCCGTCCGCATCGTCCATCAGCGACGATTGGCGGGAAGTCGAACAGGGGATTCTGCCGGTCAGGGGTTTGTCCGGTTCTCAGCACATCCGCGGCCCTGCGCCGCCCACGGAGTAGAAGAATGAACAAAGCCGATTTTGTCGCGGCTATCGCCGATGCCGCCGAACTGTCGCGCACGGAAGCCGCCAATGCCGTCGACGCGATGGTCAGCGTGATCACCAAGACCCTGAAGAAGGGCGAGACGGTGACCCTCGTGGGCTTCGGGACGTTCGAGGTCCGCTCGCGTGCCGCGCGTCAGGGTCGCAACCCGAAGACGGGCGAGACGATCAAGATCGCTGCTTCGAAGAATCCGTCGTTCAAGGCTGGCAAGGCCCTGAAGGACGCTGTAAACTAAATAGCTCGCCCGCCAGCGCCGCTTGTGGCTGGTCGATCCGGGTGCTTAGCTCAGTGGTAGAGCGTCTCCTTTACACGGAGAGGGTCGGGGGTTCGAAACCCTCAGCACCCACCACGGCGGCACTGCAGGCGAAGAGTTTGAGCGCGGAGCGGTAGTTCAGTCGGTTAGAATGCTGGCCTGTCACGCCGGAGGTCGCGGGTTCGAGTCCCGTCCGCTCCGCCAGTTGTTCCGGAGGCGCCGTTCGCGGCGCCTTCGTTTTCCGGACCGCACGCCGGGCAGCAATGCGAATGTCGCGGGCAGCTGCACAGCTGTCGAGCAGTAGAAATGGAGCGGTAGTTCAGTCGGTTAGAATGCTGGCCTGTCACGCCGGAGGTCGCGGGTTCGAGTCCCGTCCGCTCCGCCAGTTGTTCCGGAGGCGCCGTTCGCGGCGCCTTCGTTTTCCGGACCGCACGCCGGGCAGCAATGCGAATGTCGCGGGCAGCTGCACAGCTGTCGAGCAGTAGAAATGGAGCGGTAGTTCAGTCGGTTAGAATGCTGGCCTGTCACGCCGGAGGTCGCGGGTTCGAGTCCCGTCCGCTC
>NZ_SMRQ01000060.1 GCF_004359965.1 Cognatilysobacter segetis | reverse complement strand
TCCACGTGCGCCGTCGAGATCGTGATGCCGCGCGCCTTCTCTTCCGGCGCCGCGTCGATCTGGTCGTACGCCTTGAACTCACCACCGAAACGCTCGGCACCCACCTTCGTCAGCGCCGCCGTCAGCGTCGTCTTGCCGTGGTCCACGTGACCGATCGTGCCCACGTTCACGTGGGGCTTGGTGCGCTCGAACTTACCCTTCGCCATTGCAATTACCTCGGTTTCAGTTGATCCGGAGCCCCGGGCTCGTCACCCGGGGCATTTGGTTTTCGTCAGTTCTTCTTGACCACGGCTTCGGCGATGTTGTTCGGCGCCTCGGCGTAGTGGTCGAATTCCATCGTGAACGTGGCGCGGCCCTGCGACATCGAACGCAGCGTCGTCGCGTAGCCGAACATCTCGCCCAGCGGGATCATCGCGTTGATGATCTTGCCCGACGGGCTGTCGTCCTGGCCCTGCAGGATGCCGCGACGACGGCTCACGTCGCCCATCACGTCACCGAGGTAATCCTCGGGCGTGACGATCTCGACCTTCATGATCGGCTCGAGCAGGACCGGCGAGGCCTTGTTGAAGCCTTCCTTGAAGCCCATCGAGCCGGCGATCTTGAACGCCATTTCGGACGAGTCGACCTCGTGGTACGAGCCGTCGACCAGCCGGACCTTGACGTCCACGATCGGGTAGCCGGCCATGATGCCGTTGGCCACCGCTTCCTGGATGCCCTTGTCGACCGCCGGGATGTACTCCTTCGGCACGACGCCGCCGACGATGGCGTTCTCGAACTCGTAGCCCTTGCCCTGCTCGTTCGGCGAGATCTCCAGCCACACGTGGCCGAACTGACCCTTACCGCCCGACTGGCGCACGAACTTGCCTTCGGCCTTGACCGCCTTGCGGATGGTCTCGCGGTAGGCGACCTGCGGCTTGCCGACGTTCGCTTCCACGTTGAACTCGCGCTTCATGCGGTCCACGAGGATGTCGAGGTGCAGCTCGCCCATGCCCGAGATGATGGTCTGGCCGGATTCCTCGTCGGTGCGCACGCGGAACGAGGGATCTTCCTGCGCCAGGCGGCCCAGGGCGATGCCCATCTTTTCCTGGTCGGCCTTCGACTTGGGCTCCACCGCCATCGAGATGACGGGCTCCGGGAAGACCATGCGCTCGAGCGTGATCACGGCGTCCTGCGCGCAGAGGGTGTCACCGGTGGTGACGTCCTTCAGGCCGACGGCCGCGGCGATGTCGCCCGCGCGCACTTCCTTGATCTCCTCGCGCTGGTTGGCGTGCATCTGCAGGATGCGGCCCACGCGCTCCTTGCGGCTCTTGACGGGGTTGAACACCGCGTCGCCGGCATTGAGCACGCCCGAATACACGCGGAAGAACGTCAGCGAACCGACGTACGGGTCCGTCATGATCTTGAACGCGAGCGCCGAGAACGGGTCGGTGTCCGACGCCTTGCGGCTGTCTTCCTTCTCGTCCTCGTCGATACCCTGGACCGGCGGACGGTCGATCGGCGACGGCAGCAGCTGGATGACCGCGTCGAGCATCGCCTGGACGCCCTTGTTCTTGAACGCGGTACCGCAGAACACGGGCACGATCTCCGTGCGCAGCGTGCGCTCGCGGATGCCGGCGATGATCTCGGCTTCCGACAGCTCACCGTCGTTGAGGTACTTGTCCATCAGCTCTTCGGACGCCTCGGCGGCGGCTTCGACCATGAAGGCGCGGGCCGCTTCGGCCTTGTCCTTCAGGTGCGTCGGCATCTCGACGTACTCGAACTTCGTACCCTGCGAGGCGACGTCCCACGCGATCGCCTTCATCTTGACGAGGTCGATCACGCCTTCGAAGTTCTCTTCGGCACCGATCGGCACCTGCATCGGCACGGCGTAGGCGCCGAGGCGGCTCTTCAGTTGCTCGACGACCTTGTCGAAGTTCGCGCCGGTGCGGTCCATCTTGTTGACGAACGCCATGCGCGGCACGGCGTACTTGTTCGCCTGGCGCCACACGGTCTCCGACTGCGGCTGCACGCCGCCGACGGCGCACAGCACGAACACCGCACCGTCGAGCACGCGCAGCGAACGCTCGACTTCGATCGTGAAGTCGACGTGGCCGGGGGTGTCGATGATGTTGAAGCGGTGCTCGGGGAAGTTGCGGTCCATGCCCGACCAGAAGCACGTCGTTGCTGCCGACGTGATCGTGATGCCGCGCTCCTGCTCCTGCTCCATCCAGTCCATCGTCGCGGCACCTTCGTGCACTTCGCCGATCTTGTGGTTGACGCCGGTGTAGAACAGGACGCGTTCGGTCGTGGTCGTCTTGCCGGCATCGATGTGGGCCATGATGCCGAAGTTGCGGTAACGCTCGATGGGAGTGGTGCGAGCCACGGGACCCTCTCGTAAGTTTTCGGATTCTCAAATGGCCGGACGCCGCCCTGGAAGGCGGCCTCCGGTTGGAGGAGCGGCCACGGCCGCTCCTTTTCAGCGCTAGGCGCTAGATCACCAGCGGTAGTGCGCGAAGGCCTTGTTGGCCTCGGCCATGCGATGCGTCTCTTCGCGCTTCTTGATGGCGCCGCCGCGGTTCTCCGAAGCGTCCATCAGCTCGGCCGCGAGCTTGCGCGGCATCGAGTTCTCGCCGCGCTTGCGGGCGGAGTCGATCAGCCAGCGCATGGCAAGCGCCGAACGGCGCGCCGCACGGACTTCGACCGGCACCTGGTAGGTCGCGCCGCCGACGCGGCGGCTCTTGACCTCGACGGCCGGTGCGACGTTCGTCAGCGCCTTCTCGACCAGCTCGAGCGCGTTCGGATTCTTCTCGCCGATGACGTCCATGGCGCCGTAGACGATCTTTTCAGCGATCGACTTCTTGCCGGACTTCATGACCATATTGATGAAGCGGGCGATCGTATCGCTCCCATGCTTGGGATCGGGCAGGACCGAGCGCTGCGGGGTGGAACCTTTACGCGACATTGGCGTGTACCTCTCGTATCAGGCGACGGCGCGGTGCGCCTGTCGAAATCAGGACTTCGGACGCTTCGCGCCGTACTTGGAGCGGCTCTGGCGACGCTTGGTGACGCCGGCGGCGTCGAGCGAGCCACGCACGGTGTGGTAGCGGACGCCCGGCAGGTCCTTGACGCGACCGCCGCGAATCAGCACGACCGAGTGCTCCTGCAGGTTGTGGCCTTCGCCGCCGATGTACGAGATGACCTCGTAGCCATTGGTGAGGCGCACCTTGGCGACCTTGCGGAGCGCCGAGTTCGGCTTCTTCGGGGTCGTGGTGTAGACGCGCGTACAGACGCCACGGCGCTGCGGGCAGTTCTGCAGCGCGGGGGACGTGCTCTTGTAGGTTTCAGGGTTGCGCGGCTTGCGCACCAGCTGATTGATGGTCGCCATCTGGAGCTCTTCGTTTGGGCCGGGGCCCGTGGAAAACGGAAGGCCAGCCCCGAGGGACCAGCCAAGACGAAAAAGCCTAGCCCGCGTCCGGATGAACCGGTCGCGGGCTCGACTCGTGCGATGCAACAGGCGCCATAAGGCGTGCGCACCGCGAAGATCCCACCCTGCCCTGGGTCCAATACGAGGCACGTCCTGTGGCCTCATTTGGTGATCTGGGGCTGCCCTGGGGCCGCCCGGATATTGCTTAGCTCGGGGAGTATAGCAGGGCCGGCCCGCCCGTGGGCAAGCCGGCCCCTGCGATCACTCTTCCTCGCCACCCTCGGCCGCTTCGGCGGCGGCGGGCGCCTCCTCGACGGCCGCGACCGGCGCGGAGAGCGTCTCGAACTCCTGGTCCGTCAGGCCCGAGGCGGTCTTGCGGCGCTGGCTGTGGTACGCCAGACCGGTGCCGGCCGGGATCAGGCGACCGACGATCACGTTCTCCTTGAGGCCGCGCAGCGTGTCGCGGGTGCCGCGGACGGCCGCCTCGGTCAGGACGCGGGTGGTCTCCTGGAACGACGCCGCCGAGATGAACGACTCGGTCGCCAGCGAGGCCTTGGTGATGCCGAGCAGCACGGGCTCGTACTTCGCCAGGATTTCGTTGCGCGAGGACAGGCGCTGGTTCTCCTCGATCAGGCGCTGACGCTCGACCTGCTCGCCGGCCAGGAACTTGCTGTCGCCCGCGTCGGCGATCTCGACCTTGCGCAGCATCTGGCGAACGATCACCTCGATGTGCTTGTCGTTGATCTTGACGCCCTGCAGGCGGTAGACGTCCTGGATTTCCTTGGTGAGGTAGACGGCCAGCGGCTCGACGCCGAGCAGGCGCAGGATGTCCTGCGGGTTCGGCTCGCCATCCACGACGGTCTCGCCCTTCTCCACGTGCTCGCCTTCGAACACGATGATCTGGCGGTACTTCGGGATCAGCTCTTCGTGCTCGCCACCGTCGGCGTCCTTGATGATCAGGCGCTGCTTGCCCTTGGTGTCCTTGCCGAACGAGACGATGCCCGAACGCTCGGCGAGGATCGCCGGGTCCTTCGGCTTGCGCGCCTCGAACAGGTCGGCCACGCGCGGCAGACCGCCGGTGATGTCGCGGGTCTTCGACGCTTCCTGCGGGATCTTGGCGACCACGTCGCCCACGCCCACCGGCGCGCCGTCCTGCAGGTTCACGATCGAGCGCGGCGGCAGCATGTACTGGGCCGGCAGGTCCGTACCCGGGATCTGCAGGTCCTTGCCGTTCGCGTCGACGATGCGCACGAGCGGACGCAGATCCTTCGCCTGCGTACCGCGACGCTTCGGATCGGTGATCTCGCTCGAGGCGAGGCCGGTCAGCTCGTCGGTCTTCTGGATAACCGTCACGCCATCGATGAAGTCGATGAAGCGCATGAAGCCGGCGACTTCCGACACGATCGGGTGGTTATGCGGATCCCAGTTCGCGACCTGCTGGCCGGCCTTGATCTCCGCGCCGTCACGCACCGTGATGGTCGCACCGTACGGCAGCTTGTAGCGCTCGCGCTCGCGGCCGTGCGCATCGAGGACCGACAGTTCGCCCGAACGCGACACCGCGACCAGATGGCCGTTGGCGTGCTCGACGTGCTTGAGGTTGTTGAACTTGATCGTGCCTGTCGTCTTCACGGTGACATTGTCGATCGCCGCCGCACGCGATGCCGCACCACCGATGTGGAACGTACGCATCGTCAGCTGCGTGCCCGGCTCGCCGATCGACTGCGCCGCGACGACACCCACCGCCTCGCCGTGATTGACGAGGTGGCCGCGGCCGAGATCGCGGCCATAGCAGAACGCGCAGACGCCGAACGGCGTTTCGCAGGTGATGGTCGAACGCACCTTGATCGACTGGACGCTGGCCTCTTCGAGCTTGGCGACCCAGGCCTCGTCGAGCAGCGTGTTGCGCGTGACGATCGGATCCTCGTCGTTGCCCGGCAGGAACACGTCCTCGGCCACGACGCGGCCCAGCACGCGCTCCTTCAGCGGCTCGACCACGTCGCCGCCTTCGACGATCGGGGTCATCATCAGACCCTCGAGCGTGCCGCAGTCGGTTTCGGTGATCACCACGTCCTGCGCGACGTCGACCAGACGACGCGTCAGGTAACCCGAGTTCGCCGTCTTCAGCGCGGTATCCGCGAGACCCTTACGTGCACCGTGGGTCGAGATGAAGTACTGGAGGACGTTCAGGCCTTCGCGGAAGTTCGCGGTGATCGGCGTCTCGATGATCGAGCCGTCCGGCTTGGCCATCAGGCCGCGCATACCGGCGAGCTGGCGGATCTGGGCCTGCGAACCACGCGCGCCCGAGTCGGCCATGATGTAGATCGAGTTCATCGACTTCTGCGCGACCGGCTTGCCGTCCGAGCCTTCGACGGTTTCCGTGCCGATCGCGTCCATCATCGCCTTGGCCACGCGCTCGTTCGTGCGCGACCAGATGTCGACGACCTTGTTGTAGCGCTCGCCGGCGGTGACCAGGCCCGACTGGTACTGCTCCTGGATCTCCAGGACTTCGGCTTCCGCCTCGTCGAGGATGCCCTTCTTCTCGTCGGGGATGATCATGTCGTCGATGCCGATCGACACGCCGGCGCGCGTGGCGTACGCGAAGCCGGTGTACATCAGCTGGTCGGCGAAGATGACCGTGTCCTTGAGGCCCAGCTGGCGGTAGCAGCTATTGATCAGGCGCGAGATGTTCTTCTTGGTCAGCTCGGTGTTGGCGAGCTCGAACGGCAGGCCTTCCGGCAGGATTTCCTGCAGCAGGGCGCGACCGACCGTGGTGTCGACGATCGACGTGCGCTTCGAGCGCGTGCCGTCCTCGGCTTCCACGGTTTCGGTGATGCGGACCTTGACCTTGGCGTGCAGCTCGACGACGCGGTTGTCGTACGCGCGCTTGACCTCGGCGACGTTCGCGAACGCCATGCCCTCGCCCTTCTTGTTCACCAGGGCACGGGTCATGTAGTACAGGCCGAGCACGACGTCCTGCGACGGCACGATGATCGGCTCGCCGTTCGCCGGCGACAGGATGTTGTTCGACGCCATCATCAGCGCGCGCGCTTCCAGCTGGGCTTCCAGCGAGAGCGGCACGTGGACGGCCATCTGGTCACCGTCGAAGTCGGCGTTGAACGCCGTACACACGAGCGGATGCAGCTGGATCGCCTTGCCTTCGATGAGGACCGGCTCGAACGCCTGGATGCCGAGACGGTGCAGCGTCGGCGCGCGGTTCAGCAGCACGGGATGCTCGCGGATGACCTCCTCGAGGATGTCCCACACCTGCGCCTCTTCGCGCTCTACAAGCTTCTTCGCCGCCTTGATCGTAGTGGCGAGGCCACGGCGCTGCAGCTTGGAGAAGATGAACGGCTTGAACAGCTCGAGCGCCATCTTCTTCGGCAGGCCGCACTCGTGCAGGCGCAGCGTCGGGCCGACCACGATGACCGAACGGCCCGAGTAGTCGACGCGCTTGCCGAGCAGGTTCTGGCGGAAGCGACCCTGCTTGCCCTTGATCATGTCGGCGAGCGACTTGAGCGGGCGCTTGTTGGTGCCGGTGATGGCGCGGCCGCGACGGCCGTTGTCCATCAGCGCATCCACCGACTCCTGCAGCATGCGCTTCTCGTTGCGCACGATGATGTCGGGCGCATTGAGTTCGAGCAGGCGGCGCAGTCGGTTGTTGCGGTTGATGACGCGGCGGTACAGGTCGTTGAGGTCCGACGTCGCGAAGCGGCCACCGTCCAGCGGGACCAGCGGGCGCAGGTCCGGCGGCAGCACCGGCAGCACGGTCATGACCATCCACTCCGGGCGGTTGCCCGAGTCGATGAAGGCCTCGATCAGTTTGATGCGCTTGGTGAGGCGCTTGAGCTTGGTCTCCGAGCCCGTGCTCGCGATGTCCTCGCGCAGCTGCACCATCTCGGTTTGCAGGTCGATCGTGCGCAGCAGCTCGTAGACCGCCTCGGCGCCCATCGCGGCGTCGAAGTCGTCGCCGTGCTCCTGGCGCGCCTGGAGGAACTGTTCCTCGGTGAGCAGCTGGCCGCGTTCCATCGGCGTCAGGCCCGGCTCCGTCACCACGAAGGCTTCGAAGTACAGGATCCGCTCGATGTCGCGCAGGGTCATGTCGAGCATCAGGCCGATGCGCGACGGAAGCGACTTCAGGAACCAGATGTGCGCGACCGGCGAGGCGAGGTCGATGTGGCCCATGCGCTCGCGGCGCACCTTGGCCAGCGTGACTTCGGTGCCGCACTTCTCGCAGACCACGCCGCGGTGCTTCATGCGCTTGTACTTGCCGCACAGGCACTCGTAGTCCTTGATCGGGCCGAAGATCGCCGAGCAGAACAGGCCGTCACGCTCGGGCTTGAACGTGCGGTAGTTGATCGTCTCCGGCTTCTTGACCTCGCCGTAGGACCACGAGCGGATCAGGTCCGGCGAGGCCAGGCCGATCTTGATCGCGTCGAAGTCGATCGTCGTGCGCTGCTGGTTGAACAGATTGAGCAGGTCTTTCATTTCAGTCTCCAGGGGAGCGAAGTTCATCGAGAACGTGGGTGCTTCCCGTCACCCGGCGCGCCTTCGCGCGCGCGGGAGACGGCGTTCCGTTCTCAGGTCTCTTCGAGCTCCATGTTGATCGCCAGCGAGCGGATTTCCCTCACGAGAACGTTGAAGGACTCCGGCATGCCCGCGACCATCTCGTAGTCGCCGTCGACGATGTTCTTGTACATCTGGTTGCGGCCCTGCACGTCGTCGGACTTCACCGTCAGCATTTCCTGCAGGGTGTAGGCCGCGCCGTAGGCTTCCAGCGCCCAGACTTCCATCTCGCCGAAGCGCTGGCCGCCGAACTGCGCCTTGCCGCCCAGCGGCTGCTGGGTGACGAGCGAGTACGGGCCGGTCGAACGCGCGTGCATCTTGTCGTCGACCAGGTGGTTCAGCTTCAGCATGTGCATGTAGCCGATCGTGACCGGGCGTTCGAACGCCTCGCCCGTACGACCATCGTGCAACGCAATCTGGCCGCTGGACGGCAGCTCGGCGAGCTCGAGCATGCGCTTGATCTCGAACTCGGCCGCGCCGTCGAACACCGGCGTCGCCATCGGCACGCCGTCGGTCAGGTTCTTGGCGAGGCGGATCAGCTCCTCGTCGGTGAACTGCGACAGGTCGACGCGCTCGCCCACCACGCTCGTGTCGTGGTTGTAGATGTCGCCGAGGAACTTGCGAAGCTCGGTCACCGCGTTCTGCGCCTGCAGCATGCGATCGATCTTCTTGCCCAGGCCCTTCGCCGCCCAGCCGAGGTGAACCTCGAGGATCTGGCCGATGTTCATTCGCGACGGCACGCCGAGCGGGTTGAGCACGATGTCGACCGTCTCGCCGCTGGCGGTGTACGGCATGTCCTCGACCGGCACGATCGTCGACACGACACCCTTGTTGCCGTGGCGGCCGGCCATCTTGTCGCCCGGCTGGATGCGGCGCTTAACGGCGAGGAAGACCTTGACCATCTTGAGCACGCCCGGGGCGAGGTCGTCGCCCTGCGTGATCTTCGAACGCTTGTCGGCGAAGCGACGCTCGAACTCCTTCTGGTACTCGTCGATCTGCTTCTGGGCGCGCTCGATCGCCTCGACCGCGTCCTCGTCCTTCATGCGCAGCGTGAACCAGTCCTTCTTGGACAGGCTGTCGAGCACCAGCGAGGTGACCGTGTCGCCCTTCTTCAGGCCGGCACCGCCGTTCGCCACCTTGCCCAGCAGCTGGCCGCGCAGGCGGTCGTAGATCGCCGCCTCGAGGATGCGGAACTGGTCGTCGAAGTCCTTCTTGACGCGACGGATCTCGTTCTCCTCGATCTGGCGCGCGCGCTTGTCCTTTTCGATGCCGTCGCGGGTGAAGACCTGGACGTCGATGACGACGCCGTCCATGCCCGGCGGCACGCGCAGCGAGCTGTCCTTAACGTCGGAGGCCTTCTCGCCGAAGATCGCGCGGAGCAGCTTCTCTTCCGGCGTCAGCTGGCTCTCGCCCTTGGGCGTGACCTTGCCGACGAGGATGTCGCCTGCACGCACTTCCGCGCCGATGTAGACCACGCCCGACTCGTCGAGGCGGCCGAGCGCCTGCTCGGACACGTTCGGGATGTCGGCGGTGATTTCCTCCGGTCCGAGCGTGGTGTCGCGCGCCTGGACGGTGAGCTCTTCGATGTGGATCGTCGTGTAGCGATCCTCCTCGACCACGCGCTCGGAGAGCAGGATCGAGTCCTCGAAGTTGTAGCCGGTCCACGGCATGAACGCGACCAGCATGTTCTGGCCCAGCGCGAGTTCGCCGATGTCGGTCGAGGGACCGTCGGCCAGCACGTCGCCGCGCTCGATGCGATCACCGACCTTCACCAGCGGGCGCTGGTTGATGCAGGTGTTCTGGTTCGAACGGGTGTACTTGATCAGGTTGTAGATGTCGACGCCGGCGTCCAGGCCTTCGTTGACCTCGTCCTCGTTGACCTTGACCACGATGCGCGCGGCGTCGATCGCCTCGATCACGCCACCGCGGCGCGCGTTGACGGTCACGCCCGAGTCGCGCGCCACGGCGCGCTCGATGCCCGTGCCCACGAGCGGCTTCTGCGCGCGCAGCGTCGGCACCGCCTGACGCTGCATGTTGGCGCCCATGAGCGCGCGGTTGGCGTCGTCGTGCTCGAGGAACGGCACGAGCGCCGCCGCGACCGACACCGTCTGCATCGGCGAGACGTCCATGAAGTGGACCTCGCTCGGGGCCTTCAGCAGCGACTCGCCCTGGTAGCGGCAGGCCACGAACTGCGCGGTCATGTTGCCGTTCTCGTCCTGCGGCGCGTTGGCCTGGGCGATGACGTACTCGTTCTCCTCGATCGCCGACAGGAACTCGACGTCATCGGTGACCTTGCCGTCCACGACCTTGCGGTACGGCGTCTCGAGGAAGCCGTACTGGTTGGTGCGCGCGAACACGGCGAGCGAGTTGATCAGGCCGATGTTCGGGCCTTCCGGCGTCTCGATGGTGCAGACGCGGCCGTAGTGGGTCGGGTGCACGTCGCGGACTTCGAAGCCGGCGCGCTCGCGGGTCAGGCCGCCCGGGCCGAGGGCCGACACGCGACGCTTGTGCGTGACTTCCGACAGCGGGTTGTTCTGGTCCATGAACTGCGACAGCTGCGAGGAGCCGAAGAACTCCTTGATCGCGGCGGCGACGGGCTTGGCGTTGATGAGCTCCTGCGGCGTGAGGCCTTCGGACTCCGCCATCGACAGGCGCTCCTTGACCGCACGCTCGACGCGCACCAGGCCGACACGGAAGGTGTTCTCCGCCATTTCGCCGACCGAACGCACGCGACGGTTGCCCAGGTGGTCGATGTCGTCGACGACGCCGCGGCCGTTGCGGATTTCCGTCAGCACGCGGATGACGTCGAGGATGTCGGACGTCTGGCCGAACAGGCCGCGCAGGCGGCCGGACTCCTCGTCCTTGCGGTCCTGGAAGTACTTCGCGTCATACAGCACCGACGCGCCCTCGGTCTCCTTGCGACCCAGGCGGCGGTTGAACTTCATCCGGCCCACGCCCGAGAGGTCGTAGCGCTCGAAGGTGAAGAACAGGTTGTGGAACAGGTTCTGCGCGGCGTCCTTGGTCGGCGGCTCGCCCGGACGCATCATGCGGTAGATCTCGACCAGCGCTTCGAGCTGCGTCTTGGTCGGGTCGATGCGCAGCGTGTTCGAGATGTACGGACCGCGATCGAGGTCATTGACCCACAGCGTGCCGATCTGCGCGATGCCGGCCTTGCGCAGCGCCTCGAGGTGACCGTCGTTGATCTCCTCGTTCGCGTTCGCCAGCAGCTCGCCCGTCTTCGGATCGACGACGTCGTGCGAGAGGATGCGGCCGACCAGGTAGCTGTCCGGCACGGCGAGCGCGGAGATGCCCGCCTGCTCGAGCTGGCGGACGTGGCGCGCGGTCACGCGGCGACCGGCCTCGACGATGACCTTGTCGCCGTCGGTGAGGTCGAAGTCGAGCGTTTCACCGCGCAGACGCTCCGGCACCAGCTCCAGCTGCACGCCCTCGGGGAGGATGTGGAAGGTGTTGATGTCGAAGAACTGCTTCAGCATCTCCTCGTTGTTGTAGCCGAGGGCGCGCAGCAGGATCGTCACCGGCAGCTTGCGGCGACGGTCGATACGGCAGAAAACCGCGTCCTTCGGGTCGAACTCGAAGTCCAGCCACGAACCGCGGTAGGGGATGATGCGGGCGCTGTACAGCAGCTTGCCCGAGCTGTGCGTCTTGCCACGGTCGTGGTCGAAGAAGACGCCCGGCGAGCGGTGCAGCTGCGAGACGATGACGCGCTCGGTGCCGTTGACGATGAAGGTGCCGTTCTCGGTCATGAGCGGGATCTCGCCCATGTAGACCTCCTGCTCCTTCACGTACTTGATCGCCTTGGTCGACGACTCGCGGTCGTAGATCACCAGGCGAACGGTCACGCGGAGCGGCGCGCCGTAGCTCATGCCGCGCGTGCGGCACTCGCGCTCGTCGAACGCCGGCTCGCCGAGCTTGTAGCCGACGTATTCCAGGGCCGCATTGCCGCTGTAGCTGGCGATCGGGAAGACCGACTTCAGCGCGGCGTGCAGGCCGCGATCCTCGCGCTTGGCGGGATCGGTGTTCTCCTGCAGGAACTCGCGGTACGAGTCGACCTGGATGGCGAGCAGGAAGGGGACCTCGAGGATCGCGCGGCGCTTGCCGAAATCCTTGCGGATGCGCTTTTTCTCGGTGAACGAGTACGTCGTCATGGGAACTGCCGCCTCTCTTGGAGCGGGGATCGGGGATCGGGGATCCGTCGCGTTGTGATGGTTCGGACTCTCGATCCGTCAACCCCGTAAGGGGATGAACTGTCAGTTGGAAGCCGCAGGTATTGCCGGCACCTGCACGCCTTCTGAAGCTGCTTCCAACTACCAACTCGGTTGGTTTTCTTTGCCACGGGAACCGGGGAACGGAAGGGCTCTCGATGCCTCGCCGCACGGTGCGGCGTTGGACAACGGGCCGGCCGGAACGTTCCGAAAAACCGGGTCCGTCTACAACGACCAAAGGCCGGGGGCAATTGCCCCCAGCCTTCAGTGGGTCGCCGATGGAATCCGGCGACGCAAAGCTGCTTACTTGACCTCGACGGTCGCGCCGGCAGCTTCCAGGTCCTTCTTCATCTTCTCGGCGTCTTCCTTCGAAGCGCCTTCCTTCACGACGCCACCGGCCTC
Source organism: Cognatilysobacter segetis (assembly GCF_004359965.1). Taxonomy (GTDB): domain Bacteria; phylum Pseudomonadota; class Gammaproteobacteria; order Xanthomonadales; family Xanthomonadaceae; genus Cognatilysobacter; species Cognatilysobacter segetis. The sequence goes on along the minus strand of NZ_SMRQ01000060.1, from coordinate 1,488 downwards.
GGTCAGGTCCTTCGCTTCCTTCAGGCCCAGGCCCGTGATGGCGCGAACGGCCTTGATGACCTCGACCTTCTTCTCGCCGGCCGACTTCAGGATGACGTTGAACTCGGTCTGCTCTTCGACCGGAGCGGCGGCGGCAGCCGGGCCCGCGGCCATGACCGGGGCAGCGGCGGAGACGCCGAACTTCTCTTCGATCGCCTTGACGAGGTCCATGACTTCCATCAGCGACTTGGTGGCGATGGCGTCGACGATCTGCTCGTTGGTAACGGACATTTGGATATACCTTTCGGAAATTGGTTTCTAAAGCGGATTCAGGAAAGAACGTCGACGATCACGCGGTTTCCGCGGCAGCCTCGGCCGGCGCGGCGTCGCCGCCACCCTGCTGGTCGGCCACGGCCTTGACGGCACGCGCGAACATCGCGGCCGGCTCGGCCAGCACGCGGGCGAGCATCGCCAGCGCCTGATCGCGGGTCGGCAGCGAGGCCAGGACGTCGACGTGGGCGGCCGGCAGCAGCTTGCCTTCCACCGAGACGATCTTGGCCTTGAGCTTGTCGTTGCCCTTGGACGCATCTTTGATCAGGCGACCGGCGGCGCCGGGCTCCTCGAGCGAGAACGCGTACAGCAGCGGACCGACCAGGGCGTCCTTGACGCAGGCGAACTCGGTGCCTTCAACGGCGCGCGAGGCCAGCGTGTTCTTGACGACCTTGAGGTACACACCCGTTTCGCGAGCCTTCTTGCGCATCTCGGTCATCTGACTGACCGTGGTGCCCGCGTACTCGGCCGCGACCAGGGAGTGCGCCTTGCCGGCGATGTCCGCCAGCTCCGCGACGACTTCCTGCTTCTGGGACAGATTGAGAGCCATTGCACTCCTCCAATTGAACTCCGCGAGCGGCAGTCGCCGTCGCGGGACGGGGCGGCGCCAGTCCGTGGCACCGGGGATACCGCGAGGGGCATCCCGGTGGTGGCCGTCCAGAAACGAATTTCCAGAAGGGCACCATCTACGCAGGCGGTGGATTAAGCGATCCCGCTTCGACCGACGGCGATTCCTTGCCGTGTTGAGCTTCCCTTGCCCGTCGCCGGTCGGCGCCGACCGCACCTGCGGTCTTTGACGGTCACTGCCGCCGGAGCGGCAGCGCCTTCAAAAGAGTCGGCCGGCGGCAAACGCCACCGGCCTTGAACTGCTTACTTCAGCGCCAGCGACGCCTGGTCGACGATCACGCCCGGACCCATGGTCGAGCTGATCGCCACCTTCTGCAGGTACTGGCCCTTCGAGGTCGCCGGCTTGGCCTTGATCAGGTCCAGCAGCAGCGCCGTCAGGTTTTCCTTGAGCTTGTCGCCGTCGAAATCGGCCTTGCCGATCGTGCAGTGAATGATACCCGCCTTATCGGTGCGGTAACGGACCTGGCCGCCCTTGGCGTTCTTGACCGCTTCAGCCGGGTTCGGCGAGACGGTGCCGACCTTCGGGTTCGGCATCAGGCCGCGCGGGCCGAG
>NZ_SMRQ01000059.1 GCF_004359965.1 Cognatilysobacter segetis | reverse complement strand
CGGCGCCGGGGCGGGCTCGCGCGCCGGCGGCTCGACGTCGGCGACGGACGCGACGGCGGCGGCGATCGCGGCGGGCGGCGCGACCGGCGGAGGCGCGATCGCGGTGCCGAGGAGTTCGTCGAGATAGGCGTCGATGGTGGCCATGTCAGGCGGCTTCGCACTCGATGGAGATCGGATCGAGGAGCCACTGCAGCGCCTCGCGGTAGGCGTCGGCGCCGCGGCTCGCGGGCATCGCGCCGGTCGCCACCGCCGCGGCGTCGCGCAGGCGGGTGTCGACGGGAATGGGATCGGGGCTGACGTGCGCGCCATAGGCGTCGCGCAGCTGTTCCAGGCTCTGCTGGCCCGAGCGCGTGCGCTTGTCGTGCAGCGTCGGGATGATCGCGCGCGGCAGCGGCCGGCGACGCGAGCGCTCGACCATGTCGGCGGTGCGCAGCATGTCGCGCAGGCCGTGCAGCGCGAGCGGATCGGTCTGCGTCGGCGACACCAGCCGGTCGGCGGCCGCCAGCGCATTGACCATCAGCAGGCCGAGCGTGGGCGGGCAGTCCAGCAGCGTGTAGTCGTACTGGTCGCGCGCGGCGTGCAGCGCGCGACCCAGCGCGAGGCCGAGCCCCGGCTGGCTGGCGCCGCGGCGCTCGAGCGTGGCGAGCGCCGGCTGCGCGGGGCACAGCCGCAGGCGCTCGACCGGCGTTTCGCGCGCGAGGCGCGACAGCATCTGCGTGGCGTCGGTGAACAGCTCGTACGCGCCGCGCGACGGCGGATCGGTCGGGATGCCGAACGCATGCGACAGCGACGCATGCGGGTCGAGGTCGACCAGCAGCACGCGGAACCCCGCATCGACGAGACCGCGCGCGAGGCATAGCGTCGTCGTCGTCTTGCCCACGCCGCCCTTCTGGTTGGCGATCGCCCAGGTCTGCATCAGCCGGCCCCCCGCTGCATGTCGGCGCCCGTGCGCGACGCGATGGCGGCCTCGCGCGTCACCGCGTCGGTGCCTTCGCCCGGCGGCAGGATGACCAGCATCACGCGGCGGTTCGCGTTGCGGCCTTCGGACGTGTCGTTGCCGGCGACCGGCTGGTACTGGCCGTAGCCGGTCATCGACAACCGCGACGGCGCGATGCCGGCGTCGACCATCACGTGCAGCACGCTCGCCGCGCGCGCCGCGGACAGCTCCCAGTTCGACGGGAACTGCGCGCTGGCGATCGGCTGGTCGTCGGTATAGCCCTCCACGCGCACCGCGTTCGGCGCCGAGGCGAGCACGCCCGCGACCTTGCGCACGGTGTCGAGCGCGAGCGCGCTCGGGGAGGCCGAACCGCTGGGGAACAGCAGGTCGCTCTGGATCTCGACCTCCAGGTAATCGCTGCCCTGGCGCAGGCGCACCAGCTTCTGCTGCACGAGGCCCGAGAGCGCGTCGCCGATGCGATCGCCGAGGCCCTGGAGCTGCTGGCGCGCGGCGCGGACGCGGGCCGCCTGCGCGGCGGGCGTGTCCGCGGGCGCGGGGCGCAGGCGCGGCACGCGCACCGGCGCGGCGTGCGTCGGCGCGGGCGCGCCGGCGGTCGCCAGCGAGGGCCGGTCGAAATCGGCACCGCGCTGCTGCGTTTCGCCCAGCTGCAGCGGCGACATCGACTTCGGCGGCCCGCCGAATGCGGTGGAGAGCGAGTCCGCGACCGCGCGGTACTTGCCGGCGTTCACCGACGAGATCGCGTACATCACCACGAAGAACGCGAGCAGCAGCGTGATCAGATCGCCGTAGGGGATCGCCCACGCCTCGTGGTTCATGTGCTCGTCGTGGATGTGCCGGCGCGCCATCAGTGCAGGTACCCCGACAGCCGCGCTTCGATGTTGCGCGGGTTCTCGCCCTGCGCGATCGCGATCAGGCCTTCGATGAGCATCTCGCGGTCGAGCGCCTGCGCGGCGATCACGCCTTTGAGCTTGGACGCCATCGGCAGCAGCATGAGGTTCGCCGAGCCGATGCCATAGATCGTCGCGGTGAACGCGGCGGCGATGCCGTGGCCGAGGTGGCTCGGATCGGCGAGGTTCTTCATCACCGCCATCAGGCCGAGCACCGCGCCGATGATGCCGAGCGTGGGCGCGTAGATGCCCATGCCCTCGAACACCTTGGCGGCGGCGATGTCGCGATGCTGCTGGCTCTCGAGCTCGATCTCCAGCGTCTGGCGGATCTGCTCCGGCTCGCTGCCGTCGACCACCATCTGCAGGCCCTTGCGCAGGAACTCGTCCGGCACCGCGTCGAGCTCCGCCTCGAGGCCGAGCAGGCCCTGGCGGCGCGCGGTATTGCTCCAGTCGACAATGCGGCGGATCAGCGCATGGCCGTCGCGCGCGGGTGGCGCGAACACCCAGCGCACGATCTTCATGGCGCGACGGAACGTCGCCATCGGCGTCTGCACGAGGATCGCCGCCAGCGTGCCGAGGATCACGATCACGAACGCCGCGGGCGACCACAGCCCGGACAGGCCCGCGCCCTTGAGCACGCTGCCGCCGAGCAGCGCGACCAGTGCGAGTACGACGCCGATGAGGGAGAGCCTGTCCATCGCTCCCGTTAACGGGCCGCGCGGGGGAATTCTTGAGCCGCTCCCGGCGTCCTGACCGTCGACCCCGGCGAGCACGTTCATGCCGCCGCGGCCGCTTTCACGTGGCTTTCCCGCGGCTGAAACCGGCCGGCGCCACCTGATCTGGATCAAGTGGCGATTTTCGCGCGGTCCTAACCTTTTTCCATCGGCGCCGACCTCCCTCATCCGGCGCCCGGAGACAGCACCATGAACACCCTGATCACCCCGTACGTCGAAACCCCGCTGGACGTCGAGCTCGACACGCACCACGCGCTCGGCGACCTGTCGGACCGCATCGCCTACGGCATCACCCGCTCGCTGCGCTTCCTGGCCGACACCTTCTTCGCCAAGCGCTACGGCAACCGCGCCATCGTGCTCGAGACCGTGGCGGCCGTGCCCGGACTGGTGGGCGCGGCGCTGATCCACCTGCGCTGCCTGCGCTGGATGAAGCACGACCACGGCTGGATCCGCGCGCTCATGGAAGAGGCCGAGAACGAGCGCATGCACCTGATGACGTTCATCGAGATCGCCAGGCCGAACCGGCTCGAGCGCGCGCTGGTGCTCGTCGCGCAGGCCGGCTTCTTCCTGTTCTTCCTGGCGCTGTACCTGCTGTCGGCCCGCACCGCGCACCGGCTGGTGGGCTACTTCGAGGAGCAGGCGGTGATCAGCTACACGCAGTACTTGGCCGAGATCGACGCCGGCCGCGTGGAGAACGTGCCGGCACCGGCGATCGCCAAGGCCTACTGGAAGCTGCCGGCCGATGCACGCCTGCGCGACGTGGTGCTGGCCGTGCGCGCCGACGAGGCCGGCCATCGCGACGTGAACCACGGCTTCGCCGACGAGCTGCGGCCGGCGGCGCGGCAGGTTACCGCGGCCTGATCGTCATGCCGGTGCTGCACCGCGGGCCGCCGCATCCGCGTCGGCCCTGTTGCGCGTACGGCCCCGCCCAACGCATGAAGCCGCCCGGAGGCGGCTTCGTCGTGTTCTCGTGCCGGTGGAACGACGTCAGCCGTTGACCACCGCCCGCCGCGTGCGCACGCCGCTCTCGTGCAGCGCGTCGACATCGAGGATCAGCGCCATGCGGCCGTCGCCGATCAGGCTGGCGCCGGCGTAGCCGGACAGGCCGCGCAGCGTGCGCGGCAGCGCCTTGATGACGACCTCCTCGCGGCCGCGCACGTGGTCGACGATCAGCACGAAGCGCTGCTCGCCGGCCTGCAGCACGACGCCCGTGGACGGGCCGTCCTGGCGGGGGTCGAGGCCGAGCCAGTGGCGCAGGTCCAGCACCGGGGTCGGTTGTTCGCGCAGGTCCAGCACGCTCTGGCCGTCGATCCACATCGCGTTGCCGCCCGTGTGCGACAGCACCTCGACCACGCGCACCAGCGGCAGCGCGTAGACGTCGCCGTCGATCTCGACCAGCAGCGTCGGCAGGATCGCCAGCGTCAGCGGCACCTTGATCGCCATGCGCGTGCCGCGGCCGACCTCGGACTGGATCTGCACCGTGCCCGAGAGCTCGCGGATCTTGCTCTGCACCACGTCCATGCCGACGCCGCGGCCGGACAGATCGCTGACTTCCTGCTTGGTCGAGAAACCGGGCAGGAAGATGAGCTGCAGGCACTCGTCGGCGGACAGGCGCGCGGCCGATTCGGCGTCGATCAGGCCCTTGCGGATCGCGCTGTCGCGGATCTTGTCGGGGTCGATGCCGGCGCCGTCGTCGCGCACCTCGATCATCACGTGGTCGCCTTCCTGCTGCGCGGAAAGACGCACGTTGCCCTGTTCGTTCTTGCCGGCGAGGCGACGCGCCTCCGGCGATTCGATGCCGTGGTCGATCGAGTTGCGCACCAGGTGCACCAGCGGATCGGACAGGGCCTCGACGAGGTTGCGGTCGAGCTCGGTCTCGGCGCCGACGACGTCGAGTTCGACCGATTTCCGCACCTGCCGGGCGACGTCGCGCGCGAGCTTGGGGAAGCGCGAGAACACGCGGCCGACCGGCTGCATGCGCGCCATCATCACCGCCGACTGCAGGCGCGAGGTCGCGGCGTCGAGCGCGGTGACCGCGCGATCGAGGTCCTCGTCGCGCAGGCGCGGACGGATCGTCTTGAGGCGGTTGCGCGCCAGCACGAGTTCGCCGACGAGGTTGACCATCGCGTCGAGGCGGCGCACGTCCACGCGCACGGTGGTTTCGCCGGCGTCGTTGGCCGCGGGGCTGCGACGCCCGCCCGCGGCGGGCTCGGGGCGCGCGATCGGCGCAGGAGACGGCGCGGGGGCGATGGCGGCCGGCGGCGGTGCTTCGGACACCGGCGCGGCGCCGGGGAGTGCCCCCTTGCCGTGGAACGCATCGAGCAGCGAATCGAAGTCGAGCTCGTCGAGGTTGTCGGGCAGGTCGTTCGCGCTCACCGCGGCCGCCGCGGCGGGTGCCGGGCCGCGGCCGTCGACGTGCATGCTGTCGATCAGGCCCTGCGGCACCGTTGGCAACGGCTGGCCGGCGGCGACGCATTCGAGCATGTCGGCCAGCAGGTCGATCGCCTGCTGCGCGCCGTCGAACGCGAACCCGTCCAGCGGCAGTGCGCCATTGCGCGCGACGTCGAGGCGATCCTCCACCGCGTGGCAGAGCGTCACCATCGGGGGGACGTCGAGGAAGCCGGCGCCGCCCTTGATGGTGTGGAAGCCACGGAAGACGGTGTTCAACGCATCGCGGTCCTCGGGCGCGCGCTCGAGCACCACCATCTGCTCGCCGAGCTGCTCGACGATCTCGCGGGCTTCGACGAGGAAGTCCGCGCAGATCTCGCTGATGCCGTCGGTTCCGCTCATCGCCCGGTCCGTCGCTTACAGGCCGAGCGCGGACAACAGCTCGTCGGCGTTGTCCTGCGTGGCGGGCGTCGGGTCGACGCCGTTCACCGCCGGGCCGTGCCCGCGGTTGTTGTGCAGCTGCAGCGGCTCGGGCTGGCCGGCGATGTCGCCGAGGCCTTCGTGCACGGCGCGCACCAGCTCGACCACGCGCAGGATGATCTGCCCGGTGAGGTCCTGGTAGCCCTGCGCGATCGACATCTCGGAAAAGCGCGAGCGCAGGCCCGCGATCGCGTCGCGCTGCTCCGCGTCCTGCGGCGCCGGCAGCTTCGCCACCAGGCGGCCGCATTCGTCGATCAGGTCGAGCGTGCGCATGCTCGAGGATTCGGTGAGCTGCACGACGTGCTCCAGCCGCGCGCAGGCGTCCGGGAGCGACGCGGTGCCGGCGCCGCGGCCGTCGCCGAGCGCGGCGGAGAGTTCGCGAGCGAGCCGCACGAAGCCCTGTACCAGCGGCTGCGTGCGCCATTCGATGAGCTCGTCGACGTTCGCGCGCCAGGCGGCGGTGTCGTCGTGCTCGAGCGCCCAGAGCGCCGCCTGCAGCTTGGCGATGACCGCGCTGCGTTCGGGTTCGGCGATGCCGGGCGCCGCGCTCATGCGGCGGCCTCGATGCGCTCGAAGATCTTGGCCAGCTTGTCCTGCAGCGTGCCTGCGGTGAACGGCTTGATGACATAGCCGTTCACGCCGGCCTGCGCGGCTTCGATGATCTGCTCGCGCTTGGCTTCCGCGGTGACCATGAGCACCGGGATCTTCGCCAGCGCGGCGTCGGCGCGGATGTTCTTGAGCAGGTCGATGCCCGGCATGCCGGGCATGTTCCAGTCGGTGATCACGAGGTCGAACTTGGCCTTGCGCAGCTCGACGAGCGCGCTGTTGCCGTCCTCGGCCTCGGTGGTGTCGAAGAAGCCCAGGTCGTTCAGCAGGTTCTTGACGATACGGCGCATCGTCGAGAAGTCGTCGACGATCAGGATCTTGATGTTCTTGTCCATGGGAGGGCCTTCGGGTTCCTGTCGGGTCTATCGGCCGCGCGGCGGCGTTCTTTAACCGCCGCGCCTCGCGGGCCCGCGCACCGCAAGGCGCGAGTGCGTGCGCCTACTGGCTTCGCGGTCCGGTCGCGACGACCGGACGTGCCGCCATCAGGTGCCGGCGTGCTCGGCCGCGGTGTCGCGCCAGTCGCCCAGCCGCCCGCGCAGGCGCAGCATCGACTGGCCGTGGATCTGGCACACGCGCGACTCGCTGATGCCCAGCACGGCGCCGATCTCGCGCAGGTTCATCTCCTGCTCGTAGTACAGCGACAGCACCAGCTGCTCGCGCTCGGGCAGGCCGCCGATCGCCTCGCCGAGCGCCTGCCGGAACACGGTGTGTTCAAGCTCGCGCGCCGGCGTGACGTTGCAGCTCGCGGCGAGCCGCGGCTCGCCGTCGAAGTCGTCCATCTGCTCGTCCAGCGAGAGCAGCTGGCCGCGCGAGGCGTCCTCGAGCATGTGGTGGTAGTCATCGACCGAGACGCCCAGCACCGCGGCGATCTCGGAGGCGTTGGCGGCGCGGCCGTTGGCCTGCTCGACCTGCCGCGTCGCCGCGACCACGTCGCGGTAGCGGCGATGCACGCTGCGCGGCACCCAGTCGCCACGACGGATCTCGTCGATCATCGCGCCGCGGATGCGGATCGAGGCATACGTCTCGAACGCCGCGCCCTGGTCGGCCTGGAAGTTCTTCGCCGCCTCGATCAGGCCGAGCATGCCGGCCTGGATCAGGTCGTCGACCTCCACGCTCGCCGGCAGTCGCGCCGCGAGGTGGTGCGCGATGCGGCGCACCAGTTCGCCGTGGCGGGTGACGATCGCGGTCGCGTCGAAATCGGCGCTGGCGCTGCGGGTCTGCTTGTACGCGTTGGCCTTCACGGCCGTGGCCGTCATGTTCATGCGGTCGCGCTCCGGGCCGTGGGGATCAGCCGTTCCATGAAGAATTCGACGTGGCCGCGCGGGCCGTTCGGCGTCTGCCACTTCTCGGCGCGCTTGGCGATCTCGCGGAAGGCCATCGACGCGGGTGCCGCGGGGAAGGCGTCGACCACCGCTTCCTGGCGCTGGATCGCGCGGCGCAGCCATTCGTCGCGCGGGATCGCGCCGAGGTAGTTGAGCGTGACGTCGAGGAACTTCGACGTGACGCGCTCGAGCTTGTCGTAGAGCTGGCGGCCTTCGGACGGATGCCCGACCTGGTTGGCCAGCACCTGCACGCGGGTGACGCCGCGCTCGCGCGAGAGCACCTTGATCAGCGCATACGCGTCGGTGACCGAGGCCGGCTCGTCGCAGACCACCACGATCACGTCCTGCGCGGCCTGGCAGAAGGTCAGCACGCTGTCGGAAATGCCGGCCGCGTTGTCGATCACCATCACGTCGATCGGCACGTCGAGCTGGCTGAAGGCATGCACGAGGCCGACGTGCTGCGCCGGCGTGAGTTCGGTCATGTGGCGCTTGCCGCTGGCCGCCGGCACCACCAGCAGGCCGTTCGGGCCTTCCAGCAGCGTGTCGGCGAGCTCGCAGCGGCCGGCGAACACGTCGGCGAGCGTGAAGCGCGGGCTCAGGCCCAGCATTACGTCGACGTTGGCGAGGCCGAGGTCGGTATCGAGCAGCAGCGTGCGCTGGCCGGCGTTCTGCAGGCTCGTCGCGAGGTTGACGCTCACCGAGGTCTTGCCGACGCCGCCCTTGCCGCTGGCGACGGCGATCACGCGCACGGGGCCGGGATCGTTCGCGGACGTCGCGGGCACGCGCACGGTGTTGGCGATGGGATCAGGCGACGACATGGCGTTCCTCGGTGGCGAGCGGGTTGTCGGCGGCGCGACGGAGTTTTTCGATCGAGAGCACGAGGCGCGACGCATCGGCGGCTTCGAGGTCGGCCGGTACCTGCTGGCCGGCGGTGGTGTAGGCGAGCGGCAGGCCGTGCTTGATCGCGACCGAGATCGCGCTGCCCAGGCGGCCGGTCTCGTCGAGCTTGGTCAGCACCACGGCTTCCGGCTGCGCCATGCGGTAGCGGCGCACGGCCTCGGCCATGTCCTGCGGCTGCAGGTTGGCCGGCAGCACGAGCAGCGAGCGCAGGTTGCGCGTCGCGCGCAGCCAGGTGACCTGGCCGAGTAGCGCCTTGTCGCGCGCGGCATAGCCGGCGGTATCGACCAGCACGAGCGGGTAGTCGACCAGCTGGTCGAGCGCGTCGGCCAGGCCTTCGGGGCCTTCGGCCTCGCAGACGGTGACGCCGAGCTTGCGGCCGAGCGCATGCAGCTGCTCGCGTGCGCCGGGGCGCTCGACATCGGTGGTGACGAGCGCGACGTCGCGGGCGCGGTGGCGCTGCGCGAAGCGCGCGGCGAGCTTGGCGAGCGTCGTGGTCTTACCGGCGCCGGTCGGGCCGATCAGCGCGAACACGCCGCCGTCCTCGATCGGCTCCGCGCGGGCGATGGTGAGCATGCGCGCGAGCTCGGCGAGCAGCGGCGCCTTCACCTTCGCCGGCTCCAGGCGCGGGTCGATGCGCTGCGCGATCTGCTGCGCGAGCGCGTCGTCGCAGCCGTAGGCCTGCAGCGTCTCGAAGGCGAACGCGCGCGCCGGCGAACCGCGCAGGCGCTCGACGGCGAACTGCCCCATCTGGCGCTCGATCATCTGGCGCATCGAGGTGAGCTCGTTGCGCATCGCGACGATGGTCGGGTCTTCGGACTGGTTGACCACGAGCTGCAGCGTCGGCGGCGCGGCGACGGTGACCACCGCGGGCACCGCGATGGCGGGCGCCTGCACCGCGGCCATCTCCGCGAGCGGGTCGAACGCATCGACGTAGCTCGGGGCCTGCAGCGGGGCGGCCACCGGGGCGGGCGCGCCGAGTTCGGCGAACGTCGGTTCGATGACGGCGATCGGCGCGGCGACGGGCGCCGGGATCCCGGCCGCCTGCACCGGCGTCGGCTCGACGTCGACGATGTCGGCTTCGATCGCCTGCGCGGCCTGCGGCGCTTCGACGATGTCGTCGTGCGAGGCGGCGGCCTCGACCTGCGCCTGCGCGCGGGTCTGCACGTACTCGGCTTCGGCCTGCGCCATGCCGGCTGCGCGCGCGCTGATGGTCGGTGCCGGCTCGTCGTCGGTCAGGCGCGAGAGCAGGGCACGGAAGTCGTCGCCCGGGCGCGTGTCCGCGGCCTCGGCGGCCGGCGGCTCCACGGCCTCCGGCTTGCGGAGCATCGCCGACAGCGCCGGGGTGGCGTTGCCGCGCGTCGCCGCGCGGGCACGCTCGGCCAGCGCGCTGCGCGTGGCGGCCGCCTGCGGCGAGTTGCCGGCGAGCGCGGCGATCATCGCGTCGGCGCGGGAAATCGATTTCGGCTCGGCGGCGGTCGCAGCCACCGTCTCGGGCTGGCGCACCGGCAGCGGCGCGGCGACGAAGGCGGGCATCGCGTCGAGCGCGGTGGCCGGGCGCTCCGGCTCCTCGGCGGCGGTGCGCAGCGCCTGCTGCACCAGCGCCTCGTCGTAGTCGGTGGCGGCGACGATCTCGATGCCACCGTGCACCGGCTTGTTGGACAGGATCACGGCGTCCGGGCCGTGCTCTTCGCGGACCATCTTCAGCGCGGTGCGCATGTCCGGGGCGACGAAACGCTTGATTCTCATGCGACGGCCTCGAGGCGGGCTTCGGTGTGCAGGGTCGGACGGCTCATGCCGGGGACTTGTGCAACGGGCGTGCCAGAGGCGGGGCGACGGGAAAGCGTCGGGGGCGGGCCGAGGCCGACCGGCATCCCTGGACGCCCCGCCCGGCGGCCGGACACGGTGCGAGGCCGGGCAGGCCGGCGAGGCGTGGCGGAAGGGGAGTCGGTCGGCGGCCCGCGGCCCGGCGGTGCGTTCTCGGCCCGCGCGGTCCTGCGCTCCGCCGAGCAGTCCACAGTGGGGCCGACGAGGCTCGAACCGTCGCGCGCGAGGAAAAAAGCCTGACCCGCGACGCGAAAAGGCTCATCGGTGAGGCTCATGCGCCTCACGCATGAGGCTCGAAGCCTCACGGACGGGGCTCGAAGCCTCAGGCGCGACGAAAAAAGCCCCGTGCGCCAGGAAGAAAGCGTCACGCGTCAGGCAAAAAGCCTCGTGCGTGAGGCAAAAAGCGTGATCGATGAGGCCCGGATGCCTCATGGATGAGGCTCGAAGCCTCATCGACGAGGCTCCGAGGCTCACCGGAGGGGTGCGATGGCGGTCGTCCTGGACGAGCCGCTCGCCGGGCGGCGAACTTCGGCACGCCGAGCGAGCGGCGCGGGCGTTTGGCGAAGCCACGCGGCGTGGCGCGTCAGCGGGCATGGCTCATCCGGCCCGCCGCAGCGCGGCGGGCGTTCGGCGACGCCACGCGACGGTGCCGCGTAAGCGGGCACCGCCTCATCCGGCCCGCCGCAGCGCGGCGGGCGTTCGCGATGCCCACGCGGCGGTGCCGCGTAAGCGGGCACCGCTCACCCAATCGACCCCACGAGTCGCAGGCGCTTGTCTTCCGGCACCTCGCCGTAGGCCAGCACCGCGAGCTGCGGGACGCTGTGGCGGACGAGGCGCGCGATGGACGTGCGGATCGTCGACGGCACGAGCAGCACGGCGGGTTCGCCCTTGCTCTCCTGGCGCGTGACGCATTCGCTCAGGTTCTGGTGCAGGCGCTCGGCCAGGCCCGGCTCCAGCGCGGCGCCGGCGCCGGCCACCGAATCCTGCAGCACGCGCTCGAGCTGCGGGGCGAGCGTGAACACCGGCAGTTCCGCATTCAGGCCGTTGAGCTCCTGCACGATGAACCGGCCGAGCGCGGTGCGCACGGCGGCCACCAGCTGCGCCGGGTCCTGCGTCATCGCGCCATGCTCGAGCAGCGCCTCGACGATCTGGCGCATCTGCCGCAGCGGCACCTTCTCCGAGAGCAGCGACTGCAGCACGCGCACGATCGTCGACAGCGGCAGCAGCTTGGGCGTCAATTCCTCGACGAGCTTGGGCGACTGCTTGCCGACGTTCGCCAGCAGCTGCTGCACCTCGTCGTGACCGAGCAGTTCCGCCGCCTTCTCGCGCACGAGGTGCGAGAGGTGCGTGGCCACCACGGTCGCCGGGTCGACCACGGTGTAGCCCAGCGATTCGGCATGCGGCCGCTGCGTCGGGTTGATCCAGACGGCATCGAGGCCGAAGGCCGGGTCGCGCGTCGGGATGCCGTCGAGCTGGCCGAACACGCGGCCGGGATCGAGCGCCATCTCGCGGTCGGGCTGCAGCTCGCCGGTCGCCACCGGCACGCCGTGCACGGTGATGCGATAGGCATTGGGCGCGAGCTCGAGGTTGTCGCGCACATGTACCGCGGGGATGAGGAAGCCGAGGTCCTGCGTGAGCTTGCGGCGCACGCCCTTGAGCCGCGCCAGCAGCTCGCCGCCCTGCGCCTTGTCGACCAGAGGGATCAGGCGATAACCGACCTCGAGCGCGAGCGGCTCGACCGGGCGCAGCTCGTCCCAGGTGAGTTCGGCGTTCGGCGACGGCGTCGGCGCGGTGATCGACGTATCGACCTCCGGCATCGCCGCCGCTTCCTGTGCCTTCCGGTTGAGGCGCCACGCCGCATAGCCCATGCCCGCGGCCGCGAGCAGGAAGGGCAGGTTCGGCATGCCGGGCACCAGGCCGACCAGGCCGAGGATCACGGCCGACACGGTGAGCGCGCGGTGGTGGCCGAAGACCTGCTTCTGCACGGTCTCGCCCATCTCCTGCTCGGTGGTCGCGCGCGTCACCAGCATCGCGGTGGCGGTGGACACCAGCAGCGCCGGCAGCTGCGCGACCAGGCCGTCGCCGATCGCCAGCAACGAATAGGTCTGCGCGGCCTGGCCGAAGCCGAGGTCGTGCTGCAGCACGCCGATCAGCACGCCGCCGACGAGATTGATGAAGAGGATCAGCAGGCCGGCGATCGCGTCGCCGCGCACGAACTTGCCGGCACCGTCCATCGAGCCGTAGAAATCGGCCTCGTTGCGGACGTCCTCGCGGCGCGCCTTGGCTTCCTCGCGCGAGAGCAGGCCGGCGTTGAGGTCGGCGTCGATCGCCATCTGCTTGCCGGGCATCGCGTCGAGGATGAAGCGCGCCGACACTTCCGAGATGCGGCCCGCGCCCTTGGTCACCACCACGAAGTTGATGATGGTGAGGATCGCGAACACCACGAGGCCGACGGCATAGCTGCCGCCGATCACGAACTGGCCGAACGATTCGATGACGTGACCGGCGGCCGCACCGCCCTGGTGGCCGTGCAGCAGCACCACGCGCGTGGATGCGACGTTCAGCGCGAGGCGCAGCAGCGTCACCATCAGCAGCACGCTGGGGAAGATCGAGAATTCCAGCGGGCGCTTGACGTAGACCACCGCCAGCAGCACCACCAGCGACAGCGCGATGTTGATGGTGAAGAACGCATCGAGCACCAGCGGCGACAGCGGCACCGTCACCATCGCCAGCATGCCCAGCACCACCAGCGGCGCACCGGCGCCGCCCTTCATCGATTGCAGTACGCCCGCGGCGCGACTCATGCCTCATCTCCGACCGGATCGGGCGCGCCGTCGGCGCCGACGTCCACGTGCACCAGCTGCGGCATCGGGCCGCGCGACGGGTGCCACTTCTTCAGCTGGAACAGGTAGGTGAGCACCTGCGCCACCGCGGCGTAGAGCTTCACCGGGATCTCCTCGTCGACCTTGCACTGGCGGTAGAGCGCGCGCGCCAGCGGCGGCGCCTCGACCAGCGTCACCTTGTTCTGCCCCGCGAGTTCGCGGATGCGCAGCGCCATCTCGTCCACGCCCTTGGCCACGACCTTCGGCGCGCGCATGGCGCCGGCCTCGTACTTGAGCGCCACGGCGTAGTGGGTCGGGTTGGTGATGACGACGTCGGCCGTCGGCACCGCGTCCATCATCCGGCGGTTGGCCATCTCGCGCGCGGCATGGCGCATGCGCGCCTTGACCTCGGGATTGCCATCCGATTCCTTGGCCTCGTCGCGCAGCTCCTGCTTGGTCATCTTGAGCCTGGCGCGCCACGCGAAGCGCTGGTAGGGCACGTCGATGGCGGCGAGCAGGCCCATCGCCAGCACCAGCGCGAGGAACACGCCCAACACCGTGTCGACGCCGTTGGCGACGGCCATCTCGAGCGACTGCGAGGGCATGTCCATCAGCCGGCCCATCGAGCCCTTGATGACGGCCGCCGCGATGCCGCCGATCAGCAGCAGGCGCAGCAGCGAGCGGCCGAGCTCGGCGAAGGACTCCTTGCCGTACATGCGGTTGAGCCCTGCCATCGGGCTCAGGCGGGTGAGGTCGGCCTTGAACGCGGTGCCGGAGAAGCGCAGCCCGCTCATCAGCGCGGGTGCGATGAAGCAGCCCGCGACGGCGGCCAGCAGCAGCGGCAGGACCGGCAGCACCAGTGCGCCGGCGGTCTTGGCCGCGTAGGCGGGAAAGCGGTCGGCATGGCCGACCATGCCCGGCTCGAAGCGCAGCGCATCGCGCATCCAGTCGCGCGAGACCGCGCCGATGTGCGGGCCGGTCGCCTTCAGCGCCAGCGTCGCGCAGCCCAGCACCGCCACGTTCGCGAGCTCCTTCGAGCGCGGCACGTCGCCGCGCTCGCGGGCGTCCCGCAATCGCTTCTCGGACGGGGCTTCGGTGCGATCTTCGTTATCGGTCTCGGACATCGCAGCGGGTCAGGCGGTGAGGGCGCGGGCGGCCTGGAACGCCGCCTCGAACAGCCGTTGCACCGGACCCTGCAATTCCCTTGCCAGCGCCATCAGCAGCACCAGCCCGACCAGCAGCGCGATCGGGAAGCCCAGCGACATCGGGCTCAGCTGCTGGGCGGCCTTGGACAGCACGCCCACGGCCACGTTCACCGCCAGCAGCGCCATCATCACCGGCAGTGCCAGCAGCACGCCGGTGCGCAGGGCGACGCCGAAGAACTGCGGCACCGATGCGACGAAGGCGCTCCAGTCGTGGATCGGCGCGCCGACCGGCATCGAGTGGTAGCTGTCGAACAGCAGCTGGACGAGCGCCAGGTGGCCGTCGCTGGCGAAGAACACCAGCCCGAAGCTCAGGAAGAACCACTGCGCGACCACCGGCGAGGCCTCCCCGCTGGTCGGGTTGGCGAGCGTCGCATTGGCCAGGCCCATGCCTTGGCTGACCAGCTGGCCCGCCAGCTCGCCGGCCTCGAAGGCGATCCGCAGCATCAGCCCGATCGCGATGCCCATCGCGAATTCGCGGGCCACCGCCAGGAACGTGGCGGCGTTCACCCCGGCCGGCGGCGGCGCGGGCAGCAGCTGCGAGAGCGCCGCGGCGATGGCGATGGTGAGCACCAGCCGCGAGCGCGCCGGGATGCCGCGGCCGCCCACCATCGGCAGCGCCTGGATCGCCGCGCCGATGCGCAGCGCATACCAGAGGATGCTGGCGAGCATCCCGAACAGGTTCAGGCCCTGGGCGGTGGTGAGGGTGACGGGATCCATCGGGCCCTGCGGATGCAAGGGCCATACCGCTACGGGCGCGGCTCAGCGGTGCGTCTGCATGCGCACGAGGATCGGCCACGTGCGCGACGCCGGCCCCGGCGGGCCGTGCAGGCGCATCGCGCCGAATCGCTGCGCGAAGCAGCGGGCGATGGGCGAGGCGGGCCTCACGTCGACGGCGTGCAATCGCCCCTGCGCATCGACGTCGGCGACCAGCACGAAGCCGCCGCCGCGCGCGGGATCGCTGCCGGCCGGAACGCAGGGCGCGACGGCCGCATGGATCGCGGGTACCAGCGCGGTGTCGTAGGCGAACCCGCCGGGGCGCGCGATCGCGGCCTCGGCCGCGACGACGCGCGCATCGAACGACGTCGCCGCCGACGAAGCCGACGCGAGCATGAGCAGCGAAGCGGACAGGACCTTACGCATGGGGCGGAGTCTTGCGCAGGCGCGCTTAAGCGCGCCGCAACGCGGTCAGCCGATGAGTTGCGGGATCCGCGCGAACAGGTCGGCGGTGAACGACACCAGCCGGCCCAGCAGGAAGTGGCCCATCACGGCGATCGTGGCGATCAGCGCCATCGCCTTCACCACGAAGCCGATCGTCTGCTCGTTGATCTGCGTGGCGGCCTGCACCACGCCCACCACCACGCCCACGCCGAGCACCGCGAGCAGCGGCGGCGCGCCGAGCACGAGCGCCATCTCCAGCCCGCGGGTGATTTCCGACATCGCGACTTCGGGCGTCATGGCTATCCCACCGGGTTGAAGCTGCCGGCGAGCGAGCCGACCACGAGCACCCAGCCGTCGACCAGCACGAACAGCAGGATCTTGAAGGGCGCCGAGATGATCATCGGCGACATCATCATCATGCCCATCGACATCAGCACGCTGGCGACGACGAGGTCGACGATCACGAACGGGATGTAGATCAGGAACGCGATCTCGAACGCGGTCTTGAGCTCGCTGGTCAGGAACGACGCGGCGAGCACGCTGAAGGGCACGTCGTTGGGCGTCGCGTAGGGGCCGGTGTGCGAGAGGCCGGCGAACGTCATCAGGTCGGTATCGCGCACCTGCGCCAGCATGAAGCCGCGGAAGGGCTGCGCGGCGGCCGCCCAGGCGGATTTGAAGTCCATCGTGCCGTCGAGGTACGGCGAGATGCCGGCCGACCATGCCGCGTCGAACGTCGGCGTCATGATCATGAAGGTGAGGAACAGCGCGAGCGCGAGCAGCACCTGGTTGCTCGGCGTCTGCCCGGTGCCCAGTGCCTGCCGCAGCAGGCCCAGCACGATGATGATGCGGGTGAACGCGGTGATGCCCATCAGCGCCGCCGGCAGCAGCGTGATGCCGGTCATCAGCAGCAGCACCTGCAGCGGCATGCTCACCGGCTGCCCGCCGACCTGGCCGACGTTCACCGACGGCAGCGGCCGTGCGGGCGGCGCGGCGACGCTCGCGGCCGCGGGCTGCGCGGCGGCGGCGGGCGCGGCCTGCGCATGCGCCGCGTGGCCGAGCAGCCCGACGGCGAGGGCGAGCAGCAGCGCGAGCGCGCACAGCGTGCGCAGCGGACGATCCAGCGACAGCGTCATGACTTCCTGCCGAAATGCTGCGCGAGGACCTGGGCGAAGGCCGAAGGCGTCGTCGACTCGGCGACGGGCAGCGGGTGCTCGAGCGTGTGCAAGGTGCGTACCCCGCCCGGGCCGACGCCGACCAGCAACTGCTGGCCGCCGACGTCGAGGACCACCGCGCGATCGCGCGGCGAGAGCGCCACGCTCGCCACCACCTTCAACTGCGACGAGCCCGCGCCGCGCTGCATGCCGGGCATGCGCTTGGCGAGCCAGCCCAGGCCGAGGATCAGGCCGATGACCAGCAGCAGCGAGAACACCGCGCCTCCGATGCTGCCGGCGTCGGCGCCCGGCGCATGCGCGGCGGGCGTGGCAACGTGCGCCGTCGTGGCGGGGCGCACCGGGAATGCGACGCCGCGCGGATTCGCAACCGGCGCCGTCGTCGTCGCGGCCGGCGCGACCTGCGCAGCGGACTCGGCGGCCGCGGGAGGCGCCGTGGCGACGACAGCCGCGGCCGGCGTCGGCGCCGGCGCCGGCGCACCGCCCGCCGATGCGGGCGTCGCTACCGCTACCACGTCGTCCACCGCCGGTCCCATGCCGCTCACCGCAGGCGCTTGATGCGCTCGGACGGGCTCACCACGTCGGTGAGCCGCACGCCGAAGCGGTCGTTGACCACGACGACTTCGCCCTGCGCGATCAGCGTGCCGTTCACGTACACGTCGAGCGGCTCGCCGGCGGCGCGCTCGAGTTCGACCACCGAGCCCTGGTTGAGCTGGAGCAGGTTGCGGATCGGGATGCGCGCGCGGCCGACCTCCAGCGAGAGCGTCACGTTGACGTCGAGGATCACGTCGAGGTTGAGGTCGGCGCCGGCGACGCCTTCCGCGGTGAGCGTGTCGAAGGCCGCGGGCGCGGCCGTGTCGGATGCATTCATGGCATTAGCCCAGGGAATCGAGGGGAATCAGCGAGCGCGGCTGGTTGACGTGCGTGATCTTGATCGCGTTCTTGCCGTTGTGCGTGCCGAACTCGCCGGCGAACAGCGGCGTGCCTTCGACCTCGAGCGACAGCTGCTTCGGCAGGTCGATCGGCAGCACGTCGCCGACCTTCAGCTGGCTCAGCGCGCGCAGCGAGATCGACCGCTGCGCGAGGCAGCTGCTGATCTCCACTTCGGCGTCCTGCAGCTGCGCGCGCATGGCACGCGTCCAGTTCTCGTCCTTCTCGATGCGGTCGCTCTGCACGCCCGCATCGAGCAGCTCGCGGATCGGCTCGAGCATCGAGTAGGGCAGCGCGACGTGCAGCTCGCCGCCGCCGCCTTCGAGCTCGACGTGGAAGCGGCTGACGACGATGTACTCGCGCGGCGAGATGATGTTCGCGAAGTGCGGATTGACCTCGGAATTCACGTATTCGAATTCCACCGGCATCACCGGCGCCCAGGCTTCGGTCAGGTCGGCGAAGGTCTGCTTGAGCAGCAGCTGGATCACGCGCATCTCGGTGGGCGTGAACTCGCGGCCCTCGATGCGCGTGTGGTACTTGCCCATGCCGCCGAAGAAGTTGTCGACGGTGGTGAACACCAGCCGCGGCTCGAACACGATGATCGCCGTGCCGCGCAGCGGCTTCATCTTCACGAGGTTGAGGTTGTTCGGCACCTGCAGCGAGTGCATGTACTCGCCGAAGCGGATCAGGTCGATGCCGCGCACCGAGAGGTCCGCCGAGCGGCGCAGCAGGTTGAACAGGCCGATGCGCCACGTGCGCGCGAAGCGCTCGTTGATCATCTCCAGCGTCGGCAGCCGGCCGCGGACGATCTTGTCCTGGCTGGCGAAGTCGTAGTTGCGCGCCTCGCCGGGCGCGGCCGGCGGCTCGACCTCGATCGCCCCCGCGTCCACGCCGTGGAGCAGGGCATCGATTTCGTCCTGTGACAGCAGGTCGGCGCTCATCGGCGGGTTCCGTTACTGGGTGACCAGGCTGGTGAAGATCACGGCTTCGACCTTGTCCGGCGCGCCTTCGCGCTTGAGGACCGACCTCACTTCCGCCAGCGCCTTGTCCTGCAGCCGCTCCTTGCCGCTGCGCTGGATCAGCGCGTCGCTGGTCTGCTGGCCGAAGAGCAGCAACAGGCGGTTGCGGATCGCGGGCGCCTGTTCCTCGAGCGCCTTCAGCGTCTCGGGATCGCGCGTGGCGAGCTGCACGTCGGCCTGCAGGTAGCGCACGGCGTCGGCATCGGCGAGGTTGACGACGAAGGCGGGCTCCATCGCGAAGTACTGCGTCGGCAGCTTCTTCTCGGCTTCGTGCGGGGCCGGGGCCGCGTGGCTCGTGTACCACCAGGCACCACCGCCGCCGACGGCGAGCAGCAGGACGGCGCCGAGGATCACGAAGAGCTTCTTGCGGCTCTTTCCGACCGGGGCGTCGGCATCGGGCGTAGCGGCGGGGGCGACAGCGGAGGCTTTGGCGGACACGGAACGCGGCTCGTCAGGGGCTCGCGATCACCGTGCAAGGGGTGTGCCGCAGGCGGCGGGACCGGCCGCCGGAGAATTGGCGCGGGCCTGAACAGGGCGCGCGTCAGAGGTCCGGCGCGCGCCGGATTCCGGGGCCGCCCGTCGCGGCATTGCCGCGACCTGCGGCGTCAGGCGTACTCGTCGAGCAGCCCGCGCGAGCGCGGGATGGCCACGCGCATGCCCTGCGGTTCGCCCGGGGAGGCATCGGCGCGTGCATCGCCACCGAAGCCGGGCGACGGCGCACTGCGGCCGTCGCTGCCCTGGCGCGAGCCGCTGCCCACCTGCGCCTGCCCGAGTTCCATGCCCTGGCGGCCGAGGAGGTCGCGCAGGCGGTCCATGCCGGCTTCGAGCGCCTGGCGAACGTCGGCGCTCGCCGCGTGGAACTGCGCATTGACGCGATGGCCGTCCAGCTGCAGCCGCACGTCGATCGGACCGAGGGAATCCGGGCTCACGCGGATCTGCGCATGGTCGATGCGCTGCTCCGCCATCCCGGTCACGCGGGCGCCGAGCCCGTCGTCGAAGTCGGCGTCGAGCATCAACGGCACGGACGCGGGAACGGCGGCCGTCGCGATGCGCGCGGGCACCTGCAGGGATTCGCCGCCACGGGCGAGCAGCGGTGCGACGCCGGTATTCAGGGGTGGCGTGCCGTCCTCGCCAGCGGCGGGCGTCGGCGAGCGGGGGCGCTCGGTCAGGGCGGCGAGCGCGGCGAACACGTCGCGTTCGATCGCGGGTGCGGCCTGGGACGCCGCGGTCGGCGCGGGCAGGGACGCCGCGATCCGTGCGTCCGCATGCGCGGCGGACATGACGGCGGGGCCGGCCGGCAGGGCCGCGGGCGGTGCATCGGACGCCGACGGAACGGTCGTGGCGGACGCGAGCGCCGCCGTGGCATCGGCCACGCCCGGCGTCGCGGGCGGCGTCGAAGCGATCGCGGCCATCACCGGGGCGGTGGATCGGGTCGGCGGTGCGTCGATCGCGATGACGGCCGAGGCGTCGAGCGTCGCCGCCGCAGTGCCGACCGCGCCGGGCTGGGCCGCCACCGCCGGCACCGGCGGGGCGGCGTCGACCATCGTCGGGCGTGCCTCGGTCGACAACAGCGCGAGCATGCGGTCGGGCAGCGTCGCATCGTCATCGGCTCGTGGCCGATGGCGTTCGCCCTCCGCCGCGGGGGGCGTGAGCGGCGGGCGCGCGGCCACGGCCTCGCTGGGCGCGTCGCTGGCGCGGGTGTCATCGGCGCTGCCGCCGCGCGGACCGCCGGCGGCG
>NZ_SMRQ01000058.1 GCF_004359965.1 Cognatilysobacter segetis | reverse complement strand
CGAGTTCGAAACCGGCGGCCCCTGGGCGGACAGCCGCTGGTGACGTGCACCGGCAGCGCATCGCGCCGCCCGTAGAATGACGGCATGGAAGCCGACTTCGATTTCGACCGCTACGACCGCGTCCGTCCGATCCGCTGGACAGGCGACGCCCTCGAACTTCTCGACCAGCGCAAGCTGCCGTTCGCGGTGGAGTACGTGCATTGCGGCGACGTCCGCGCGGTCGCCGAGGCCATCGCCAACCTCACCGTGCGCGGCGCGCCCGCGATCGGCATCGCCGCCGCGTGGGGCGCGGTGCTGGCGGCGCGCGACGTCGAGGCATCGAACGGCCGGGAGGCCCTCGAGCGTCTCGAACCCGCGCTCGCCACGCTGAATGCCGCGCGTCCCACCGCGGTGAATCTGGCCTGGGCGCTGGCGCGCATGCGCCGCGCGCTGCTTGACGCCGGCGACGCCTGGCGCGTCGCGCTCGACCGCGAGGCGAATGCCATTGCCACCGAGGACCTCGCCGCCAATCGCCGCATGGGCGCGCTCGGCGCCGCGATGATCGAACCGGGAAGCCGGGTGCTGACGCACTGCAATACCGGTTCGCTCGCGACGGCCGGCTTCGGCACCGCGCTCGGCGTGATCCGCGCCGGTGTCGCGCAGGGGCGCATCGACAAGGTCTACGCGGGCGAGACGCGGCCATGGCTGCAGGGCGCGCGCCTGACGGTCTGGGAGCTGCAGCAGGACGGCATCGTCCCCACGCTCATCGCCGATTCCGCGGCCGCGCACCTGATGCGCACCGGCGCCGTGCAGTGGGTCATCGTCGGCGCCGACCGCATCTGCGCGAACGGCGATACGGCGAACAAGATCGGCACCTACCAGCTCGCGATCGCGGCCCGGCACCACGGCGTGAAGTTCATGGTCGCGGCGCCGTCGTCCACCGTGGATCTGGAAACGCCCAGCGGCGATGCGATCCACATCGAGGAACGCGAGGCCACCGAGATGTTCCACCTCGGCGGCGTGCGCACGGCCGCCAACGACATCGAGGCCTGGAACCCGGTGTTCGACGTCACGCCGCACGGGCTGATCGACGTGATCGTCACCGAGCGCGGGGTGATCGAACACCCGGACGAGGCGGCCATGCGGGCGGCCTTCGCCTGACGCATCACGCGCTGCCGGCCACGTTCCGGACAGCGTGTTCGGGTGCCGCGGGCGGGGCCTGCGAGCGCCGCTTCGTCGCAGCGCGTGCGACCCGTCTGAATCGCCCCGTGTTCCACGCGTAAGTCCTTGTTTTCCGTCTGGAAAACCCGTGTCTGCGGACCTCTGTCGTGATACAATTCCGGCTCTTCAGGACCGCCTTCCGATGACGCGGCTCGACCGGCGAAAACGCCGCCGTCGAACCGTCGCCCGGAGCGGCGTGCCCACCGCCCAGACGGAATCCCGATGACGGAACTCGCCCGCGAAATCATCCCGGTCAACCTCGAAGACGAGATGCGCCGCAGCTACCTCGATTACGCGATGAGCGTGATCGTGGGCCGTGCGCTCCCGGACGTCCGCGACGGCCTCAAGCCGGTGCATCGACGCGTGCTCTTCGCGATGAACGAGCTCGGCGCGCACAGCAACCGTCCTTACTATAAGTCGGCGCGAATCGTCGGCGACGTCATCGGTAAGTACCACCCGCACGGCGACACGGCGGTGTACGACACGCTGGTGCGCATGGCGCAGCCGTTCTCGCTGCGCTACATGCTGGTGGACGGGCAGGGCAACTTCGGCTCGATCGACGGCGACTCCGCCGCGGCCATGCGCTACACCGAGGCGCGCATGTCGCGCATCGCGCACGAGCTGATGGCGGACATCGACAAGGAAACCGTCGACTTCCAGCCGAACTACGACGAGAAGGAACTCGAGCCCACCGTCATGCCGACGCGGGTGCCGAACCTGCTGGTCAACGGCTCGGCCGGCATCGCGGTCGGCATGGCGACGAACATCCCGCCGCACAACCTCAACGAAGTCGTCGACGCGACCATCGCGCTGATCGACAACCCCGAAATCGACGTCGACGGCCTGATGGAGTTCATCCCGGGTCCGGACTTCCCGACCGCGGGCATCATCAACGGCACGGCGGGTATCGTCGCTGCATATCGCACCGGCCGTGGCCGCGTGCGCATGCGCGCGCGCGCCGAGATCGAGACGATGGACAACGGCCGCGAGGCCATCATCGTCACCGAGATCCCGTACCAGGTGAACAAGGCGCGGCTGATCGAGAAGATCGCCGAGCTGGTGAAGGAGAAGCGCCTCGAGGGCATCTCGGAGCTGCGCGACGAGTCCGACAAGGACGGCATGCGCATCTACATCGAGGTCAAGCGCGGCGAGTCGGCCGATGTGGTGCTCAACAACCTCTATCAGCAGACGCAGATGGAGTCGGTGTTCGGCATCAACATGGTGGCGCTGCTCGATGGCCGTCCGCGCATCCTGAACCTCAAGGAGATCATCGAGGCCTTCGTGCGCCACCGCCGCGAGGTGGTGACCCGCCGCACGATCTTCGACCTGCGCAAGGCGCGCGCGCGTGCGCACATCTTGGAAGGCCTGACGGTCGCGCTCGCGAACATCGACGAGATGATCGACCTGATCAAGACGTCGGCGAACCCGGTCGAGGCGCGCGAGCGCATGCTCGCCCGCACCTGGGAGCCGGGCCTGGTCAGCGCGCTGCTCGCGTCGGCGGGTGCCGACGCATCGCGCCCGGACGACCTGCCCAACGGCGTCGGCCTCATCGACGAGAACGGCACGCAGCGCTACCAGCTCACCGAGACGCAGGCGCAGCAGATCCTCGAGATGCGCCTGCACCGCCTGACCGGCCTCGAGCAGGAGAAGCTGACCGACGAGTACCGCGCGCTGCTGGAGACGATCCGCGGCCTGATCGAAATCCTCGTCAACCCGGACGTGCTGCGCGAGGTCATCCGCACCGAACTGCGCAACCTGAAGGAAGAATTCGGTGATGCGCGCCGCAGCGAGATCCGCGCGAGCGAGGAGGATCTCGACATCCTCGACCTCATCGCGCCGGAAGACGTGGTGGTCACGCTGTCGCACGCCGGCTACGCCAAGCGCCAGCCGGTGGCGGCGTACCGCGCGCAGAAGCGCGGCGGCCGCGGCCGCAATGCGGCGAAGACCAAGGACGAGGACTTCATCGACAACCTCTGGCTGGTCAACACGCACGACACGCTGCTGACGTTCACCAGCACCGGCCGCGTGTTCTGGCTGCCGGTGCACCAGCTGCCCGAAGCGGGCGCGACCTCGCGCGGCCGTCCGATCATCAACTGGATTCCGCTGGAAGCCGGCGAGCAGGTGCAGGCCGTGGTGCCGGTGCGTGAGTACACCGAAGGCAAGTACGTGTTCTTCGCCACGCGCAACGGCACGGTCAAGAAGACGCCGCTCACGGAGTTCGCGTTCCGCCTGCAGCGCGGCAAGATCGCGATCTCGCTCGACGACGGCGATGCGCTGGTCAACGTCGAGCTGACCGACGGCGAGCGCGACGTGATGCTGTTCGCGAGCAACGGCAAGGCCGTGCGCTTCTCGGAATCCGAGGTGCGCCCGATGGGCCGTACGGCGGCCGGCGTGCGCGGCATGCGACTGGCCGAGGGCGAGGGCGAGGCCGATGGCGCAAAGGTGGTCAGCCTGATCGTCGTCGACGGCGACGGCGACATCCTCACCGCCTCCGAGCGCGGCTACGGCAAGCGCACGCCGCTCGAGGAGTATCCGTGCAAGGGCCGCGGCATCCAGGGCGTGATCGCGCTCAAGACCACCGAGCGCAATGGCGCATTGGTGGGTGCGATCCAGCTCAGCGACCACCACGAGGTGCTGCTGATTTCGGATCGCGGCACGCTGGTGCGCACGCGTGCCTCGGAGATCTCGCAGGTGAGCCGTAACACGCAGGGCGTCACGCTGATCCGCCTCGGCCAGGACGAATCGCTGCAGGCGATCGAGCGCATCGACGTGTCCATCGAGGACGAGGACGAGATGCTGAGCGGGCCGGTCGTGCCGGTCGACAGCGAAGATGCAGGCATCGATCGCGACGTGCTGAATGTCGCCGGGCATGACCCGGACGCCATCGAACCGGTCGTGGACGACCCGGCCTGACCGGATCGCCGACGAAACGCCGCCTTGGGCGGCGTTTTCTTTTGGGCGGAGCAGCGTTGCCGCTGGGAGCGCGTCGTGCCGGTGCCGGTCGAGCGACCTGCAACGGCGCCGCCGGATCAGCCGCCGACCGCCTGCAGCATGTGCTCGGCGGTCGACACGCGGAACTCGCCCGGCGCCTCGACGAACAGCTGCGAGACCACCCCGTCCTCGATGAGCATCGCGAAACGCTTGGAACGGATGCCCATGCCGTAGGCCGACGCATCCAGGTCAAGGCCCAGGGCGCGCGTGAGCTCGGCATTGCCGTCCGCGACCATGCGCATGCCGTCGGGCACGCCCGAACTCGTCATCCAGGCCTGCATCACGAAAGGATCGTTCACCGCCATGCACGCCACGTCGTAGCCGCGGCGCCGGAACTCGTCGAAATGTTCGACGAAGCCGGGCAGGTGCCGTTCCGAGCAGGTCGGGGTGAATGCACCCGGCACGGCGAACAGGACCGTGCGGCCGGTGCCGAACAGCGACAGCGTGTCGGTCTTCTCGATGCCCTTGGGCGTGATCTGCTGCACGACGACCTCGGGGATGCGCTCACCGGGCTGGACCATGGTCGAACTCCTGTCTGATGTCTGAATCCAGTGTACGCGGCGGCCCCGTGCACGGAACGCCGTCTTGAAAACCGGGGGGCCGCCAATAACTGGTGCGACAGGGCGGCACAGCCGCAGACCGACCAGGAGGCACGCATGAGCCTGATGCAATACCCGCCGCAGCGCGGCGCGCAGTCCCCTGCGCAGGACGAGTTCAAGCAGCTCTTGGAGCGCTTCTTCAACCTCGGCGAGAACGCGACCGACGATTCGTCGGTGGTTACCAGCCAATGGGTGCCGCGCGTCGACATCGTCGAAGAGCCCGGCCGCTTCGTGATCCTCGCCGACCTGCCAGGCGTGGATCCGGCCGACGTCGAAGTCCTGATGGACAAGGGCATCCTGTCGATCCGCGGCGAGCGCCGCAGCACGATCGACGCCCAGTCGAGCCGGTACTCGCGGGTCGAGCGACGCTACGGCTCCTTCCACCGGCGTTTCGCGCTGCCCGACAGTGCCGATCCGGATCGCATCACCGCGGATGGGCGCGATGGCGTGCTGGAGATCAGCATCCCGAAGCGTCCGGAAACCACGCCCCGCCGCATCCAGGTGGGCGCCAACGGCCGCGAGGCGCCGACGGGCGACGCCACGCGGCAGTGAGGGGATTCCGTGCGCGGGCGAAGGCCGTCCGCGCACACCGCCGTCCACGCGGTGAAACTACACTGACGGCCCGCCGGCATCGCCGCGGGCCGCTTTCTTTTCCAGCGACGGAGCGACGCATGCAGTTCAAGGATTACTACGAAATCCTCGGCGTCGAGCCGACGGCAGGCGAGGCGGAGATCAAGACCGCGTACCGCCGGCTGGCGCGCAAGTACCACCCCGACGTCAGCAAGGAGAAGGACGCCGAGGACCGCTTCAAGGCGGTCAACGAAGCGTACGAAGCGCTGCGCGACCCGGCCAAGCGCCAGGCCTACGACCAGTTGCGTTCGCGCGGCTACCGGCCCGGCGACGACGTCCAGCCGGGGCCGCAGGACTTCGGCGGCTTCGGCGGCGGCGTGGACTTCGAGGAGATCTTCGCCGGCGGTGGCGCGGCCGGCGGCTTCAGCGACTTCTTCGAGAGCCTGTTCGGCCAGCAGCGTCGCGGCGGGCCACGACCAGGCGCCGGGCCCGGCATGGGGCGCGGCCCTGCACCCCGCAGCGATACGCGAGCGAAGCTCGCGGTGCCGCTCGAGTCGGTGTACGAAGGTCGCACCGTGCGCATCGGCGTGGGTGGCCGCACGCTCGACGTGCGCGTTCCCAAAGGCGTCCGCGAGGGGCAGGTGATCCGGCTGGCCGGGCAGGGCAGCAATGGCGGCGACCTGTTGCTGGAGGTCGAATATGCCGCGCATCCGCAGTTCGAGGTCGACGGCCGCAACATCCTCTATGTCGTGCAGGTCGCGCCGTGGGAGGCAGCGCTCGGTGCGACGATCAGCGTGCCGACGCTCGGTGGTGCGGTCGAACTGAAGATTCCGCCCAACTCCGACGCCGGCCGCAAGCTGCGGCTTCGCGGCCGGGGGCTGCCCGGCGAGCCTTCCGGCGACCAGATCGTGGAAGTCGAGGTGACCGCACCGCGACCGCAGTCGGTCGGCCAGATCCAGGCCTACGAGACGCTGCGCGACGCGTTCGCCGGCTCGCGCACCTGACGACGGACGCCGCGGCCGCCACGAAAAAGGCCGCGCGGTGCGCGGCCTTTCGTTCGTCACGGTGGGCGCGGATCAGCCCGGCATCAGTTGACCGATCACCTCGGCCAGGTCGTTGTCGTTGAACGGCTTGGTGATGTAGGCCTTGGCGCCCTGGCGCATGCCCCAGACGCGATCGGTGTCCTGGTCCTTCGTGGTCACCAGCACGATCGGGATGTGCTTGGTCGTGGGCTCGCGCGAGATCGCGCGCGTCGCCTGGAAGCCGTTGAGGTTCGGCATCACCACGTCCATGAGGATGAGGTCGGGCAGCTCGCGCTTCGCGGCCTCGACGCCCGCGGCACCGTCCTCCGCGGTCACCGCCTCGTGGCCGAGCTTCTCGACGAGGCGTCGGATGCCCATCAGCTGGGAGGGCGAGTCGTCGACGATCAGGATTCGGGCCATGGCGGGTTCTCGGGAATTGCAGCGATTCTAACGGGGCACGCGGCCGGTTCGGCAAGCTTCAGAGGCGGACCAGCGCGCGGCCCAGCGAGCCGCCGGCGAGCATGCCGTCGAACACGGTGGGGAGGTCGTCGAGCGTGACTTCGCGGGTCAGGATGCGGTCGAGGTGCGCCGGCTTCCAGTCGGTGGCCAGGTGCGCCCACACCCGTTCGCGGATGGCGCGCGCGGTGCCCGCGGTGGCTACGCCCAGCAACGACACGCCCCGGATGATGAAGGGCATGACCGTCGTCGGCAGCTCGGGCGAAGCCGCGAGGCCCGCCGACGCGACGTTGCCGTAGGGCGCGGTCTGCGCGAGCAGGCTCGCCAGCATCGCTCCGCCCACGTTGTCGAGGCCGCCGCCGAAGCGCGCGCTTTCCAACGGTCGCGTCGTCGCGAGGGCGTCGCGGCCGAGCACGTCGACCGCGCCGAGCGACCGCAGGTACGCGGCCTGGGCCGCCTTTCCGCTGATCGCGTGAACCTCGAAACCGGCGCGGGTGAAGATGTCGACCGCGAGCGATCCGACACCGCCGGTGGCGCCGGTGACGGCGAGCGGCCCATGCGCGGGCGACTGGCCGTTCTCGAGCATCCGGTACAGCGCGAGCGCGGCGGTGAACCCGGCGGTACCGATCACCATCGCCTCGCGGACGTCCAGGCCAGCCGGCAGCGGGATGACCCAGTCCGCTTCGAGCCGCGCGAATTCCGAATAGCCGCCGTCGCGCGTTTCGGAGAGGCCGCTGCCCGTGACCAGCACGGCGTCGCCCTCGCGATAGCGGGGGTCGCGGCTTTGCACGACGTAGCCGGCGACGTCGATGCCGCCGACGAGCGGGAACCGTCGCAGGATGCGGCCGCGTCCGGTGCCGGCGAGCGCGTCTTTGTAGTTGACGGACGAGTACGCGCTGCGGATGACGACTTCGCCGGGCGATAGGTCGTCGATGGCGACCTGCTCGAGGCCGCTGCGATGGCTTTCATCGCCGCCATGGACGCGGAATGCGCGGAAGGTGCTCGGGATCATGGTCGTCTCCATCGCGCTCAGCGCATTTCGCGCCGGCGCTTCTCGTCCATCCACTTGTCGGACTGGCCCGGACGGTAGTTGCGCATCCAGGCCAGCATCGCCTGCGCGTCGTCGCCGTGCCACAGGTCGGTGCGCTGCTCGGGGTGCAGGAAACGCTCGCCGACCATCCGATCGAGCATCGCCATCAGCGGGGTCCAGAAACCTTCCACGTCGAGGAAGGCACAGGGGCGATCGCCCAGTCCGAGCTGGCGCCACGTCAGCATCTCGAACATC
Source organism: Cognatilysobacter segetis (assembly GCF_004359965.1). Classification (GTDB taxonomy): domain Bacteria; phylum Pseudomonadota; class Gammaproteobacteria; order Xanthomonadales; family Xanthomonadaceae; genus Cognatilysobacter; species Cognatilysobacter segetis. The sequence goes on along the minus strand of NZ_SMRQ01000058.1, from coordinate 17,865 downwards.
TCGTCGAGCGTGCCGAAGCCGCCGGGCAAGGCGACGAACGCATCGGACAGGTCGAACATGCGCATCTTGCGCGAGTGCATGTCGGCGACCACTTCCAGTTTCGTCAGCCCGCGATGCGCGACTTCCCAGTTCACCAGCTGCTCCGGTATCACGCCGATCACCTCGCCGCCGGCGGCGAGCGCGGCGTCGGCAACGATGCCCATCAGGCCGACGTTGCCGCCGCCGTAGACCACCGCGATCCCTTCGCGTGCGAGCAACGTGCCGAGCGCGGCCGCGCGTTCGGCATAGACGGGGCGATTGCCGGCATTGGAGCCGCAATAGACGCAGACGGTACGCAGTTGACGCATCAGTCGGTGTTCTCCAACAGCACGATGCCCGACATGCGCCGCACGGCGGCATGGCGGCGGGGGGTGAGGCGGGACCGCAGCTGCCAGAACGGGGCGGCGGGCACCGACCGCTTGATGCGCAGCGATTCGTCCCAGGTCGAACGGAATTCGCGCTCGCGCCAGCCCATCGGCGCGAAGAACGCGGTGCCGTCGGCCGGGGCGAAGCGGAAGGGTGCGTTGCCGGCGGCGAGGTTGCTGTCGAGGTGACGGGTGAAGCGCTCGAGCAGCAGTGGGGAGGCGAGGTCGGTCAACCACCAGCGGGCGTGTGCCACGTCGTGCAGGTCGCGTGCGAGGCCGGCCACGTCTTCGGCGTCGAGGTAGATCAACAGGCCTTCGGTGATCACGAGCACCGGCCCCGCGCGGGCGGCGTCGGCGAACAATTCACGTCGGGTCGCGGCGTCGCGCAGGTCGGCGGCGTGGAACTCCAGGTGGCATCGCGGGGTTTCGCCGGCCATCTGCTCGCGGAAGTAGCCGAGCATGTCGGGAAGGTCGACGTGCATCCAGCGAAGGTCGGCGGGAAGCTCGAGACGGTAAGGGCGCGCGTCCAGTCCGGCGGCCAGGTTGAGGACGGTTCGCGCGCCTTCGCGCACGCATCGCAGGACGATCTCGTCCATCACCGCGGTGCGCACGATCATCGGCCAGGCCATGGAACGCCCGCGCGGCATGGCGCGCACGATCGCTTCGCCGCGCTCCCCGCCGAGCCGCCGCGCAAACGGATCGCGGAAGATGGCGTCCGGCCGCTCGCTTTCCATCGCGCGGTAGATCGCCACCCAGCGGGCGGTGTCGGAGACGTTGCGGACGGGCGTGGCGTCGGTCATGTCGGCTTCCGAAACGACGAGGCCGCCATCATCGCAGGATGACGGCGGCCTCGCGTTTGACGCGTGGGGCGATCAGTTCGCCTTGTGGATGGCGCGCTTGTGGACGGCCATCGCGGCGTCGTGCACGGCTTCCGACAGCGACGGGTGCGCGTGGCAGATGCGGGCGAGGTCGTCCGCAGAGCCCTTGAACTCCATGGTCAGCACGCCCTCGTGCACGAGCTCGGACACGTTCGCGCCGACCAGGTGCAGGCCGAGCACCGTGTCGGTCTCGGCATGCGCGAGCACCTTCACGAAGCCCGCCGGCTCGGCCATGGCGACGGCGCGACCGACGGCCGCGAACGGGAAGCTGCCGGCCTTGTACGGAATGCCCTCGGCCTTGAGCTGCTCCTCGGTCTTGCCGACCCACGCGATCTCCGGCTCGGTGTAGATCACCCACGGAATCGTGTCGAAGTTCACGTGGCCCGGCAGGCCCGCGATCAGCTCGGCCACCGCGATGCCTTCCTCGAAGCCCTTGTGGGCGAGCATCGGGCCGCGCACGCAGTCGCCGACCGCCCAGACGCCGTCGACGCCGGTGTGGCAGTGCTCGTCGACCACGATCTGGCCGCGCTCGTTGATCTGCACGCCGGTGCCGTCCGCGAGCAGACCCTTCGTCGCGGCGCGGCGGCCCACGGCCACCAGCAGCTTGTCGACGACGATCTCCTGCGCGGCGCCCTTGTCGTCCGTGTAGGCGACATGCACGCCGTCCGCCTTGACCTCGGTGTTCGAGACCTTGCAGCCCAGGCGGATGTCGAGGCCTTGCTTCTTGAACTCGCGTGCGGCGACCTTCGAGACCTCGCCATCGGCGGCCGACAGGAACGTCGGCATGCCTTCCAGGATCGTCACCTGCGCACCGAGGCGGTTCCACACGCTGCCGAGCTCGAGGCCGATCACGCCGGCGCCGATGACGCCGAGGTGCCCGGGCACTTCGGTGAAGTCGAGCGCGCCGACGTTGTCGACGATGTGCTCGCCGAACTTCGCGAACGGCAGCTCGATCGAATCCGAACCCGCCGCGATGATGACGTTCGTGCCCTTGAGCTCGACCGTCGTGCCGTCGTGCTGCTTCACGCTGACGACGTTGCCCGGCTGCAGCTGGCCGAAGCCGTAGAACGCCGCGACCTTGTTCGCCTTGAACAGCGCCGCGATGCCGCCCGTGAACTGCTTCACGATCTTGTCCTTGCGGCCCACCATCGTCGCGACGTCGATCTTCGCATTGTCGAAGGCGATGCCGTGGTCGGCGAAGATGTGGTGCATGTTCCAGAACTGGCGCGACGAGTCGAGCATCGCCTTGGACGGGATGCAGCCCACGCGCAGGCAGGTGCCGCCGAGGGCCGGCTTGCCGTCCTTGCCGAGCGCGGCGTCGATGCACGCGGTCTTGAGGCCGAGCTGCGCCGCGCGGATGGCGGCGTGGTAGCCGGCCGGGCCGCCGCCGATGACGACGACGTCGAATTGCTGCTGTTCGCTCATCTCAGATATTCCTTGTTCGCCTAATGCAAAGGCCCCGCGCGAGGGCGGGGCCGTCGGGCATTACATGCCCAGCAGCATGCGGTGCGGGTTCTCGAGCTGGTTCTTGATGTCGACGAGGAACAGCACCGCGTCCTTGCCGTCGATGATGCGGTGGTCGTAGGACAGCGCGATGTACATCATCGGCGCGGCGACGACCTGGCCGTTCTCGACGATCGCGCGCTCCTTGATGGCGTGCATGCCGAGGATCGCACTCTGCGGCGGATTGACGATCGGCGTCGACATCAGCGAGCCGAAGGTACCGCCGTTGGTGATCGTGAACGTGCCGCCCTGCAGGTCGTCGAGGCCGAGCTTGCCGTCGCGCGCCTTCTTGGCGTAGTCGGCGATGCCCTTCTCGATGTCGGCGAACGACATGCGCTCGACGTTGCGCAGCACGGGCGTCACCAGGCCCTTGTCGGTCGACACCGCGATCGAGATGTCGGCGTAGCCGTGATAGATCACGTCGTTGCCGTCGACCGAGGCGTTGATGATCGGATGGCGCTGCAGCGCGTTCGCCGCGGCCTTCGCGAAGAAGCTCATGAAGCCGAGCTTGATCCCGTTGGCCTTGACGAAGTCGTCCTGCAGTTCCGAACGCATCGCCATGACCTTGGCGAGGTTGACCTCGTTGAACGAGGTCAGCATCGCGATGGAGTTCTTCGACTGCATCAGGCGCTCGGCGATGCGTGCGCGCATGCGCGTCATCGGCACGCGCTCTTCCGGACGCGCGCCCTGCGCGCCGCCTGCAGCGCCGCCCGCCTTCGCATAGTTGACGATGTCTTCCTTGGTCACCGCGCCGCGGCGGCCGGTGCCCGCGACGTCGCCGGCATTCACGCCGGACGTCTCCGCGGCGAAGCGTGCGCCCGGCGGCAACTGGGCGTTGGCGGCGCTCGCCGTCGCGCCCGGAGCCGGCTGCTGCGGCGCGGACTTCGGCACGATCGGCTGCGCTTCGTTGGTCGTGGCGGCGTCGTTCTTCGCGTCGGCGGCCTGGGCGGGCGTGGCGGTCGGCGGTGGTGCCGACGCGGTGGCGCCGGCCTCGACGATGGCGATCACCTGCTCGCTGTTGACCGTCGCGCCGGTCTCGAACTTGATCTCCTTGAGCACGCCGTCGACGGGCGAGGGCACCTCCAGCACGACCTTGTCGGTCTCGAGGTCGACGAGGTTCTCGTCGCGCTTGACCGCGTCGCCCGGGTTCTTGTGCCAGGTGGCGATGGTGGCGTCGGAGACCGACTCGGGCAGCACGGGAACCTTGATTTCGGTGCTCATGGGGAAGCGTCCTTGAGGAAATTGGGTGCGGCGATGGGGGCGGGCGGGCCCGCGAGGATCACTCCTCGCAGGCCTCGCCATTGAGCGGATTGACCAGCGCGTCGGCGATCAGCTGCTGCTGCTCGCGCACGTGGTCGGCGAAGTGGCCGGCCGCCGGCGACGGCGAGCGAAGGCGGCCGGCGTAGTGCAGGGCCTGCTTCGTGCCCAAGCAGGCGACGAGGTGATGGCGGATCTGGAACCAGGCGCCCTGGTTCTGCGGCTCTTCCTGGCACCAGACCACGTCCTTGGCCGAATACTTCGCGAGCTCGGCCTTCAGCGCGGCGCGCGGGAACGGATAGAGCTGTTCGATGCGCAGGATCGCCACGTCGTCGGCGCCGCGCTTCTGCGCGTCCTCGAGCAGGTCGTAGTAGACCTTGCCGCCGCAGAGCACGACGCGCTTGGCCTTCTTCGGCGTGCTGGTGTTATCGGGGATGAGCGTCTGGAAGCCGCCGCCGGCGAGGTCGTCGAGCGACGACACCGCCAGCTTGTGGCGCAGCAGCGACTTCGGCGTCATCACCACCAGCGGCTTGCGCGTGGGCATCAGCATCTGGCGGCGGATCATGTGGTACGCCTGCGCCGGGGTGGTCGGCGTGCAGACGATCATGTTGTCCAGCGCGCAGAGCTGCAGGTACCGCTCGAGGCGGGCCGAGCTGTGCTCGGGGCCCTGGCCCTCGTAGCCGTGCGGCAGGAACAGCGCGAGACCGCACAGGCGGCCCCACTTGGCTTCGCCGGACGACAGGAACTGGTCAATCACCACCTGCGCGCCGTTGGCGAAGTCGCCGAACTGGCCTTCCCAGATGTCGAGCGTCATGGGATCGGCGGTCGAGTAGCCGTACTCGAATGCCATCACCGCTTCCTCGCTGAGCAGGGAGTCGATGATCGCGACGTCGTTCGGATTGCCGACCAGCTCGCGCAGCGGCAGGTAGTACTCGTCCGTGGTCTGCTCGTGCAGGATCGCGTGGCGGTGGAAGAACGTGCCGCGACCGCAGTCCTGGCCGACCAGGCGAAGCTTGTAGCCCTCGCTGAGCAACGTCGCGTACGCGAGGTTCTCGGCGAAGCCCCAGTCGCCCGCCAGCTCGCCGGCCGTCATCTTGCGACGGTCCTCGTAGATCTTGGCGACGCGCGGATGCAGCTTGATCCGCTCCGGCACGTTGTTGATGGTCGTCGCCAACCCGACGAGCTTGGCGCGGTCGAACGTGGTGTCGACCGGATCCCGGACCTTGCCGGTGAGGACGCGCGACCAGTCGGGCGTGAACTCGTCACCCGTCACCTCCACGACTTCCGCCGTGACCTCGCCCGCATCGAGACGCGCGCGGTAGGCATCGGCGATCGCCTGGGCTTCGCCCTCGGTGATCACGCCGTCGGCGACGAGCCGCTGGGCGTAGATCTCGCGCGGCGTCGGGTGCTTGCGGATGACCTGGTACATCAGCGGCTGCGTCGCGGCCGGCTCGTCGGCCTCGTTGTGGCCGTGGCGGCGGTAGCAGACGAGGTCAATCACCACGTCCTTGCCGAAGGTGTTGCGGAAGTCGAGCGCGAGCTCGCCGCAGAACAGCACCGCGTCCGGGTCGTCCCCGTTCACGTGCAGCACCGGCGCGCCGACCATCTTCGAGACGTCGGTGCAGTACAGCGTCGAACGCGCGTCCTGGCGCTCGCTGGTCGTGAAGCCGACCTGGTTGTTGATGACGATGTGGACCGTGCCGCCGACCGCGAAGCCGCGCGCCTGCGACATCTGGAACAGCTCCATCACCACGCCCTGGCCCGCGAACGCCGCGTCGCCGTGCATCAGCACCGGCAGGACCTGGTGGCGGCCCTGGTCGCCACGCCGCGTCTGGCGGGAGCGCGCGCTGCCGGCAACGACGGGGTCGACGATCTCGAGGTGCGACGGGTTGAACGCGAGCGCGAGGTGCACCGGGCCGCCGGGCGTGGCGACATCCGCCGAGAAGCCCATGTGGTACTTCACGTCGCCCTGGTGGGCGAGGTCGCTGTGCACGTGCTCGAACTTGCCTTCGAACTCGTTGAACAGGTCGCGCGGCGGCTTGCCGAGCGTGTTGACCAGCACGTTGAGGCGGCCGCGGTGGGCCATGCCCATCACGACTTCCTTGGCGCCCTGCGAGCCGGCGCGGCGGATCATGTCGTCCAGCAGCGGGATCAGCGAATCGCCGCCTTCCAGCGAGAAGCGCTTCTGGCCGACGTACTTGGTGCCGAGGTAGCGCTCCAGGCCGTCCGCCGCGGTGAGCCGCTCCAGCACGCGCTTGCGGTCGTCCGCGCTACGCGCGTAGCGGCCGCCCGCCTTTTCCAGGCGCTCGTAGATCCAGCGGCGCTGCTCGACCTCGGCGATGTGCATGAACTCGGCGCCGACGGTGCCGGCGTAGGTCGCCTTCAGCAGCGCGACGAGATCGCGCAGCTTCATGCGGTCCCTGCCGCCCACGCCGCCGGTGCTGAACTCGACGTCGAGGTCGCGCTCGGAGAGGCCGTGGTAGGCGAGCTCGAGGTCCGGTGCCGGCGGCATCTTCTCGAGGCCGAGCGGGTCGAGGCTGGCGGCGAGGTGGCCGCGCGAGCGGTAGGCGATGATCAGCTTGCCGACCGCGCGCTGGCGCTCGTCGCCGGCCTCGGTACCACCGCACACCGCGCCGCGAGCGGCCTGCCGGCCCGCCTCGGCGATGGACTCGATGACCGCCGAATGCGGGACTTCGACCGTCGAGCCGTCCTTCACGCCATCGAAGTACGCCTTCCATTTCGGGTCGACGCTGTCCGGCGCGACCAGGTACTGCTCGTACAGATCCTCGACGAAGGCGGCATTCGCGCCGAGCTGGGAGGACTGGGCAAACTGCTTGAGGAGGCTGTCCACGATGACGGTCGGGATACTCGTTGGGAGAGTCGGGGGACGTCCGGAGGCCTGCGCGGTCGATCGCGCGGGCCGGTACGGCGAACGGGCGTCAAAGAAGCCGAATTATAGCGGGAGGACGGCGGCGCGCGGCCGGATCTCCGTCGATCCGTCGCCGATTAGATGCCCAGCGCGCGCAATTCGCTGGCGGGACGGGCACGTTCCCACGCCGCGTCGAACACCGTGCGCAGCTGGCGAACGCGCGCCGGGCCGTCGAGCTGGGTCTCGCCGTCCGGCCGGTGGCCCAGCGGCCGGAAGTACCAGCCGCCCGTGTCGCTCGCGACGAACGCCGACGGGTAGGTGCGGTCGACCGGCTCCTCGATGACGCGCACCGCGAACGCCGACGGCAACCGCTGCACCAGGGGAATCAGCGGCGCGTGCGCGCGCTGCGGCGTCTCGATGTCCTGCAGCAGCAGGCGGGTTTCCACGCCGCGCGTCCCCAGCCGACGCAGGGCGGCCAGCACGTCCGGCTGGTCGAGCAGCCCGGGGTCCATCTCCCGGCTGTAGATCATCAGCGTGCGTCGCGCATGGGCGGCGATGCCGACCACGGCGGCCGCGGCCTGCGCGGCGGTCTCGACCGCGGCCGGGTGCCCGAGCAGGCGGCGCATGGCCTGGTGCTGGATGCCCGCCTCCTCGAACCGCTCGCCGACGGGCAGGAAGCCGTCGATGGCGTAGAAGCGCTCGGCATCGACCTGCGCGTGCAGATGCGCCTCCGCCAGCCCGCGCGCGCGGGCCTCGTCGAGGAGGCGCCGGAGCAGCGCCCGCCCTACGCCGCGTCCGCGCCACGCGTCGAGCACCGCCATGCGGCCGATCTTGCCGGAGGGCGCGAGCCGCCCCGTACCGATCGGACGGCCCTCGGCGTCCTGCGCGAGTACGTGCACGCACGCGGGGTCCAGCGCGTCGCGCTCGATCTCGACCGGAACCCGCTGTTCCTGCACGAAGACGACGTCGCGGACCGCTCGCAGCGCGGGCAGCGCGTCCGCGAAGTCCACCCCGTCGACCCGGAAGGGCGCGCTCATTCCTCTTCGTCTCCCAGTGGCTGGTAGTGGCCGCTGGCCACCAGCTCGGCGAACGCGGCGCGACCCGCCTCGCCGAGGCGCGCATAGGTGCCGACGTCGACCTGCACCGCGGCTGCGAGGGTGCGCGCGTCGGCGACCGGCAGACGCCATGACTGACCGGCCACGAACAGGAACGCGGTCCGGCCGACCTTGCGCCAGGCGACGCGCGAGAACGGGTTGCGCTGCAGGACGCCGCCCGCCGCGAGGCCCGCGTCGATCGCTGCTCGGTCCATGCCCTCGCCGGGTGCGGCCACGATGCCGGCGCTGCGGTAGGACGTGATGAAGCGGCCGAACCAGTCGGCCAGGCGCACCGGATCGTTCATGCGCAGCGCATTGAGCGCCTCGACCACGCGGACCATCGCCGCGTCGTCGATCTCCATCGGATCCTTGGCGGGCGCGAGGTCCGGATCGCGGTACCGGACCGCTTCGTCGGCCTCGGCGGCCAGCGTGTCGACGAAGTCGCCGAGCAACTCGGCGGCGGACGGCGCCCGCATGCCCAGCGAGAACGTGAGGCACGCGTCTTCCGCGACGCCGTTGTGCGGCACGCCCGGCGGCAGGTACAGCATGTCGCCCGGCGCGAGCACCCAGTCATGCGTCGCGTCGAATTCGCGCAGCAGCTTGATGTCGGCGTCGCCGCGGAAATCGAGCGGAGGAGCCTGCGATGCGTCGATCTGCCAGCGGCGGTGGCCCTTCGCCTGCAGCAGGAAGACGTCGTACTGGTCGACGTGCGGGCCGACCGAGCCGCCGGGCGCCGCGAACGAGATCATGACGTCGTCGATGCGCCAGCGCGGCAGGAAGTCGAACGCGCCGATCACCGCCGCGACGTCGGCATCCCACTTGTCGACGTCCTGCACCAGCAGCGTCCAGTCGTGGTCGGGCATGCCCGGGAAGTCGGCCTCGGCGAATGGGCCGGTGCGCAGCGTCCAGCGATCGTTCGCGCGGTCGTGCTCGATGATCCGCGAGAGCGCGAACTCCTCGCAGGCGAGCCCGGCGAGATCCTCGGGTTCGATCGGCGTGACGAACCCGGGGAAGGCGTTGCGGATCAGCAGCGGCTTCTTCTGCCAGAACTCGCGCAGGAAGCGCGCGGGCGTCATTCCGAGCGGCGTCTTGCGGCGGGCGTCGATCTCGATCATGGCGTGGACGCTTCTTTCGCGAGGCGATCGTCGAGGCGCAGTCTCGCCGTGTCGGCGTAAGCGCGGCATGCACCGGCGTCGACGAGGGGCGCGGTGCGCCCGGGCGGCAGGCGCGCCCAGAGCCCGCTGGCGGAGGGATGCGGCGTCACCAGCACGTCACAGGGCAGGGCGGCGACCGCGGCCAGGGTCGCGCGGAACGCGGCGAGCGCACCCGGGTGGGACGCGTCGTCCGAATACCGGTAGGTGTCGTCGGCGATCGCGGTGAGGCTGTCGACGTAGGCGATGTCGACGCAGCGGTCGGACTCGCACTCGCGCCAGGTCCAGCTCGCGCCGCCCGGCGTATGGCCCGGCGTGGCGTGCGCCGTCAGGTCGTGCTGGGCGACGCGGACGTGGCCGCCGGCGTTGATCGGCGTGACGCGCGCGACCGCGGGGAACGGTTCGAGAACGCCGAACTGCGGGTCGCTGCGCCCGGCGCGTCCCGTGGTCAGCACGGGCGCGGCGTCCGGCAGGGCGTACACCGGCGCTCCCGACGCCCGCTGCAGTCGCGCGAGCCCGCCGGCGTGGTCGGCATGGGCGTGCGAGCCGACGATCGCGCGGATGTCCTCGACGCGGAAGCCCAGCCGCCGGATGTTGGCCTCGACCTGCGGCGCGGCCTCCGTCGTGCCCGCGTCGACCAGCACGTGGCCCTTCGGGGATGTCAGCAGCAGCGCGGTGATCCCGCAGGTGCCGACGTACCACGTATTGCCGTAGACGCGGCGCGGAACGGCGGGATCGTTCCAGCCGGCATCCTCGGCGCACCGGTTCGGGCGCGGCGGCGCGGCCGTCGACAGCGCCGGCGCGACCGACGAGGCGAACAGGACGAGCAGCCCCAGCAGGCGCCGCACGTCAGACCGACCGCGCGAGGTGGGCGGCACGGCCGATGTACGTCGCCGGCGTCATGTCGACGAGCTGCTGCTTGGCGTCCGCCGGGAGGTCGAGGCCGGCGATGAAGGCGCGCATCGATGCTTCCGTGATGCCCTGTCCGCGGGTGAGCGCCTTCAGCTGCTCGTACGGCTGCGGCAGCCCGTAGCGCCGCATCACCGTCTGCACCGCTTCCGCGAGAACCTCCCACGCCGCGTCGAGGTCGGCGGCGAGGCGGTCGGGGTTCGCGCTGAGCTTGCCGAGCCCGCGCATCAGCGCGTCGAAGCCGATCAGCGCGTGGCCGAATGCCGTGCCGAGCGCGCGCAGCACCGTCGAATCGGTGAGGTCGCGCTGCCAGCGGCTGATCGGCAGCTTCGCGGCGAAGTGCTCGAACAGCGCGTTGGCGATGCCGAAGTTGCCTTCGGCGTTCTCGAAGTCGATCGGATTGACCTTGTGCGGCATCGTCGAGCTGCCGACTTCACCGGCCTTCACCGCCTGGCGGAAGTAGCCGAGCGAGATGTAGCCCCAGACGTCGCGGCAGAGGTCGATGCAGATCGTGCCGATGCGCTTCATCGCATCGCTGATCTCCGCGATGCCGTCGTGCGGCTCGATCTGGGTGGTGTACGGCTGCCAGTCCAGGCCCAGCGAACGCACGAAGCGCTCGGAAAAGCCCGGCCAGTCGACGTCCGGGTAGGACGCGACGTGCGCGTTGTAGTTGCCCACCGCACCGTTGATCTTGCCGGGCATCGGCAGGGCTTCCAGCACGCCGCGCTGGCGCTCGAGTCGCGCGACCACGTTCGCGATCTCCTTGCCGACCGTGGTCGGCGACGCCGTCTGCCCGTGGGTGCGCGACAGCATCGGCAGCTCCGCATGGGCATGCGCCATGTCGCGCAGGCGGGCGATCAGCTCGCGCAGGCGCGGGGCCATCACCGCATCGCGGGCCTCGCGCAGCATCAGCGCGTAGCTGAGGTTGTTGATGTCCTCGGAGGTGCAGGCGAAATGCACGAACTCCAGCGCCTGCGCGAGCTCGTCGTCGCCCTGCAGGCGCTCCTTGATGAGGTATTCCACGGCCTTGACGTCGTGGTTGGTGGTGCGTTCGATCTCCTTGACGCGCGCCGCATCGGCGACGCTCAGCCCGTCGGCGAAGGCCCGCAGGCGCGTGATGGACGCCTCGGAGAACGCGGGCAGCTCGACGATCGCGGGGTCGGCCGCCAGGGCGATCAGCCACTCGACCTCGACCTTCACGCGTGCGCGGATCAGGCCGAACTCCGAGAACACCGGTCGCAGGGCGTCCACCTTGCCCGCATAGCGGCCATCGAGCGGCGAGAGGGCGAGGAGCGAGGTTTCGACGGACGGGGACATGGCGGGCCGCGCGGGGAGGGAGCGGCGATTTTACCCTCCCGCCTTTGACGCGCCGCGGCGTACGCTCGCGCGATCCACTGGAGACGACGATGGCCCGGCCCGACGCGAGCGTCCGTATCGAACACGACAGCATGGGCGAGCTCCGCGTGCCCGCCGACGCGCTCTGGGGCGCGCAGACCCAGCGGGCCGTCGAGAACTTCCCGATCTCCGGCCAGCGCATGCCGCGCGGCTTCATCGAGGCGCTGGGCGTGATCAAGGCGTCCGCGGCCGACGTCAACGGCCGTCTGAAGCTGCTGGACGGCGCGGTTTCGGCGGCGATCGCCGAGGCTGCGCAGCGCGTCGCCGATGGCGAGTTCGACGCGCATTTCCCGATCGACGTGTTCCAGACCGGCTCGGGCACGTCGAGCAACATGAACGCCAACGAGGTGATCGCGCACGTCGCGTCGACGTCGCGGCGGCGGGTCCACCCGAACGACCACGTCAACCTCGGCCAGAGCTCGAACGACGTGATCCCGACCGCGATCCGCGTATCGGCCAGCGTGGCCTGCGCGCGCGACCTGCTGCCGGCGCTGAAGCATCTGGAAGCGACCATCCGTCGCAAGGGCAAGTCACTCGCGAAAGTCACGAAGACCGGCCGCACGCACCTGATGGACGCGATGCCGGTGACGTTCGGGCAGGAGTTCGGGGCGTGGGCGTCGCAGCTGGATTCGGCGCGCATGCGCATCGAGGACGCGCTCGTGCGCCTGCGCCGGCTGCCGATCGGCGGCACCGCGGTCGGTACGGGCATCAACGCGGATCCTCGCTTCGGTGAACTCATGGCGAAGGCCGTGTCCCGTCGCGCGGGCGTCCGGTTCGAGCCGGCGGCCGACCGCTTCGAAGGCATCGCGTCGCAGGACGACGCGGTGGAACTGTCGGGCCAGCTCAACGCGCTCGCCGTCGCGCTGATGAAGATCGCGAACGACCTGCGCTGGATGAACTCCGGCCCGCTCGCCGGGCTCGGCGAGATCGAGCTGCCGGCGCTGCAGCCGGGCAGTTCCATCATGCCGGGCAAGGTCAACCCGGTGATTCCCGAGGCGGTGGCGATGGTCTGCGCGCAGGTCATCGGGCACCACGCGGCGATCACCGTCGCCGGGCAGAGCGGCAACTTCCAGCTCAACGTGATGCTGCCGCTGATCGCCTACGACCTGCTGGATTCGATCGCGCTGCTGTCGAACGTGAGCCGGCTGCTGGCCGACCGCGCGATCGCGGGCCTGCAGGTGCGCCAGGCGCGTGTGCGCGAGGCGCTCGATCGCAACCCGATCCTGGTGACAGCGCTCAATCCGGTCATCGGATACGAGAAGGCGGCGGCGATCGCCAAGCAGGCCTACAAGGAAGGGCGGCCCGTGCTCGACGTCGCGGCGGAGGCCACCGGCCGGTCGCGCGACGAGTTGCGCCGGCTGCTGGATCCGGCCTCGCTCACCCTCGGCGGCATCCGCGAAGGCATGTCGGGCGGCGGCTGAGGGCGCGATTCGAAGCGCGCTGAAAAGAAAACCGGCACGCCGTCGGGGAGAACGGCGTGCCCGAATGTCGCGCCGGGCCGGTCAGGCGTTCGGCGCGGACGGTGACGGCGTTGCCGAAGGCGTCGCGCCCTCGTGCGTGTCGAGGTCGCGGCGGCAGTCCTCGACGTCGGGCCGCTCGGTCTTCGCGAAGGGCGCGAACTCGGGGATCGCCGCGGCGACCTTCCGCTGCGATTCGTACAGCGCGGGGACGCGGTCGCAGAGGCCACGCGCCGCGCGCTTGATGCCCTCGGCCTGCGCTTCGACGCGCTTGCCGACATCGTCAGGGTTGCCGCTGAAGAGGCTGCCCAGCGCTTCTGTCACCGCCTTGCCGGCAAGCTCGGCGCCCTGCGCGCCGACCGCCATCCCAGCCTGCGCGATGTCGCTCACGCGGGCGCGGTAATCCAGCAGCAGCCGGCGCTGCGATTCGTCGATGGCGACCGTCTTGCCGTCGATGATCAGGTCACCGGTCGGCGTGATCTCGGCCTTGTGGGCTTCGCCGTCTTCCGACCGGATCGTGATGTTCTCGGTGGCCAGCTTGCGGGCGGCCTCGTCCATCGCCTTGGCGATCGTGCCGCGGTCGGCGGAGCCGGTAGGTGTACTTGCCTGAGTCGCGGGTTCCGGCGTCCGGGCCTGGCAGGCGGCGAGGGAGACGACGGCGGCAGCGAGCAGAAGGGTGCGGGCGGTGTTCATCGCGGTAGGTCTCCGGAAAGGTCAGCGCGACGCGAGGTCGCGGCGCACGTCGGACTCGCAGTCGGCGACATCGTCGGCCTGCAGGGTCGCGTAGGGGCGGAAGGCGGGAACGCGGGCTGCCAGGGACTGCTGCGAGGCGCGCAGCTCGGGCAGTCGCCGGCAGATCTGCAGCACGGCCGGCTGCAGCTCGCGCTGCACGGTGGCTTCGACGCGGCGCTCGAGGCTGCCCGTGAGTCCGCCGACGACGAGCTGGAAGAGCGAGACGTCGGTGGCCTCGATCGCGAGCATGGCGGCCTTCTCCCCCGCGTCGATCCCGGAGCGCGCCAGTTCGATCACCTGCGTGCGGTAATCGAGCAGCTGGCGGCGCTGGCCGGCGTCCACGGCGACGGGCTTGCCGTCGATCAGCAGGTCGCCGGCGGGAGTGATCTCACCCTTGGGCGTGCTGCGCGTCTTCGCGGCGTCGGAACGCTCGTGTCGACCGAAGTGGAGCGTGTCGCCGAGCGCGAGGTTCTCGCGTTCGAGGCGGAGGCGTTCCTGGGCGAGCTCGGCGCGCACTTCGCGGCGCGCTTCGTCGAGCTCCGGCCCGACGCCCGATCGCGTAGCGGCTTGCGATGCGAGCGGCAGCAGGGCGGCGACCAGGACGGCGGTGAACATGCGGTTCATGGCGTTTATCCGGGATGGCGGTGATCGGGGTGGGGCGCGGCGCGGATCGTGAGGCGTCGAATCGACGGCGTGGTGCGGGATCGACGGGGCGTTTCCAACGGCCCGGCGCGGTGCGCCGGGCATTCGCATGGAGAGTCCCGGGATCAGCCCTCGTCCCGCCAGCGGCGCAGGCGGATCGCGGCGGCGATCATCGCGGCGCCGGCGAGCACGCCGACCCACAGCTGCGCGGTGCCGAAGAGCGAGTACATCGTGCGCAGGCTGGAGAAACCGGCGATGTCCTCGGGACCGTTCACGTGCATCGGGGCCAGGTCGGACACGCTCAGCCAGGTCGCCGGGAACGCGCTACCGATCGAGCGCAGGAAGATGTTCTTCCAGTACCAGGCGGTGTCGAGGTTGAAGAACTGCAGCAGGTCGAACCAGCTGATGAACACGCCCACGAACACCGGGATCACCACCGCCCAGAGGAAGGGCTTGCTGCGTGCCCAGGCGGAGCAGAGCATCAGCCAGCCGACGGTCGGCAGCGCCCAGGCCGCGTAGACCGGGATGCCCGCGATGAACGTGGCGACCACCGAGAGCGGGCTCGACGGACCCCAGAGCAGGGTCATCGGGTTGCCGCCGTGCAGCAGCACGAACAGCGTGAGCAGCAGCATCAGCCCGACCATCGTGATGAGCCCGGCGGCGGCGGCGAGCGCCGGCGCCACCAGCGTCGCACTCGCGACCTTCGACAGCACGGTCTGCGTATCCGAGAGCGGCATGGACTTCCAGAACAGCACGCTGCGGTCCTTGCGGTCGTCGTAGAGGCTGCCGAGCGCGTAGAAGAACACCACGAAGCCGAGCACCAGGAACGGGATGCCGCCGGCCATCAGCAGGCTCATGTCGATGGCGCCGCCGAGCTGGCGGATGTCCTCCGGCTTGAGGTGCTGCGTGAGCATCGACAGGTTCAGCCCGCCGATCTGCACGTGGGCGCCATTGATGTCGACGTGCTGGGCGGCGGCGCGGCGACCGACGATCTCCGTCGTGATCATGCCCATCAGCGTGAGCAGCAGGAACACGCCGCCGGCGATCAGCGGGGCCCAGAAGAAGCCGCCCTTGTGCTCCCAGAACTCGCGCTTGAGCAGCAGCTTGAACTTGTGGGTGGCGTGCGGCGCGGCGACCGCGGCGCGGGGCATGGTTTGAGTCATCGCGTTCATGCGTAGGTCCCCTTCATCGTGGCGACGAACAGGTCGGCGAGGCCGGGGGTGCGGGTTTCACCCAGCACCGCGAGGCGGTCGGCCGGCACGCCGTCGAACAGCATCACGGTCTTGCCGAACGGCAGTGCGCGTTCGTCCACCGGCTTGAGCGAGCGCGCTTCCTCGACGCGGGCGGCGTCGACGAGCACTTCGATGTAGCGCTCGCCCAGCGTTTCCATCTGCGCGTCCAGCGAGATGTGGCCGTCGCGGATGAACAGCACGTCGGTGAGGATGTGCTCGATCTCTTCCACCTGGTGGGTAGTGACGATGATCGTCTTCTCCTCGTCGAAGTAGTCCTCCAGCAGGCGCTGGTAGAACTGCTTGCGGTAGAGGATGTCGAGGCCGAGCGTCGGCTCGTCGAGCACCAGCAGCTTGGCGTCGATGGCCATCACCAGCGCCAGGTGCAGCTGCACGATCATGCCCTTCGACATCTCGCGAACTTTCAGGTTCGGCTTGAGCTGCGTGCCGGCGAGGAAGCGCTCGCAGCGCGCCATGTCGAAGCGCGGATGCACGCCGGCGACGAACTCGATGGCTTCCTTGACGCGGATCCAGCGCGGCAGCACCGCGACGTCGGCGATGAAGCAGACGTCCTGCATCAGCTCGTCGCGCTGGGTGCGGGGATCGCGTCCGAGCACGGAGAGTTCGCCGTCGAACGGGATCAGGCCGAGCATGGCCTTGAGTGCGGTGGTCTTGCCGGCGCCGTTGGGGCCGATCAGGCCGACGATGCGGCCGGCCGGGATCTCGAACGACGTGCCGTCGAGCGCGAGCTTGTTCTTGTAGGCCTTGCGGAGGCCGCGGGCGCGGACCACCGGGGCGGAGTTGGACGGGGCGAGCTGGGCGTTCATTGCATGCCCTCCTTGCGGCCGATGGCGAGAAGCTCCTCGAGCTTCAGCCCGAGGCGGGCGATCCGCTCCATCACCTGCGGCCATTCCTCGGTGAGGAAACGGTCGCGTTCACTGACCAGCAACTTCCTAGCGGCTTCTTCGGTGACGTACATGCCCAGTCCTCGGCGTTTTTCGACCAGTGCTTCGTCCGCGAGCTCCTGGTAGGCGCGCGAGACGGTGATGGGGTTGAGCTGGTACTCCGCGGCGACCTGCCGGACGGAGGGCAGCGGATCGCCCGGCTTCAGGAGCCCGTCGAGCATCATCGCGATGACGCGCTCCTTCAACTGGCGGTAGATCGGAGCGCCGTCGCTCCATTGGATGGCGGCCATGGGTCAGCCCCTCGGGACGAAGGAGAAGTAGGGCATCGCCAGTGCATGGCGAAGCCGGTTGGGTTGGCCCTTGCGATGGCCGTCCACGACCGACGCGACCTTCGCGACGGTGTGGCCGGCCGGGGCGGCGAACGGCAGGGCGGCGGCGGCGAAGGCGCCGGTCGCGCACAGGGCCGCCGTCACCACCAGGGCATTCAGGCTGTTGCGGAGCTTGCGAGTCATGGCAAACATCCTCGTTGGTAGACCGGTGTTGTAGGCAACTATAACACCAGTTTGGCGGAGTGCAAGCCCCGCTACCCCAACTGATGGCATACGGCCGGCGTGGCGGCGATTGCCCGCCGGCAGGGCCGCCGCGACAATACGGGCCCTTCGCGCCGACCGGCGCCGCCCAGGAGTCGTGAATGAAACTGTCCGCACGCGGGATCGCCGTGCTGCTCGCCTCGACGGCCGCCGTCGCCGTCGCCGCGCCTCCGGCGTCCCGGCCCGCGCCGGTCGCGTCGCAGGCCGCCGCGCCGATCACGGCCGCTTCGCTGGCCACGACCCGCCAGAAGGCCAGCTACGTGGTCGGCTTCGATATCTCCCAGATGATTCAGCCGATCGCGCAGGACTTCGACGCGGGTGCGTTCCAGGCCGGCGTGGCCGACGTGATCGCGGGCAAGCCGCCGGCGATGACCCGCGAGCGCGCCGGCGAGATCAACCAGCTGCTCATGAAGCGCATCGCCGCGCGCCAGGGCCAGTCGAAGGAGGCGCCGCCGGCCGTGTCGAAGGCCGAAGTCGGTCGCCTCGTGGCGATGGATCTCGGCCCGGGGCTGGCGTCGATCCGCGACGAAATCGACCTGCCGCTCGTGTACCGCGCGCTCAGCGGCCTGCTGGCCGGACAGCAGGCCGTGCTCGACGAGGCGACGCGCAATGCGGTCCGCGCGGAGTTCTCCACGTCGGTGAAGCAGAAGGTGGAGGCGCAGCGCGCCGCGCAGGCGGGCGTGAACAAGGCGGCCGGCGAGAGGTTCCTCGCCGAGAACAGGACGAAGAAGGGCGTGTTCACCACGCCATCCGGCCTGCAGTACATGGTCCTGCGGCAGGGCGCCGGCGCGCGCCCGAAGCCGACGGACCGCGTCCGCGTGAACTACCATGGCACGCTGCTGGACGGCAC
>NZ_SMRQ01000057.1 GCF_004359965.1 Cognatilysobacter segetis | reverse complement strand
GGCCGCCGTCGAGGCCGACCACCTGCACGTCGCGCAGCAGCGCGGCGCGCGCGTCGCGCACGTCGGCCGGGAAGAAGCGGAATGCCGGCACCGCGTGCACCAGCCGCACCGGGCATTCGATCGCGCGGATCACGTCGCGCACCTGGCCCTCGGTCATGCGCACCGCGGTCGGCCGCGTCAGGCGCGCGTCGCTGCGCCAGACGTAGCCGCCGTCCGGCGCCGGCGCGAGGCCGCGCTCGACGATCGGCCGCGCGGCGGCCTCGTCCAGCCCGCCGGCGAGCAAGCGGGCGCGCACCGCGGTGGCGACGTCGGGAAACACGCGCCGCCGCGCCCCGGCGGGCTCGGCCAGCGCGGCGAACGCGTCCTGCAGGCGGCGCGCGGTGGCGTCCTCGGCTTCGACCAGTCCGCCCAACGCCTCGATCAGCGCGAGCCTGGCGACGCGCCCTGGCGCACCCGCGGCGACCAGCGTCGCCGTCGCCCCGCCCATCGAGTGCCCGAGCAGCGAGAAGCGCGACCAGCCCAGCGCGTCGGCCGCCGACAGCACCGCACGCGCGGCGTTGACCAGCGTGTACTCGGCCGACGGCGGCAGGTGCGCACTGGCGCCGTGGCCCGGCAGGTCGAGCGCGACCAGGTCGAGGCCGTCGAGGTGCGGCGCCAGCGGGCCGAAGCTCGCCGCGTTGTCGAGCCAGCCGTGCAGCGCGAGCACCGGCGTGCCGCCGTGGCCGAAGCGCAGCGCGGCCAACCGGCCGAACGGCGTGTCGAGGTGGATCTCGCGCACGTCAGCCGAGCGCGCGACGCGCGATGTCGGCCAGCACGCGCGCATGCGCCGGCGAGTCGTTGAGGCAGGCGATGTAATGCATCCGGCCGCCGGCCCGCGCGAACTCGTGCGCGAGCATGTCGGCGACTTCCTCCAGCGTTTCCAGGCAGTCGACCGCGAAGCCCGGCGCGACCACGTCGATGTCGTGCACGCCGCGCGCGGCCAGCTGCTGAAGCGTGTCGCGCGTCGACGGGCCGATCCACTTCTCGCGGCCGAACTGCGACTGGTAGGCCAGCGACCACTGCGCGCGCTCCAGGCCGAGCGCCTGCGCGATCGCCGCCGACGAGGCCTCGCACTGGCGCTGGTACGGATCGCCGCGGCGGATGAAGCGCTCGGGCAGCCCGTGGTAGGAGAACAGCAGGTGGCGCTCGCCGCTGCTGCCTTCGCGCGCGGCGCGGATGCTGTCGGCGACCGCGGCGATCCAGTTCGCGTCGAGGTGGTAGTCCTCGACCACCTCGGGCTTGATCACGTCCAGGCACGCGGCCACGTCCTCGACCGAGGCGGTGGTCGACGTCGAGTACTGCGGATACAGCGGCAGCACCAGGATGCGCGCGTAGCCGTCGGCTTCCAGCCGCGCCAGCGTGCCGTGCAGCGAGGGGCGGCCGTAGCGCATCGCGTCGACCACGTGCAGCTCCGGCAGCTGCGTCTGCACCGCGCGCGCCAGCCGCCGCGTGTACACGGCCAGCGGCGAGCCGCCGTCCTCGCCGTCGATCCAGATCGAGGCGTACTTCTTCGCCACCGGTTTCGCGCGCAGCGGCAGGATCACGAAGTGCAGCAGCGGGCACCAGATCCAGCGACTGAGGTCGACGACGCGGTGGTCGTGCAGGAATTCCGACAGGTAGCGCCGCACGTCGCGTGGCGTCGGCGCGTCGGGCGTACCGAGGTTGGCGAGGACGAGGGCGGTGCGCGGGGCGTCGGTCATCGCCATAGCATGACAGCGCGTCGCCGCGCCCCGCACGCGCGCGACGGCAACGCCGCGTGCCGGCAACGCGGTTGCTTGATATTCATCCCCGCATCACTAGCCTGAACCCCCCGTTCACCGGTACCGACCATGGATCGTCTGCCCCGCTTCTCCGGCCTCGTCCTCGCCCTCGGCCTCGCCGTCGCCGCGCCCGCCTTCGCCGGCCCCGCCGAGGACGCCCGCGCCCGCGACGCGCTGCGCGTGCTGCAGGAGATCCGCAAGATTCCCGAGTCGTCGATCCCGGACAAGCTGCTCGACGAGGCGCGCGCGATCGTCGTGGTGCCCGACACGCTGAAGATCGGGCTGGTGGTCGGCGGCCGTCGCGGCCATGGCCTGATGGCGGTGAAGAACCCCGACGGCACCTGGTCGCAGCCGGCGTTCGTGAAGCTCACCGGCGGCTCGATCGGCCTGCAGGCGGGCCTACAGTCCTCCGACCTCGTACTGGTGTTCCGCGGCGAGCGCGGCGTCGATTCCATCGTCAACGGCAAGGTCACGCTGGGCGCGGACGCGTCGGTCGCCGCCGGCCCGGTCGGCCGTAGCGCGGGCACCGCCACCGACGGCCAGCTCAAGGCCGAGATCTGGTCGTGGTCGCGCGCCCGCGGGCTGTTCGCCGGCATCGCGCTCGACGGCGCGGTGCTGCAGATCGACGACACCGCCGACCAGCTGGCGTATGGCGACGGCACCACGCCGCGCATGATCTTCGAGGGCCGCACGCGCGCGCCGGCATCGACGTCGCTGGTGAATTTCCGCGACGCGCTCGAGGAGGCCACCGCCGCCGCCCGCGCCGAGCGCGGCACCGCGGCGCCCGCTGCCGTCGCGAACGCGGCGCCGGCGAGCGCGGCTGCGAGCACCAGCACCGCGGTGCCCGCCGCTGCGCCGGCCGATCCGACGCCGCAGCCGTTCCAGAACGCGGAACCCGCGGTGAAGGCCGAACCGCTGCCGTAAATCGGCCGCGGGCGCTGCGTTATCCTGCGCGTTCTACTTTCGAAGCGAGCAGCGCCATGGGCAGCTGGAGCATCACCCACTGGTTGATCGTGCTGGTGATCGTCGTCGTGATCTTCGGCACCGGCCGCCTGAAGTCGGCCGGCAAGGACATCGGCGACGCCGTGCGCGAGTTCAAGAAGGGCGTGCGCGGCGACGACGAGGCCCAGCGCCTGCGCGACGAGCGACGCGACGCGGACGCTGACCTGCGCGGCCGCGACACCTCCGACGTCGATCGCGACCGTCGCTGACCGCCGCATCGCGGCATGTTCGACATCGGCTTCTCCGAGCTGCTGGTCATCGCGCTGGTCGCGCTGGTGGTGCTCGGCCCCGAGCGCCTGCCCAAGGCCGCGCGGCTGGCCGGCATGTGGATGCGCCGCGCGCGCGCAGTGGCAGTCGGTGAAGTCCGAGCTCGAGAACGAACTGGCCGACGAGGACATGCGCCGCAGCATCCTGCGCGCCCGCGAGGAGCTGCGCGAGGCGCAGGACGCGCTGCGGGCCGACGGCGCGCGGCTGCGTGCGCAGCTCGCCGACGTGGAGGCCCGCATGACCGAGGCGCCCGCCACGCCGGCCGCGATCGACGCCCCGCTGCGGCACGACGGCGCCAGCGATGCGCCTGCCGCCCCGGCCGGCGACGACGGCGCGCCTGCGCTGCCGTCGACTGCCGCGGACACCGACCTGCCGCCGAGCACGCCCGCGAATGAGCAGCGCTGACGCGCACCTGCCCCCGCCGCCCGACGCGCCGCGCCTGCTCGACCACCTGATCGAACTGCGCGCGCGGCTGCTGCGCGGCGCGCTGGGCGTGATCGTCGCCTTCGTCGCGCTGATGCCGTTCGCCGCGAAGCTCTACACGCTGCTCGCGCATCCGCTGCTCAAGACGCTGCCGCAGTCCGGCCACCTCGTGGCCACCGACCCGGCCGGCGGCTTCTTCGTGCCGATGAAGCTCGCCTTCATGACGGCGCTGTTCGTCAGCGCGCCGTGGCTGCTCTACCAGGCCTGGGCGTTCGTCGCGCCCGGCCTGTACAAGCGCGAGAAGCGCGTCGCGCTGCCGCTGCTGGTGTCGGCGGTGCTGCTGTTCTATCTCGGCTGCGCATTCGCGTACTTCGTGGTGCTGCCGGCGGCGTTCGGCTTCCTCGCGAAGTTCACCCCCGACGTCGTCGCGCAGACGCCGGACATCGGCAAGTACCTCGACTTCGTGTCGGTGATCTTCCTGGCCTTCGGCGCGAGCTTCGAGCTGCCGGTCGCGCTGGTGATCCTGGTGCTGCTGGGCTGGGTGACGCCGGCGCAGCTGCGCGAATGGCGCGGCTACGCGATCGTCGGCATCTTCGTCGTCGCGGCGGTGATCACGCCGCCGGACGTCGTCTCGCAGCTCATGCTCGCGGTGCCGATGTGCCTGCTCTACGAGGCCGGCATCGTCGCCTCGCGGCTGGTGGCGCGACGCTGAGGCTCAGGCCTCGATGCCGTGGTACACCGGCGGCGGCGCATCGGGGCTGCCCTGCATCTGCTTCCAGGCGATGTACATCGCGCCGGTGATCACCGGCATCAGCACCGCCATCGTCACCAGCTGCACGATGACCTGCATCGCGAACGCGCCGGCGATCGCGCCGA
Organism: Cognatilysobacter segetis; assembly: GCF_004359965.1. Lineage (GTDB taxonomy): Bacteria > Pseudomonadota > Gammaproteobacteria > Xanthomonadales > Xanthomonadaceae > Cognatilysobacter > Cognatilysobacter segetis. The sequence goes on along the minus strand of NZ_SMRQ01000057.1, from coordinate 7,720 downwards.
TCACCGCGGCTAGCAGCAGCACCAGTACCTGCAGCGCGACCGCGGCGATCGCGGTGAGCAGGAAGAACACCAGCATCGCCGGCAGGTTGCGCAGGCAGGCGCGGAAGCTGGTGCCCATCGCGGCGAAGGCGCCGCGGTCGGTGAACATCATCTCGGGCAGCGCGGTGAAGGTGAAGAAGCCGGTCAGCACGCCGATCGCCACCGCCAGCGCGAGCCACAGCAGGATGCGGCGCACCGGCAACTGCGCGACCAGCGCCGGATCCGGCTGCGCCTGGCCCTGCAGCTTCTCCAGCGTGCCGACCATCGATTCGAGTTCGGCCGGCCCCACCAGTACGTACAGCAGCAGCACCAGCAGGATCACCGCCGCCACCTGCGGCAGCAGCGTGGCGAGCAGGCGCGGCGCCTTGCCCTCCTGCAGGCCGCGCAGCAGGTGGCCCGGCGTGGCGGGGCGGCCGGCGTCGACCTCGCGCGCGGCATACACCATGCCCGCCAGCAGCAGCGGCCCGAGCACGATGAAGACCAGCTGCAACAGCATGGCCGTCTCCGGCGAACGCTGCAGCGACAGGTTCGCGAGCAGGCCGAGCAGGCCGAACAGCAGGCCCAGCGTGCCCAGCCCCATCGGCGAGCGCCGCAGCAGGCGCAGCCCGCCGATCAGCCATTCGGCGCCGGCGCTGGCGGGGAGCTTGTGGATCGTGGTCATGGCGGTATCCGGAAGACGTCAGGTGCGGGCGCGGGCGAGCCGCGCGAAACGGCGCAGCTCGCGGCGCGCATGCGGGGTCGCACTCACGCCGCGCTCGGTGGAAACGGCGCAGCGGCCCTCGCCGTGCAGCGCCTCGCGGCGCGCCCGCACGTAGCCGCGCATGTGGGTGGTGCTGAATTCGGGATGGAACTGCACGCCCCAGACGTGCTCGCGCCAGCGGTAGGCATGCACCGGATCGTGGTCCGAGCGCGCCAGCAAGGTGGCGCCGTCGGGCACGCGCAGCACCGACTGCAGGTGCGTGGCCTGCGCGGCGAAGCGCTCCGGCAGGCGCGCGAACAGCGCATCGTCGTTCGACGGCGCGAGCCGCTCGATCTCCACCGTGCCCATCTCGCGCCCGGCCGGATGCCAGCCCACCTCGCCGCCGAGCGCGTGCGCGATCAGCTGGTGGCCGTAGCAGATGCCGAACAGCGGCAGTCCGGCATGCGCGGCGTCGGCCAGCCACTCGGCGGTGCGCTCGCTCCAGTCGCGGCGGTCGGTGACCATCGCGCCCGAGCCGGTGACGATCACGCCGGCGAAACCCTCGCGGCGCGGCAGGGCTTCGCCCCGTTCGACGTCGACGACCACCGCTGCATCGCGCGGCAGGCCGGCGGCGGTGCGGATCCAGTGCGGGAATCGGCCATGCCGTTTCATCGACGCGACCGGCTGGCCGGTCTCGAGGATCAGCACGGGCGGTGCGCCGGGCGACGGTTCGGCCGCGGGCACGGAGTCGGGCGCCCGGCCGGTGTCGGCCGTCGCGGAAATGCCGGAGCGGGAAGTCGGCGCCATGGACGGCACGATGCGATCAGGAGCGGGCAGCACGCGCGCGCATGCGGGCCCGGAAAAGGAGGGAAAAACGCCGTCGCTATACTAGCCCGCTTTCCGCGGCCCCGTACGGAACGCAGCATGCCGGCCCCCACGTTCCAGGAACTCATCCAGCGCCTCAACGCCTTCTGGGGCGACAAGGGCTGCACCCTCATCCAGCCGCTCGACCTCGAGGTCGGCGCCGGCACCTTCCATCCCGCGACGTTCCTGCGCGCGCTCGGCCCGGAGCCGTGGAACGCGGCCTACGTGCAGCCGTGCCGCCGTCCCACCGACGGCCGCTACGGCGAGAACCCGAACCGCCTGCAGCGCTACTACCAGTACCAGGTGGTGATGAAGCCGTCGCCGCCGAACATTGTCGAGCTCTACTTCGATTCGCTGAAGGCGCTCGGCGTCGACCCGCAGGTGCACGACCTGCGCCTGGTCGAGGACAACTGGGAATCGCCGACGCTCGGTGCCTGGGGCCTCGGTTGGGAGGTCTGGCTCAACGGCATGGAAGTCACGCAGTTCACCTACTTCCAGCAGGCCGGCGGCCTGGAATGCCGCCCGGTGCTCGGCGAGATCACCTACGGGCTCGAGCGCCTGTGCATGTACCTGCAGAACGTCGACAACGTGTTCGACCTCGTCTGGACGATCGGCCCGGACGGCACGCCGGTGACGTACCGCGACGTCTACCACCAGAACGAGGTCGAGCAGAGCGCGTACAACTTCGAATACGCCGACGTCGCCGAACTGTTCCATCGCTTCGATGCCTGCGAAGCCGAAGCGCTGAAGCTCATCGAACTCGGCCTGCCGCTGCCGGCCTACGACCAGGTCTGCAAGGCCTCGCACAGTTTCAATCTGCTCGACGCGCGCCGCGCGATCAGCGTGACCGAGCGCCAGCGCTACATCCTGCGCGTGCGCAAGCTGGCGCAGGGCGTCGCGCAGGCCTACTTCGCGCAGCGCGAGAAGCTCGGCTTCCCGGGGCTGAAGAAGCCGGCGGAGGCCGCATGATCCTGATCGGCCTGTTCGATTCGCCGTTCACCCGGCGCGTGGCCATCGCGCTGGCGCTGCGCGGCATCGCGTTCGAGCATCGCGCCTGGTCGGTCGGCGCGGACTTCGACCGCATCCGCGAATACAGCCCGCTCGGCCGCGTGCCGGTGCTGGTGCTGGACGACGGCGATGCGCTGGTGGAGTCGTCGTCGATCCTCGACTGGATCGAGCACGAGACGCCCGGCCTGCCGTTGCTGCCGCCCGGCGGCCAGGACCGCCGCGAAGCGCTGCGGCTGATCGGCCTCGCCAGCGGAGCCGCCGACCGCGGCGTCGCGATGGTGCTCGAGCGCCTGTTCCATTCCGAGGCGAAGCGATCGCAGGCGCTGCTCGATCGCGGCATCGCGCAGATCGAAGGCGCGCTCGGCGCGCTCGACGCGGCCTGCGCCCGCCGCGACGGCCCGTGGCTCGTCGGCGAATCGATGACGCTCGCCGACATCACGGTGGCCTGCTACGCCACCTACCTGCAGGACGCGATGCCCGCCGACCTCGCGCGCTGGCCCGCGCTCGCCGCGCACGTCGCGCGCTGCGAGGCGCTGGATGTCTTCCGCGCGCATTACGCGCCGTTCTACCTGCCGCAGCCCAAGGGCGCCGAGGCCACCCCCGCATGAAGCCGCTCCTGATCGAACTCGGCACCGAGGAACTGCCCGTCAAGGCATTGCCGGGCCTGGCGCAGTCGTTCTTCGACGGCGTGGTCGCCGGGCTGGACAAGCGCGGCATCGCGCTCGACCGCAGCGGCGCCAAGCCGCTCTACTCGCCGCGCCGCCTCGCCGTCGCGCTGCCGGGCGTCGCCGGGACGCAGCCGGACCAGAAGTCGGAAGTGCTCGGCCCCTACGTCAACATCGCGCTCGACGCGAACGGCGCGCCGACGCGCGCGCTGGACGGCTTCGCTCAGAAGGCCGGCGTCGACTGGACGCAGCTCGAACGCACGACCGACGCCAAGGGCGAGCGCTTTGTGCACCGCTCGGTGAAGCCGGGCGCATCGACCGCATCGCTGCTGGGCGAGATCCTCGCCGAGGCGATCGCCGGCATGCCGATCCCCAAGCCGATGCGCTGGGGCGCGAACGACTTCGGCTTCGCGCGCCCGGTGCACTGGCTGGTCGTGCTGCTCGGCGGCGACATCGTCGACGTCGAACTGCTGGGCGTGAAAGCCGATCGCATGAGCCGCGGGCACCGCTTCATGGCCGACAAGCCGGTGTGGTTCACCGACCCCGCCGATTACGTCGAATCCCTGCGCACCGCGAAGGTGCTGGTCGATCCCGACGAACGCCGCGGCCGCATCCGCGCCGAGGTGGAACGCGCGGCGCAGGCCGCCGGCGGCGTGGCGCGCATCGAGCCCGGCATCCTCGAGGAGGTCAACGGCCTCGTCGAATGGCCGAAGGCGGTGGGTTGCAGCTTCCCGCGCGAGTTCCTGCGCGTGCCGCAGGAAGCGCTGATCGCGACGATGGAAGCGAACCAGAAGTTCTTCCCGGTGCTGGATTCCAGCGACCGCCTGTCCGAGCATTTCGTCGGCATCGCCAACATCGAATCGAAGGACGAGTCGGAAGTGCGCAAGGGCTACGAGCGCGTGATCCGCCCGCGCTTCGCCGATGCCGGCTTCTTCTTCGACGAGGACCTCAAGCGGGGCCTGACGTCGATGGGCGAGGGCCTGTCGAGCGTGACCTACCAGGCCAGGCTCGGCAGCGTGGCCGACAAGGCCGCGCGCATCGCCGCGCTGGCCGGGTCGATCGCGGCGGAGGTCGGCGTCGATCCCGCGCTCGCGCGACGCGCCGCGCTCGTGTCCAAGACCGACCTGCAGTCGCGCATGGTCGGCGAGTTCCCGGAGCTGCAGGGCATCGCGGGCCGCTACTACGCGCTGCACGACGCGGCGCTGGCCGATCTCGGCGACGCCGCGCGGTTCGAACTCGCGCAGGCACTGGACGAGATCTACATGCCGCGCTTCGCCGGCGACGACATCGCCACGTCGAAGCTCGGCCAGGTGCTGGCCATCGCCGAACGCCTCGACACGCTCGCCGGCGGCTTCGTCGCGGGGCTGCGCCCGACCGGCAACAAGGACCCGTTCGCGCTGCGCCGCAACGCGCTGGGCCTGGCGCGCACGCTGCTGGAGGGCGGGCACGACCTGATGCTGCACGGGCTGGTCGAGCGCGCGGTCGCGCTGCAGCCGGTACAGGCGCCCGATGTGGGCGCCTACGACATCACCCACTTCGTCTACGACCGCCTGCGCGGCTACTACGCCGACCGCGGCGTCACCCCGCAGCAGTTCGACGCGGTGCTCAACGCCGTGCACGAATCGCTGCCGGACTTCGACGCGCGCCTGAAGGCGATCCGCGAGTTCGCCGCGCTGCCGGAGGCCGAGGCGCTCGCCGCTGCGAACAAGCGCATCCGCAACATCCTGCGCAAGGCCGAGGGCGAGGTGCCGACGACGCTCGATCCGTCGCTGTACACGGAAGACGCCGAGCGCGCGCTGGCCGAGGCCGTGCAGTCGGCGATCGCCGACACCGAGCCGATGCTCGACCGCCGCGACTACGCCGGCACGCTCGCGCGCCTCGCGCAGCTGCGTCCGGCGGTCGACACGTTCTTCGACAAGGTGATGGTCAACGTCGACGACGCCGCCGTGCGCCGCAACCGCCTCGCGCTGCTGCAGCGCCTCGCGGACCGGCTCGGCAGCGTGGCGGCGATCGAGCACCTGTCGGTCTGAGGCGCGGCCGTCGCGAACGGCCGCGCACCTCCGCCGGGAGCCGCGGCGCCCGGGGTGTCCGCGGACGCGTGCGTGAAGCGGTCATCACGGCCGCTTTGACACGGCCATCGCTATCCTGACCCGATGCCGACTTTCCCCCGCGGCCGGCGCGCCGTTCCGTTCCTGCTGCTCGCCTGCGTGGCGAGCCCCGCGGCGTGGGCGGCGCGCATCGCGCGCGTCGACATCAGCGGCGTCGACACCATCATCGAGACCAACATCCGGCAATCGCTGACGATCAGCGACGAGACCGGCGAGGACATCACCGACCGCCGCCTCGACTACCTCATCAAGCAGGTCGAGCCGGAAACGCGCGGCGCGCTGGAGCCGTTCGGCTACTACGCGCCGACGGTGCGGGTGACGCGCGACGGCGAGGTGCTGCGCATCGACGTGACGCCCGGCCCGCCGGTGACCGTGCGGCGCGAATCGGTGCGCGTGGACGGCGCGGCCGGCGACGACGCGCCGGTGCGCGAGGACGTCGACGCGTTCCGGCCGATCGCCGGGGAGATCCTCGACCACGCGGTGTACGAGGCGAGCAAGACGCGCATCTCGCGCGTGCTGGCCGAGCGCGGTTATTTCGACGCCGACCTCACCGCCCACCGCGTCGAGGTCACGCGCGCCACGCAGTCGGCCGACATCGACCTGCTCTGGCGCAGCGGCGAGCGCTACCGCATGGGCGCGGTGTCGTTCACGCAGGCGCCGACATCGGTGGTGGACGACGCGCTGCTGCGCAAGCTCGTGCGCTGGCGGCCCGGCACGCCGTACCACCAGGACCGCGTCGAGCGCCTGCGCGAATCGCTGCAGCGGCTCGATTACTTCTCGGCGATCGACGTGGCGCCGCTGCCCGACAAGGCGGTCGACCGCGAAGTGCCGGTCGAGGTCACGCTGACGCCCGCCAAGCGCAGCGTCTACACCGCCGGCCTGAGCTACGGCTCGGACAGCGGCGCCGGCGTGCGCCTCGGCGTCGACCGTCGCTACCTCAACCGGCGCGGCCACAAGGCCACCGCGCAGCTGGACTTCGCGCAGCGGCGCAAGACGCTCACGCTCAACTACCGCATCCCGGCGTTCGCCTGGCTCGACGGCTGGTACACATTCGCGCTGCAGGCGGCCGACGAGCAGACCGACTTCATCGACAACCGCCGCGTGGAGTTCCTCGCCAGCCGCAGCGGCCGCGTCAACCGCAAGCTCGAGGCCGTCGTCGGCCTGCACGTGCTGCGCGAGCGCTGGGCCTATGCCGCGGAGGACGACGGCGATCCGTCCACGCCGCCGGATTACCGCTACGCCTCGTTCGCGTATCCCTCGTTCGACGCGACCTACGTCGATGTCGACGATCGCCTGATGCCGCGCCGCGGCTTCGGCGCGAACGCGTTCGTGCGCGGCGGCCGGGGCAGCGTCGGCGGCGACAGCGGGCTGCTGTTCGCGCAGGCCCACGCCGCCGTGAACTGGTACCGCGGGCTCGGGCCGCTGAGCCGGCTGATCACACGCGGCGAGCTCGGGCACACGTGGAGCGACGCGCCGGTCGGCACGCTGCCGCCGTCGCTGCGTTTCCATGCCGGTGGCGAGCGCAGCATCCGCGGCTACGGCTGGCGCGTGGTGGGGCCGCGCGTGGGCAACGACGGCCAGCGCTTCGCCGTCGGCGCGCGCAACGTCGTCACCGCCAGCGCGGAGTACGAGCAGTACCTCAACGACCGCTGGGGCTATGCCGTGTTCGTCGACACCGGCAGTGCGTTCAACCGCCGGCCCGACATGCACACCGGCGTCGGCGTCGGCGTTCGCTGGCGCTCGCCGGTGGGGCCGGTTCGCATCGATGTCGCGCACGGGCTGAACTCGCCCGACTCGCCGTTCCAGATCTACCTCGGCCTCGGAGCGGAGCTTTGAGCCGCCTGCCCGACGCCACGCCGACGCCGGCCGATGCGCCGACGCCCGACGAGCGCGAGGCGCGCATCCGCGAGCTGCGTGCGAAGCGCCGGGCGCGCATGCGCCGGCTCGCGCTGCGCAGCGGCATCGGCACCGGCGTGGTGCTGCTGCTCGTCGGCGTGTTCGCGTACTGGCTGCTCACCACCATCGCCGGGCGCGATCTGCTGCTCGCGCAGATCAAGGCGCGCCTCCCGGCCGATGCGTCGCTGACGTGGACACGCGCGGAAGGCCCGGCTTCGGGCCCGATGACGCTGCACGGCGTGCACTTCCGCTGGAAGAAGCTCGACTTCGTCGCGCGCCGCGTGGTGCTGGACCCCGCGCTGCGTCCGCTGCTCGGCCGCAAGCTGCGACTCGACGCGCTGCAGGTCGACGGCGCGACGCTGGACCTGCCGCCGAGCGATAAGCCCTTCGAGCTGCCGCGCTGGCCCGACTCGCTGCCGCAGATCACCGTGCCGCTGGCGCTGCAGGCCGACGACATCCGC
>NZ_SMRQ01000056.1 GCF_004359965.1 Cognatilysobacter segetis | reverse complement strand
CCGACTACCGCCAGCTTTTCTCGATCTACGCCAACCTCGAAGGCAAGGAACAGCAGACGATCGACATCATCAACGAGGGCATGACGAAGGGCGTGCTGAAGCCCGACTACAACGTCTACCTCGCGCTCGCGCAGTCGTACTACTTCTCCGAGCAGACCGACAAGGCGATCGACGCCTACCGCAAGGCCGCGCCGATGGGCAAGAACGGCGAGGCCTATCTCGCGCTCGCCGGCGTGCTTCGCAACGAGCAACGTATTTCCGAAGCGAAAGCGGCCGCGGAGCAGGCACTGGCCAAGGGCGTGAAGCATCCGGAGGACGCCAAGAAGATCCTCGCACTGCCGGGCAAATAATCTGATCGCGGCAGCGGTCACAAGCACGCAAAACACGCTTGGAACCGCTGCTGCCGTTTGGTATATGCTTGGAAATTCCCATGACCGTGAAGGCCGTGGGGTTGCACACCGCCCGCGGCGCCATGGCGTCCGGAAATTCCTCCTGAGCAATGGCGCATGACGCAATACACCCACGCCACTCGAGATAACGAAGGACTGAACTGGGCGCGTATCGCCGGTATCTCCTCCGCTATCGCCGTGCACGTCGCGGCACTGCTTCTGATTCTCGTCCCGGCCACCGCGCCGAAGGTCGTGAAAGAAGAAGAGCAGGTCACGGTCGTCAACCTGATCAAGCCGCCGCCGCCGCCCCCGCCGCCGCCGCCGCCGAAGGAGCCGCCCAAGCAGCTCATCCTGAATCCGCCGAAGCAGCAGATCGTCCAGCCGACGCCGACGCCGCCGCCGCCGGAGCAGCCGCCGGTGATCGTCGACAATCCGAGCCCGGTCGACGTGCCCGCGCCGCCGCCGGCACCGCCGGCGCCGCCCGCCAAGGCACCGGCGCCGCCGCCGAACGTCGTGAACGGCCAGGCCAGCGTCTGCAGCAAGACCAGCCCGAGCTATCCGCCGACGGCGCTGCGCGAGCAGGCCGAAGGCACCACGATCGTGCAGGTCACCTGGACGCCGGACGGCACCATCACCGACGCCAGCGTCCGCAAGAGCGCCGGCAACCGCGACCTCGACCGCGCCGCGGTCACGGCGGTCCGTCGCTGGAAGGTCTGCCCGGGTGATCCGGGTACGGCCGTCGTGCCGGTGGTGTGGTCGCTGGAGTAATCCGGCGACCCCCGCCCGAAACCGATACCAAGCCCGTAACTTTTTGCACCACCTTTCAACTACTCAACAAAGGTAAGCGTCATGCTGCAGGAAACCCTCGCCCAAGCCGCCGCCACCGGAGGCAACGCCGCATCTGCCCTGACGCAGATGGGCCCGCTGCACCTGCTTCGTGAAATGACCGGCGACCCCGGTGCATTCATCATCTCGTGGGTGGTGCTCATCACCCTCGTGCTCATGTCGACCCTGTCCATCTACTGGATCGTCATGAACTTCATCAAGAACATCCGCCTGCGCGGCACGTCGGATCGCGTCATCAGCACGTTCTGGGAAACCCCGAACGCGCAGGACGCCATCCGCTACATGGAAGAGCAGCCGCGCTCGGAGCCGTTCTCCAAGATCGCGCTCGACGCCGCCCAGGCCGCCGCTCACCACCAGCGCCACGAGGGCTCGCGCCTCGTCGAGTCGCTGAACCGCTCGGAGTTCGTCGACCGCGCCCTGCGCCAGGCCGTCACGCGTGAGTCCTCGCGCCTGGAAGCCGGCCTGACCGTGCTCGCCACCGTCGGTTCGACCGCGCCGTTCGTCGGTCTGCTCGGTACGGTGTGGGGCATCTACGGCGCCCTGATCCGCATCGGCGCCAGCGGCAACGCGGGCATCGAGGCCGTCGCGGGCCCGGTCGGCGAGGCGCTGATCATGACCGCGCTCGGCCTGTTCGTCGCGATCCCGGCGGTGCTGGCGTACAACTTCTTCAACCGCCTGAACCGCGTCACCAACAACAAGTTCGACACGTTCGCGCACGACCTGCACGACTTCTTCGCCACCGGTGCACGCGTCGGCGAAGTCCCGGTCAAGCGCTGATCCAGAGCCGGTCGAACGAATAAACCGGAGTACGGCACATGGCCTTCAGTACAGGCAACAGCGGCGGCCCGATGGCCGAGATCAACGTCACTCCGCTCGTGGACGTGATGCTGGTGCTGCTGATCATCTTCATGATCACCACGCCCCTCATGCAGCACAAGATCGCGGTGGAACTGCCGGAGGCCAAGCTCGACAAAGCGGGCACGGACATGCCGCCGGTGCCGCCGGTCACGTTGACCATCAAGGAAGACGGGTCGGTGTTCTGGAACGATGAGCCCATCACCAAGAGCGCGCGGGAAAGCGAGCTCTCGGTGACGGCCCAGCGCGTCCCGCAGCCGCAGGTCAATGTTCGCGGCGACAAGACGACGAAGTACCAGCTCCTCAAGGAATACGTGGATCTGGCCCAGCACCAGGGCATGCGCAAGGTCGGCTTCGTCGCCACCAAAGAGCACTGAGGAACCGTAATGGCTTTCAAGACCGACTCGGGCGGTTCATCGCCGATGGCCGACATGAACGTGACGCCGCTCGTCGACGTCATGCTCGTGCTGCTGATCATCTTCATGGTGACGGCGCCGATCTCGTCCTACCCGATCGACGTCAACCTGCCGCAGCCGACGCTCAATCCGCCGGAGAACCCGAAGGAGCCGCCGCCGCCGATCTCCCTGCGCATCGATGCCTCCGGCGTCGTGTTCTGGGACAACGCGCCGACGCCGCTGGGCCAGCTGGAATCGCTGATGCGCCAGACCGTGCAGCGTGATCCGACCAACCAGCCGCGTCTGGAAATCGACGTGGCCGGCCAGGCCGAGTACGACACACTCGCGAAGGTGCTGGCGTACGCGAAGAACGCGGACATGGACAAGATCGGTTTCGTCCAGAAAGAAGAGTGACCCCGCGGCGGGAGCAAGAACGGCTTCGCGCCGTCGCCCGCCCGGACCGCTACACGCTGCTTACCTTGTTGAAAACGCCGCCTCCGGGCGGCGTTTTTTTGTGTGCGGCGTTGGCCCCGTTTGGGTCATACCCGTGTCGCGAGCGCCGCGTACTGCCACCTGCCCCGGTACGCGGCGAACATCGCGTCGGCCTCATCGTGCGGCGCGATTCCGCGAAGCATCGACACGGCTGCCGCCGCGCCGCAGTCGACCGGCGGGCAGCGGATCGACAGGCGCCGAGGGCGTACTGGACGGCACGCTGATCGCCGTCAATCGCAGCGACAACTGCGAGACCCGCGACCGTAGCGCTCACGACATCTAATGCTGCTGGAAGCGCCGTGTCGACGTGCATTCCGTCGCGCCTCAAAGCGCCCAGGCACTCCGAACGCCACGCGCCGAGCCCGGGCGCGCGGGGTCGAAGCGTCGCGCCGCCCCCCGTCGCTAGGCGGCGTCGATCGCCGCCCGGTAGCGCCGCACGGTGGTGTCGAGCCCCTCGTACAGCGCGTCGCCGATCAGCGCGTGACCGATCGAGACCTCGAGCACGCCGGGCACGCCACGCAGGAACGCCGGAAGATTGACCCGGCTCAGGTCGTGGCCCGCGTTGACTCCCAGGCCCGCCGCCTGCGCGCGTTGCGCGACGATCGCGGCCGATTGCAGCGCGTCGCTGGCCTCGCCCGCCGCGAAGGCCGCGGCGTAGGGACCGGTGTACAGCTCGACGCGATCCGCGCCGACCGACGCCGCCTGTTCGACGCCCGTCGCCGCCGGTTGCGCCGCGGCCGCGGCATCGGCATCGACGAACAGGCTCACCCGGCACCCCAGCGCCTTCAACGCGGCGACGAGCTCGCGCAGCCGGCCCGTGTCGCCGGTGAAGTCGAAGCCATGGTCGGAGGTGATCTGCGCATCGCCGTCGGGCACCAGCGTCGCCTGCGCCGGACGCACGGCCTCGCACAGCGCCAGGAAGCCCGGGTAGCCGGCTCGCGGTGGCGCGAACGGATTGCCCTCGACGTTGAACTCGGCGCCGCGCTTCCGCGTCAGCGCCGCGAGCGCATGCACGTCGTCGGCGGTGATGTGGCGGGCGTCCGGACGCGGATGGACGGTGATGCCGAAGGCACCCGCGTCGAGGCAGGTTCGCGCGGCGCGCACCACGCCGGGCTCGTCGCCGCCGCGCGAGTTGCGCAGCACCGCGATCTTGTTGACGTTGACGCTGAGGTGGGTCATCCGCGCATCGTACGCCGAGGCGCGGGCGGAGCCCCTCAGGCGTCGGGCGGCGTGCCCATCGACGCGGCGGCGCGGCGCGCTTCGGCCTGCTCCCGCAGGCGGATCAGCTCGGCCGGGTCGACGATCATGGTCGGGTCGCCGCTGCGGCTTTCCACGCGAGCAGCCAGCAGGCCCATCAACCAGGCGAGCAGTAGGCCGAACGCGGCCAGCAGCGCGACCACCATGACGCCCGCGGTGGCGGTCTTGAACGCGATCGCGAGTGCCGCGACGGCCAGGAGCAGATAGAGCCAGGACATGCGTTTTCCTCCCCCGTCCGCCGCAGTCTAGCCCCGCCGCGCGGCGGTTCGCCCCGCCCGCGCGCCCGGACGGACCGCCCGTCATGCCGCCGCACCACGCGGGCGCAACGCGCCGGGACCCGCGGGTCCCGCCCATCCGCGACGCCCACGGCCCGGCGCGACCTACAGCAACGGCGACATCAGCCGCGCGAGCGACTCCGGCAGCCGCGCGCGCAGGAACGAGCGGCGGCGGTCGGCGCGCACGCGCGGCGCCTGCGCCATGTCGTGCTGCAGCAGTTCGGCGAGCGACGCGGCGATGCCGGCGTCGCGGAACAGCATCGAGACCTCGAAGTTGAGCCGGAAGCTGCGGTAGTCGAAGTTCGCGCTGCCGATGATCGCGACGTCCTCGTCGCAGAGCAGCGCCTTGGTGTGCATCAGCCGCGGCCCGTACTCGTGGATGCGCACGCCGGCCGCGAGCAGGTCGTCGAAGTAGGACCGCGCGGCGTAGGTGACCAGGCGCGAGTCGCTGAGCGACGGCACCAGCAGGCGCACGTCGAGGCCCGCGAGCGCCGCCGAGGTCAGCGCCATCATCGCGGCCTCGCCCGGCACGAAGTAGGGGGTCGCCAGCCAGACGCGCTGCCGGGCGGCATGGATCGCCGCCACGTGCAGGCGATGGATCGGCTCCCACGGGCCGTCGGGCCCGGAGACCAGCACCTGCGCATCGACCGCGCCGCGCGCGGGCGCGACGCGCGGGATGCTCGGCGCGCGCTGGCCGGTCGCGTAGATCCAGTCCTCGAGGAACACCTGCTGCAGCGCGCCGACCACTTCGCCCTCGATCCGCAGGTGCAGGTCGCGGTAGGCGTCCGCGCGCAGGCGCTCGTCCTCCTCGTCGGTGACGTTGATGCCGCCGGTGAAGGCGATGCGCCCGTCCACCACCACGATCTTGCGGTGCGAGCGCAGGTTGAGCCACGGACGCCGCCACGGCGCCAGCATCGGATGGAACCAGGCGACCTCGCCGCCGGCCTCCACCAGCGGCGCGAGGAAGCGCCGCCGCAGGCGCGCCGAGCCCACCGCGTCGACCAGCAGGCGTACCGTGACGCCCGCCTTCGCGCGCTCGACGAGCGCATCGCGCACGCGCGTGCCGGTGCGGTCGGGCTCGAAGATGTAGTACTCGAGGTGCACGTGCTCGCGCGCGCCTGCGATCGCCTCGACCAGCGCGTCGTACGTGGCGCCGCCGTCGACCAGCAGGCGCACGTCGCTGGCGGTGGAGGCGGGCAGGCGGGTGGTCGCCTGGCCCAGGCGCGCGAGCTCCCGGAGTTCGGCGTCCGCCGCGTCGCCGTCCGCCAGCGGCAATCGCGCCCGCGCCCGTCCGCGACGCAGTCGCTGGCGACGGATGCGCTGCGGGCCGAACCAGTAGTAGATCACGAAGCCCAGGTACGGCAGCACCGCGAGGCTGATCAGCCAGGCCAGCGTCGCCGCCGGCTCGCGCTTCTGCAGGACGATCCACAGCCCGAGACCGATCAGGTAGACCAGCCAGCCGGCCGCGAACAGGTCGAAGCGCAGCGGGTGGGCATGCGCCGCGGCGTGCAGCCAGTCCAGCAGCGCCGTCATCGCGCAGCCCGCGACGGGCCGGCGGCGGGCAGCCGGCGAGGGGCCGGAACGGAGGGCGGACGGTGCGGCGTCATGCGGTCACGGCGAAGGGGCGTTCCCGATCTTACGGCCGCTGGCGTCACGCCCGTCTCGACGCGCACGTCCCACAGGCTGAGACGCACGCGCGCGAAAATCCCGGCATGACCGACGCGCGCAAACCGATGAAGCCGATCAAGGGCCGCGGCGCCGCGTCGCGCGTCGCCTCGCGTTTCGACGCCACCACGGTCGAAGGCGTCGACGACGGCTGGGGCTCGGTCTACGAGGACCTCGCGGAAGCGCCGAAACCGGCGACCACCGTCACCGAGGAACGCGCGCGCAGCATCCTCACGCGCAACCAGTCGCCGGACGTCGGCTTCTCGCAGTCGCTCAATCCCTACCGCGGCTGCGAGCACGGCTGCGTCTACTGCTTCGCACGGCCGACGCACAGCTATCTCGACCTGTCGCCCGGGCTCGACTTCGAGACCAAGCTGTTCGCCAAGACCAACGCCGTCGAGCGCCTGCGCGAGGAGCTCGCCAAGCCCGGCTACGTGCCGCAGGTGACGGCGCTCGGCATCAACACCGACGCGTACCAGCCGATCGAGCGGCGCTACGGCATCACCCGAGCGGTGCTGGAGCTGTTCGCGGAAACGAAGCATCCGGTGAGCTTCGTCACCAAGAGCGCGCTGATCGAGCGCGACGTCGACCTGCTGGCGGCGATGGCGCGCGACAACCTCGTCAGCGTGCACTTCTCGGTGACCACGCTCGACAACCGCCTGGCCTCGAAGCTCGAGCCGCGCGCGTCGGCACCGCATTCGAAGCTGCGCGCGATGAGGGCGCTGAGCGAGGCCGGCGTGCCGGTCGGCGTGATGGTCGCGCCGGTGATCCCGATGATCACCGACATGGAGATGGAGCACATCCTGGAAGCCGCGTTCGAACACGGCGCACGCGAGGCCGGCTACACGCTGCTGCGCCTGCCGAACGAGCTGAAGGAGGTGTGGCGCGAATGGCTCGAGCTGCACTATCCCGACCGCGCCGCGCACGTGATGAGCCTCGTGCAGCAGATGCGCGGCGGCAAGGACTACCAGGCCGGGTTCGGCACGCGCATGACCGGCACCGGCGTGTTCGCGCAGCTGGTGCAGCAGCGCTTCCGCAAGGCGCGTGCGCGCCTGGGTTACGGCCGCTTCGGCGAACTCGATGCGAGCCGTTTCGCGCCGCCGCGCCGGGCGACGCCGCAGGGCGAGCTGTTCTAGCGCGGGCGTCAGCCCGGCAGCAGCGGCCCGCCCAGCCACAGCCAGCGCGCCATCCACGCGCACACCAGTGCGATCAGCACGGTGAGCGGCAGCCCGATCTTGAGGAAGTCGCCGAAGCGGTACTGGCCCGGCCCGAGGATCAGCAGGTTGCCGTGGTGCCCGATCGGCGTGAGGAACGCGACCACTGCGCCCAGCGCCGTGCACACCACGAACGGGGTGGGTGCGAGGTGCAGTCCGTGCGCGAGGTTGAGCGCGACGGGCGCCAGCAGCACGGTGGTCGCGCCGTCGGACAGGATCTGCGTCAGCAGCGCGGCGACGCCGAACATCACCAGCAGCACCGCCAGCGCGGGCCAGTCGGCGACGACGCGCAGCAGCCCGTTCGCGAGCAGCTGCGCGGTGCCGGTGGATTCCATCGCGACGCCCAGCGGGATCACGCCCGCGATCATCACGAACACGCGCACGTCGATCTCGCGGTAGGCGCGGTCGACGTCAACGCAGCGCGTGGCCACCATCGCCACCGCACCGAACAGGAAGGCGAGCGGCGCCGCCAGCCACTCCGTCGCCGCGGCGACGACCGTGGCCGCGAGGATCGCCAGCGCCAGCGGGGCGCGCAGCCGGCGCTTGGCCTCGCCCCCGAACGGCATCAGCATCAGGAAGCCGTGGTGCGAGGCGAGTTCCGCGAGGCGCGAGGCGCGCCCGAACAGCACCAGCAGGTCGCCCTCGCGCAGGCGCACGTCGGCCAGGCGCAGCGACTGCGGCCCGCGCCGCCGCCACAGCCCGGCCACCACCGCGTGGAAGCGACGCGCGAAGTCGAGCTCGCGGATCGAGCGGCCGATGAACTCCGAGGCCGGGGCCACCAGCGCCTGCACCAGCTGCGGCTCGCCGTCGCCGTCCACGTGCGACTCGAACCGCGCCAGTGCGTTGAGGTCGAGGCCCGGATCGTCGTGCAGCGAGGCCAGCGCATCGGCCGACGTCTCCACCAGCAGCACGTCGCCGGCGATCAGCGGGCTGCCGTCGACGAGGTCGCGGCGCACGTGGCCGTCGCGCATCCAGCCGTGCAGCTTGAACGAGCCGCCGAGCGCGCGCCGCAGCTCGGCCAGCGGCCGCGTGCTCCAGCGCCCGCCCTCGACGATGCGCAGCTCGGTGCGGTAGCTGCCGAGCTGCATCCAGTCGTCACCCGCCGCCTGGCCGGCGCGATGCGGCAGCAGCCAGCGCGCGACCATCATGTACGGAATGCTGATCGCCACCAGCGCCAGGCCGATCGGCGTGATCGAGAAGATGTGCAGCTCGCCGCTGCCGCTGCGCTCGAGCAGGTCGGCGGCGAGCAGGAACGCCGGCGCGCTGACCAGCGTCAGCGTGGTGCCGAGCGAGGCGGCCAGCGACATCGGCATCAGCAGCTTCGACGGCGACAGCCCGCGCGCCTGCGCGAAGCGGGTGACGATCGGCAGCATCATCGCCGTCACCATCACGTGGTGGGTGAACGAACTCAGCGCCGCCACCGCCGGCATGATCACCAGCACCGCGCGCCATTCGCGCTGGCCCGCCGCGCGGCCGATCCACTGGCCGAGGCGTTCGGTGATGCCGGTGGCCGCGAGCGCGCCGCTGATCACGAACACCGCGGCGACGATGATCGCCGGCTCGCTGGCGAAGCCCGACAGCGCCTGCTTCGAATCGAGCACGCCCGTGAGCACCAGCGCGAGCAGCGTGAGCATCGCGGTGACGTCCACGCGCAGCCTCTCGCTGACGAACAGGTAGAGCGATCCGGCGAGGATCAGCAGGAACAGGATCTGGTGCAGGTCCATCGAGGCGGGGTCCGTATGAACGCGCATCCTGCCATCCGTCGCGCGACAGCGACGCGCGGGCGCCGCATGGATCGGGCCGTCACCCGCGATGCGTACACTCCGCCGCTTCCATCGCGCCCTGGACGGTGCCCGTGACGCCCGACGCCGCCGCTACTCCCTCGATCGAAGCCCTCGTCGATGCCTGCGCCGTCCCGGCGGCGCTGGTCGACGTCGACGGTCGCGTGGTCGCGGCCAACGCCGCGTTCGCCGAGCGCTTCGGCGTCCGCGACGGTGACTCGCTGGGCGTGCTGGACGCCCGGCTGGTGGACGTCGGCCTGCGGGCCGGCGACGCGCCGCTGGCGCTGCCGGGCCATCCCGACGGCCAACTGCACCTGCGGCCGGCCGCGGGCCAGTGGCTCGCGCAGTGGCTGCCCGCCGTCGACACCACCGCCGAGCAGCGCCAGCTGCAGATGTTCGCCGACACCGTGGCGCACGACCTGCGCTCGCCGCTGCGCTCGATCGAGAGCTTCGCCAAGCTGCTGGAGGACCGCGCCGGCGCCAAGCTCGACGCCAGCGAACGCATGCACCTCTCGCGCATCCGTGCCGCGGCCACGCGCATGTCGGGGCTGCTGGCCGCGCTGGGCGAGCTGTCGCGTGCGGCGAGCGCGTCGATGACGGTCGCGCCGGTCGACGTGTCGCTGCTGGCCGAATGGGTGCTGGCCGAGCTGCAGGACGCCGAGCCCAGCCGCGAGGTCGAGGTCGACGTGCAGCCGGGGCTCATGGCGAACGGCGACGAGCGCCTGCTCAAGCAGCTGCTGCGCGCGCTGCTGGAAAACGCCTGGACGTTCACCCGCGGGCTGGAACGGCCGCGCATCGCCGTGCGCGGCGAGCGTGTCGGCGACCGCCTGCGCGTGGCCGTGCAGGACAACGGCCGCGGTTTCGACATGCAGTATGCTCACAAGCTGTTCCAGCCGTTCCAGCGCCTGCACGGCGTCGCGGAGGGCGCGGGCCACGGCCTGGGCCTCGCGATCGCGCAGCGCATCGCGCAGCGGCATGGCGGCGACGTGAGCCCCGCGTCCATCGAAGGACAGGGCAGCACGTTCACGCTGGAACTGCCCGCCGCGGAGAGCTGAGGCGTCGATGCACAAGGAAATCCTGCTGGTCGAGGACAATCCCGACGACGTCGAGCTGACCCGGCTCGCCTTCGACGAGGCCAAGATCGCCAACCAGCTCGCCGTCGTCGGCGACGGGGCCGAGGCGCTCGACTACCTGTTCGCACGTGGCCGCTTCGCCGACCGCGACCCCGCCGACCTCCCGTCGCTCGTGCTGCTCGACCTCAACCTGCCGAAGGTCGACGGGCGCGAGGTGCTGCAGGCGATCCGCGCCAACGAAGCGACGCGCTCGCTGCCGGTCGTGGTGCTCACCACCAGCACCGAGCCGTTCGACGTCGAGGCGACCTACGCGCTCGGCGTGAACAGCTACATCCAGAAGCCGGGGGATTTCGAACAGTTCGTGTGGGCGGTCAAGCAGGTCGGCCTGTACTGGCTCGTGCTGAACCACGCGAGGCCCTGAAGCCGGCGCCCGTGCGCGGACTCGCCGCCGCGGTGATCGCGCTGGCGCTGGCGCTGCCCGTCGCCATCGTCCTGACCTTCCTGTTGCTGCCGTTCTGGCGCTGGCTGGAGGACGGCTGGGGCATCGAGGCCGTCGGCCACGCGAGCCTGTCCGAATGGTGCTTCGTCGCCACGTGGCTCGTGCTCGGGACGCCGCTTGCGCTGCTGGCCCATCGCGCGTTCCGGCGACGCGGCGCGGCGCGTGACCCGGCCGCCTGATCGCTCAGCGCGCGCCGAACAGCGCCTCGGCGCGCTGGAACAGCACCCAGCTCGTCGCGATGACCTTGTCGCCGCCCTGCGGGCGGTTCCCGCGGTGCGTATGCGTGAACGCAGCGGGCGCGAGCAGCAGTGAGCCAGTCTTCGGCGCGATCTTGCGCTGCTGGTAGAGGAACTCGGTCTCGCCTTCGGCGAAGCCGTCGTTGAGGTAGACCGTCCATAGCAGGTGGCGGTGCAGGGTCTCGCCGTGCGCGTCGCGCGGGAACAGCTCGCAGTGCCAGTACGGATAGCCGCCGCGTCCGGCGGTGTAACGCTGCAGGTTGATCACGCCCGGCCGGAAGACGTGCATCAGCAGCGGCGTCAGCGCGTCGTCGTCCATCGCCTGCAGGCGCTCGGCGGTGAGGCGATGGCGCTTGGCGCCGTCCGGCACCTCGAGCATCAGCGGCGCGACCAGCGTATGCGGCCAGCGCCGCACGTAGTCGCGCAGGCCGGCGATCACCGCCGTGTTGAGCGTGTTGGCGACGTCGTCCCACTCGGGCTTGCCGAGCAGGGTGAGGTCGAGGCTGTCCTTCATGTCGGGGAACACGCCGCTGCCGATGCGGCCGGGCTGCAGGTCCCGGCTGGCGCCCAGGCGCGCCACCACCGCGGCGCACCAGGCCGGGTCGAGCGCGTTCTCGATGACGTGGATGAAGTCGGCGGGCGCGGGGATCGTCATCGGCGGCAGGGCGGCACGGGGGACGCGCGATCCTCGCACGCGGCGCGCGTTGCGCGGATGCAACGCACGCCGTAACGGCGCGCGGCCGCGGACTTGCTACGGCGAGAACCGTGCCAGCGCGGGCTTCCCGACCCGCTACCGCCGCTGCCAGACCCGTCGTGTTCATGCGAGGGACAGGCTCGTATGCGGTCGGTGACGTTTCACGAACGAAACGTTTCTTTCGCCTTCACGCGCTGCACCCGCGGCGTGCACGCGTAGAAAACGTTTCTAAACAACCACTTAAAAAGTTGGCACGGGACTGGCGTGGAGGTTGGCACCCATCGCACCGGATCGCCGACGTGTCCCTGCCGAACCCGCGACTGCTGATCTCCCTGCTGGCGGCCGCGCTGCCGCTCGCGGCGGGCGCGCAGTCGGCGCAGGCGACCGACCCGCAGCTGATCCTCACGCGCACGGTCGAGCCGCGCGTGGCCTACACGGCGCTGCCCCGGGCGACCGACAACCCGGTCGCCGTGCAGGCACCGGTGTTCCCGGGCGTCGCCTTCGGCAGTGCCATGGACGGCCTCGTCGCCCAGCACGTCGACGACAAGGTGCTCGGTGCCCTCGGCGCAGGTGGCCTCGTGAACACCGGCGACCCCCGCAGCGCGAAGTTCATGCCGGCGGGCCTGGCCCTGGGCCCCACCGCGCAGGGCACCGCGCCCACCGGCCTGTCCGGCCCGGGCGGCGCGATCGGCCACGCGACGTCCGGCATCGGCGACGTCGTCACGTCCACGCTCGCGCAGGCGCTCGGCGGCCTCGGAGGCCACCCGTGAGCCGCGCGTTCGCCCTCGTGCTGCCGCTTGTCGCCACCACCGCGTGGGCCGACGAGCCGCCGACCCCGCCGCCGCCGCCGACCTTCGCGACGCGCATCGACGGCGTCGCCGGGCGCGGGATGTCGGGTGTCGCGTCGATCAACCTCGTCGCCGGCCGCGGCAACGCCCAGGCCAACCTCGCCGCGATCGCGCAGGGCGGCTTCAACGCCGCGCACGTGGCGGGTGCGCAGGCCACCGCGGTGGCCGCCGGCGATGCCGCCCGTGGCGCCGTCGCCCGCATCACCGATGCCGCGCTCGGTGGCGGACGCGGCGTGCTCGCGGTGAACCAGGCGGCCGGCGCCGCGAACGCGCAGCTCAACGTGCTGGCGATCGGCGGCGACGAGGGCGGCGCCCACCTCATCCAGAACGTCGACGTGACCGCCCTCGCAGCGGTGGCGTCGGGCGTGCCACTCGAGCCCGACGCGGTGCCGGTCCTGCCGCCGACGCGCGAGGCGCGCATCGACGGCTCGGCGTTCGCGCGTCCGCAGGGCGTGCTCCAGATCAACCAGACCGCGGGCGT